>DAIUEO010000096.1:0-14778 GCA_036845125.1 Candidatus Eiseniibacteriota bacterium | reverse complement strand
GAACCTGGTGCGTGTCGAAGCGGCGCGCGGCAACGTCATCGGCATGGAGTCGAACCTCACCGCCGCCGAGCGCGCCTACGAGGAACTGGGCGAGACCTGCGAGCTGGCGCTCACGCTGGCGGCGCGGGCCGAGTGCATGCTCATGCTCCCGACCGGCGTGCGGCTTCGGATCTCGCTCGAGCCGGCGTCGGATGCCGCCAAGCGCGCGGCCGCGCTGTTCCGCCAGCTCTCGGTCCCGGCCGCCGCGGCCGAGGCGATGCTCACCCTCGCCCGCCTGATGGCCGAGCGCGAGCACTACGACCAGGCGGTCGGCCTGCTCGAGAACGCCGAGCAGTGGCTCGCCGAGGCCAAGGATCCCGAGACCGGCGACCGCGCGAAGACTCTGAGACGCGAGATCGAGCGCCAGTACGTCGCGGTCTCGCTCTCCACGTGCAACGAGTTCCGAGCTCTCGAAGAGGCCAACCGCCTGTTCCGGGAAACGTCGGACATGGACGGCCTCCTGGCGCAGATCGTGAAACTGGCGGTCGAGAATACCGGAGGCGACCGCGGATTCGTGGCGTTCAGCGGGGGAGGCCGTCTCGATGTGGTCGCTTCGCACGGTCTGGGGCGCGATCGCGGGCGGCGCATCCTGACCCTGATCGAAGGCCTCGACGACTCGCGCATCCTCGACTCCGGTCCGCTCTTCTCGAGCCGCGTCACCGCCGATCCGCGCTTCGCGCAGGGGCTGGGAGATGCGCTCGAAGGCGTGGGCTCGCTGGTGTGCGTGCCGCTCCACTTCCCGTCGCAGTCGGTCGGTCTCGTCTACGTGGACCGCCTGAACGACAACCTCCTCGGCGCCTTCAAGCAGCGCGAGCTGAACCTGCTCGCCGTGCTGTCGACCAGTGCCGCGGTGGCGATCGTCGAGGCCCAGCGTTCGGTGCTGCTCGCCGAGAACCGCGAGCTGCGCGGGCGGCTCAAGCCGAGCCCCGGGCTCGACCGCGTGATCACCGAGTCGCGCGAGATGCACCAGATCCTGCGGCTCATCTCCAAGGTCGGCGACAGCAACGCCACCGTGCTGTTCATGGGCGAGACCGGCACCGGCAAGGGCCTGCTGGCCAAGAGCCTCCACGAGGTCTCGAACCGCCGCGACCGTCAGTTCGTCCAGGTGAACTGTGCCGCCCTTCCCGAGCAGCTCCTCGAGAGCGAGCTCTTCGGCTACGTGCAGGGCGCCTTCACCGGCGCGCTGCGCGACAAGGTCGGCCTCTTCGAGGAGGCCCAGGGCGGCACCATCTTCCTCGACGAGATCGAGAAGGTGCCCGAGACGGTGCAGGCCAAGCTGCTGCACGTGCTCGACACGAGCGAGATCCGGCCGCTCGGCGCCACGCGCTCGCGGAAGGTGGACGTGCGGGTGGTCTGCGCCACCGGCTGCGATCTCCGCGACCGCATCCGCGAGGGGCGCTTCCTCGAGGATCTCTATTACCGGCTCAACGACATCTCGATCCGGGTGCCTGCGCTGCGCGAGCGTCGCGAGGACGTTCCGATCCTGGCCCAGCACTTCCTCGAGCATTACGGACGCCAGATGGAGAAGCGGGTCGCCGGCTTCTCGCCCGCCGTGATGAAGACCTTCATGGACGCCGAATGGCGCGGCAACGTCCGCGAGCTGGAGAAGACCGTGAAGCGCCTGCTGGTGCTCGCCGACGAAGGGGACACGCTCGACGTCGACCTGCTCCCGGTCGAGATGCGGCCCAGCGCCTCCGACAGGGCCGCCACGGCGACCGCCACCGCGACCGGCAACGGCCATGGTTCGCTCCGCTCGAACGTCTCCGAGCTCGAGCGGCGGATGATCGCCGAGGCCCTCGAGCGCAACGGCTGGAACAAGGCGCGCGTCGCGCGCGAGCTCGGGCTCAGCTACCCGACGCTGCTCTCCAAGATCCGGCTCTTCGGGATTCTCAAGTCCTGAACCGGGCGCGCCTGCGCCCGCAGTTTCGAGTCGATCTTGGCAACCGTCCCTCTCTCCGAATCGCCGACGCCGCTCCTCAATGTAACCGGTCTCAAAACCCTTCGAGTTTCCGCTCCGGGTATCAATCTCCTTTTCATTCCCGTCATCGTTTGCAGTGATGAGAGATACGGGTGTGGTGCCCACTTCCACCCGATGCGGCAGTGAAAGCGTTTGAGATTCCGACTGTCGTGACGCTCGCGACCGCGCGCCGAAGGATCCTCGACATCCGTTGCGGCCCAACGAGTTGAGAATGAGTCCGGGATTCGTCACATCGATGGCACACGAGGTGCTGTAGTAAACCCATCGGAGGGGGGGGACCTCCAAACAAGGTTGGTCGCAAGGCCAACTGGATTCATCTGAGCTAGCCGGTTCTGTAGAGCCCGGTCGCGGGTTTCGAGCCCCAGTCCACCAAGACAACGTATCGGGCTCTACATCCGGCTAGCTTGGAGTTTCACCCGAACGAGAGAACAAGTTACCCGGCGACGCTGAGCGAGCAGTGACTGCAACGGGGAAGCCGAACACCTGCCTTGAACCCCCGTTGGTATGGAGGTGGCGACGCTCGCCGGGATGTATGGACACCGGTCCAGGCACATTGGCCAACACAGGGGGATGTCTCGGCTGATGATGCCGGCTCTTCGACCGGTGTCCTTTTTTTCTGGTCACTCGAAATTGTGTGAGACCCATTTTCGAGCCCCGCCGCCCGCCTGAGCATCGCGCTTCCTGGGCAGCCTCCCCGGCCTGGACCCGTCGGGACGACCCGAACACCTTCTTCCGCGCACAACCGACACAACAGGTGTCGCTACCTTGCGACCCTCCAGGGCGCTGGGTCGTCTGACGCATTCCACGATCGCCCCTGGAAACCCTCAGAAATCCTGGGAAATCCTCGGTCATCCACGTGTTTCGGGGACCGCGCCGCGTGGCATGCCCCTTGCCGTTTCAGCGGTAAGGCCTTCCCGCAACGGGAAGAAGGAGGAACTCGTGAGATACGCGCTTGCGATACTGCTCGCCCTGGCCACTGCCGGCTGTCACGAAGACCCGGTGTCGGTGCGCGACATCGCCGCACCGGCCGCCCCGCGAGGCCTCTTCAGCACCACCAGTGACGGTGCGGTCACCCTGCGCTGGCTCGCCAACACTGAAGGGGACGTGGCGGGTTACCGCATCTACTGGTCGACCTGCGCGAACGGCCCGGCCTGCCCGTACGACCTGATCGGATCGACCGGCGGGACCACCTACCAGGTCACCAACCTCCCGAACGGCGTCACCTACTTCTACGCGGTGGCCGCCTTCGACGCGGCGGGGAACGAGAGCGACCTCACCTACGAGAACATCTTCGACACCCCGCGGCCGGCCGGCAGCGGGCTCTTGCTCACCAACGTGTTCGTGGACTCGCTCCACGCGGGCTATGACTTCTCGGCCTACACGATCACCTCCTACAGCGCCCCCAACGCGGACATCTTCTTCTCCCGTCAGGGCAGCCTGAGCGAGATGATCGCGCCCTTCACCGACACCGACATCCAGGACGCGGGTTTCGCCACCACCCTGGACGCCGTCGACGTCGCCCCGGCAGCGGGCTGGTCCCCGACCGGGACGGTCGAGCTGATTCTGGGTCACTGCTATGTGGTGTGGACCCACGACAACCACTTCGCCAAGTTCCGGGTCACCCGCCTCACGGCGACCGCCGTGGAGATGGACTGGGCCTACCAGGTGGCGGAGGGCAACCCCGAGCTCAAGGCGAAGCGCACCGTCCCCGGCCCACGCCGGCTGCGGACGGTCGCCCCGCGGGGCGCCTGAGGGGGAAGGGAGCAGGGCGGTGCCGACCAGACGGAGCAACCGGAAGAGCGGAGAGACCGCTCCGAAACGGGGACGGATCGCCGCGGAGCAGCGGGAATCAGAGGTAAATGGACGCCGGTGGAGTTACAGTCAGCACCGGCCGCAGCCCCGGGCATCATCGGAAGTGCTCCCACACTCGAGGCCCGGAAGGAGCGCCTTCATGAATACCGCGTACCGCAGCATCGCCGTCGTCGCGCTTCTGGTCGCGATGCCCGCCGTCGCACTCAGCGCTCCGCTCTAGATCGAGGACTTCCGCGGTCCGGATGCGGTGTACCAGTCCGAGGAAGTCCTCGATCTCAGCGTGCGTCTGTCGAGCGACGCCTATCTGCTCCTCTACGAGATCGACTCCGAGGGCACGGTCCAGGTGATCTACCCCGGCCCCGGAATGACGGGTCTTCTCGACGGCGGTCGCACGCAGCGGATCGCCGATCAGTTCCCGGACCAGGAGCTCGTCGTCCAGGGACCGGTCGGCCAGGGTTACGTGGTCGCGATCGCCTCGCGTGAGCCGTTCCTCGATCTGCCGTGGTATCTCCGCCCGCCAAACACGCAGGGGGATCAGCTCGGCTACGCGGGCGAGCCGGTCGAGGAGGAAGGCGTCACCAATGAAGGGCGCGTGGTGGGCGATCCGTTCGTCGCGATGGAACGGATCCGCCGCCGCGTCGTGAAGGACAACCAGGATCCCGACGCGTTCGGCACCGCCTACCTGTCCTACTACGTGCACGAGAAGGTCGCCTACCCGCGCTACCTCTGCGAAGACTGTCATCGCCCCGGTCACTGGTCGTGGTACGACGGATACGATCCCTATTACACGACGTGCTCGGCGGTCACCGTGCGCGTGAACTGGGGCTGGTACTGGGGCCCGGGCTACTGGTTCGGCTCCGTTCCCTACTACGTCTACGCGCCGGCCTACTGGCCGTACGCGTACGCGGTCCCATCCTCCGGATGGTGGTGCTCGTGGGACGGCTGGGCGTCGTGGTGCTCGACCTGGCCGCAGACGGTTCGCTACAAGGCGGCGTTGCCCGTCGGCTACGTCTCGCCGGCCGACTACGATCGCAAGTATCGCCGCGGCGAGGTCGGACCTCCGCCCGGATATCTCACCCGCACGAACGGCGCGACCGGGCGCCGCGGCCGTGACGTCGTCGTCGGACGCAACGGCGGAAACGGCGGCGGCACCCTGGCAGGGAACCGCGGCGACGTCGGGCGCAACCAGCCCTCGACCGGCCGCACCCGCACCGGTGACCTCGTGGGACGCAACGGACGTTCGGGCTCTGCGAACGAGCTCGGAGCATGGCGTCGCGCCGATCCCGGCGTCGGGCGGCTCACTCGCTCGGCCGGCGGCGATACGCGTGGCACCGATCTCCGCACCCAGGGCCGTCAGGCGGCCGGCCGCTGGCGCACGCGGCTCGAGGCCGGCACCGCACGCGGAGTGACGCGCGGACGCAGCGGAGCTTCGAACGAGACGCGCGGAGTGACGCGCGGAGACATGGGCGGGTCGTACGCGCCGCGCAGCACGAGCGGCGGTCGTTCGGGCCGGTCCTACTCACGCGGGCCCGCAACCAGCTCGTACGAATCGCCCCGGTGGCGGCCCGAGGACGCGCCGCCCGTCGACCTGGGGTCGAACGATGCCGCTCCGGTGTACCGCAACGGCCGGGGAGATAACTCCGGGTCCGCCCCGGGATTCAAGAACAGCGGTGGAAACGTGACGCAGGGATCGGCCGACTGGGGTAGAAACGCGGGCGGCATCAGCCAGTGGTCCGGCCCGTTCGGCAGCCCGCAGGCTTCAGGCGGTGGGCCCGCCTCGAGCGGCGGACGAGCCTCGACCGGTGGAGGCGCCAGGACACACCGTTAGCGCATCCGCGGCGGCCGTCTGGCAGACCGCGTCGGCATCGGGCACTATGCCGGAACTGCACGGCGAGGGCGGACCTCTAGTCGGGTCCGCCCCGCGTCGTTCCGGCATCCTCTTTCCAATCGAGATCCTGGGGGACGAGTGAGATCACGCTTGGGCGTCGCGTCGGCGCTGCTGTTGATTGCCGTGGCTCCGGCCGCCGCCGCGACGTCCGGATTCGCGTTCCTCGAGGTGCCGGTCGGCGCGCGCGCCGCGGCCCTCGGTGGCGCGTTCACCTCGCTCTCGGACGGCGCCGAGTCCATGTTCTGGAACGTCGCCGGGGTCTCCGCCACGAAGAAGCTCGAGGTCACGGCGTCGCACTCGGAGCTGCTGCTGAATCTACGTCACGAGGGTTTCGCCGTGGCGTTCCCGGCGATGGGCGGCGGACTCGGCGCCTCGGTGCGCGCGCTCTACACCGAGCCCATCACCGAGCGCGACGAACTCGGCAACGAGATCGGAACCTTCGGCTCGCACGACCTCGAGTTCTCGATTGCCCACGGCCGGAAGATCGGCGAGGCGTTCTCGGCGGGCGTCTCGGCGCAGATCGTCCGGGAGCGCATCGCCAGCTACTCCACGACCACGTGGTCGGTCGGCTTTGGCGGCGGGTGGTCGCCACCCTCGCTCCCGGGCGTGCGCGCAGCGCTCGCGGTCGAGCACCTCGGCCCCGCGGCCCACTACGACATCGCGGGATCCCAGGGTGACCCGGTGGAGCTTCCGGCCGCGGTCCAGGGCGGCTTCTCCTATTCCCGCGAGCTCCAGGCGGTGACGCTCCGCGGCGGGCTCGAAGGACGCTGGACCAGCGGCCGGACCGGCATCGGCATGCTCGGCGCCGAGCTCGATCATTCGTCGGGTGCGGCGCTGCGCGCCGGGTATCGCGCGAACGACGATGCCACCACCTTCAGTGCGGGTGCCGGCTGGCGGAACGCGCAGCTCGCGCTCGACTACGCGTGGGTGCCCTACCAGCTCGATCTCGGCGACGCCCACCGCTTTTCGATCACGGCGCGCTTCTGAACGTCTCCATCCGGAAGACGCCGTTCTCGAGCACCAGGTAGGAGTAGTGCCGGATCCAGTCGCCGAGCACGAAGAACTCGCCGGCGGCGCTGCGGTCCTCGAGCATGTGGTGGAAGTGGCCGATCATCACCGTGTCGAAACCCTCCCGGAAGCGCGGTTCGGCCACCTCGCGGCGCAGCCAGGCCGCATCGAGCGGCCGCTCGTCTCGCGAGTGCCGCGACCAGCCCGACACCCACTCCGCGAACGGGATGCCGAGATCGGGATGGACCAGGCGATAGAGGGCGATGCAGGCCGGGTTGCGGAGCACCTTCTTGAGCATCCGGTAGCCGAGGTCGCCACCCACGATGCCGTCCCCGTGGTGGATCCAGAGGTGCCGGCCCTGCAGCGTCAGGGAGAGCGGGTTCTCGCGCACCTCGACACCCAGCTCCTTCTGGAGGAAGTCGCCGATCCAGAAGTCGTGATTGCCGCCGAGGTAGGTGACGGGCATGCCGCCGGCGCGCAGCCGGCCGAGTGCGGTGAGCACCTGGAAATGGCGGCGCGGAATCGCGGTCCGGTACTCGAACCAGAAGTCGAAGAGATCGCCGACAACGTAGAGCGCGGCGGCGCGGCCCTCGAGGGAGCCCAGGAATTCGAGCAGCCGGCGCTCGCGGGCGGCATCTTCTCCGGGAGGCCCGGCGCCGAGGTGCGCGTCGGAGAAGAAGTACACGGCCCCGGGCATGCGGCGCAGTCTAGCAGAGGTGCATGGGGCCGCCGGGAGGCGGCCGCGCCGGCGCCCGGACGACCGCGACACCGACACCGGGCACGCCCGGCGCGTTCGTGCCCGCTTCCGGCCCGGTCGGCGGCGAGCGCAACCAATTTTGACGGTAAGCTGACAGCCGCAAGGGGGCTGTCGATAACCTCAATGGAAACCCCAGACATGGGACCTGTCTTCGAAGCGTTTCAAGATCCATAATTCGGCAAACGGAACCGGCGGACCGCGCGGCCGGGGACCAGGGAGAAGATCGCATGAACAGTCAGCCAGTTCGTCCGCGCAGCTATTTCGTGGCAGCCGCAGCGCTGATCGCGTTCGGGCTCGTCGTCGGGCTCGGCTTGAGCGCAACGCTCCGGATGAGCACGCCCACCGACGCGAAGCCGGCAGCGGCCCAGCCGGCGGTGGTGACCGGTGACACGCCCGAGAGCCCGTTCGTCAAAGTGGTCGAGAAGGCGCTTCCGGCCGTGGTCTTCATCGACGTCCGCAAGAAGACGGCCGGCCAGAACGGCGATCCGCAGGACGAGCTGCTGCGACGCTTCTTCGGCGACAACACGCCGCGGCGCCAGCAGACCCAGCCCAGCTCGGGCTCGGGTTTCATCATCGACGGACAGGGCCACGTGCTCACCAACAATCACGTCGTGCGCGACGCCGGCGAGATCACGGTGACGCTCAACGACAAGCGCTCGTTCAAGGCGACGGTGGTCGGCGCCGATCCCGAGACCGACGTCGCGGTCATCAAGATCGCCGGCGACCAGCTCCCGTGGTTGCCGCTCGGCGACTCGGACAAGCTCCGGGTCGGTGACTGGGCGATCGCGATCGGCAACCCGCTCGGCATGCTGCGCGGTTCGGTGACGGTCGGCATCATCAGCGCCCAGGGTCGATCGGACCTCAACATCTTCGGCGGCTCGCCCGCCTTCCAGGATTTCATCCAGACCGACGCGTCGATCAACTTCGGCAACTCGGGCGGCCCGCTCTGCAACATCCGCGGCGAGGTGATCGGCATCAACACCGCGATCAACCCGAGCGGCCAGGGCATCGGCTTCGCGATTCCGATCAATCTCGCGAAGCACGTCTCCGAGCAGCTCATCGCGAACGGCAATGTGCGCCGCGCGATGCTGGGCGTCTATCTCGCCGAGCTCACGCCGGAGCTGGCGGAGGGCTTCGGGATCAAGAACCCGAAGGGCGTGCTCATCCAGAACGTGATGGATGACTCGCCCGCCGCGAAGGCCGGCCTCAAGCGCAACGACGTCGTGATCGAGTTCGACGGCCAGCCGGTGTCCGAGCTCCAGAAGTTCCGGCTCAAGGTTGCCGATACCCCGGCCGGGAAGCCGATGCCCATCACCGTGCTGCGTGACGGCAAGGTGATGAAGTTCACGGTCACGCTCACCGACCGGCCCGAGGAACAGGCGCTCGCCAAGGCCACCCCCGGTGACAGCACCGAGGAAGACGCGGTGGCCGGGCTCCAGGTGCGGACCCTGAGCGACGACGAGCGTCGCGCGGCGAAACTCAATTCCGGCGTCATGGTAAGTTTCGTCGCCTCGGGGAGCATCGCCGAGGAGGCCGGCATCGAAGCCGGCGACGTCATCGAGGAAGTGGGCGGGAAGCCCGTGACCTCGGCCGCCGACTTCTCCAAGGGGCTCGCGGAGGCGAAGAAGGCCCGCAAGCACGCCGTGCTGCTGGTGAACGCGGGAGCGAGCGGCAACACCCGCTTCGTGGCGCTGCGTCTCGAATAGGTTTGGGAACCAAGTCAGGGAGGCGGCGTGACGCCGCCTCCGGCCAGGGAGGCCACTTCATCCGCGTGCGCAAACTCATCGCCATCCTGATTGCCGGCGCCGTCCTCGCTCTCTCCGGAGCGGGGACGGCGTCTGCTCAGGGGGCGGCGAGTGCGACCGCCACGGCCCCCATGCTGTCGGCAATGCGCTCGTGGTCGTCGCCGACCAGCACCCGCGTCGTGTTCGACTTCAACACCATCGTGAACCCGGTGGCGCCCGATTCCGGGATCACCCGCCACCTCGTGCTGATGATTCCGGGCGAGCAGCTCACCCTCGGCAGCGGAGTGCCGCGCATCCTCGGGGTGCACGACGGCACCGTGGACTCGATCGAGGTCGACTGGCCGGTCGAAGGCACCCGCATCAACCTTCACATGTCGGCCGAGACCAAGTTCCACGTCTTCCCGCTGGTTGCGAACGAGGCGAAGCCGTTCCGCTTCGTGGTGGACGTCGCCCGCCCGGGCGGCCAGGTGGCGGAGGAGAAGCGCATCGAGAAGATCGCGGTCGCGAAGAAGTCGGACCGCATCCGGATCGTGGCGGTGGACGCCGGTCACGGCGGCGAGGACACCGGGGCGCGTGGGCCGCGCGGTGTGCTCGAGAAGAGAGTGACCCTCGCGGTCGCCAAGGCCACCGTCGATGAGCTGAACAGGATCCCCGGAGTTCGCGGTGTGCTGATCCGGGAAGGCGACTACTTCATTCCGCTCCACGAGCGGTTCCGCAAGGCCGAGAAGATGAAGGCCGATGTGTTCGTCAGCATTCACGCCAACTCTTCGAAGCGGCGGGGTCGCGGCAGTGGCAGCGAGGTCTACTTCCTCTCGCTGCGCGGAGCGAGCTCACAGTCGGACGCCGATCTCGCCGACCTCGAAAACGCGGCCGACCTGGTGGGCGGGGTGCCGCCACAGACCGAGAACGATCTCGTCAGCATCCTCTACGACGTGAAGCGCTCCTCGGCGCTCCAGCAGAGCCAGCTCCTCGCGGACAACCTGCTCGACCGCCTGGTCGCTTCGCACGAACGGCTCGAGTCGCGCGGCGTGAAGCAGGCCGGCTTCGCGGTGCTCAAGTCGGTGGAGTTTCCCTCGGCGCTCGTCGAGACGGCGTTCATCAACAATCCGGCCGAGGCGAAGCTCCTCGCGAACCCGGAAGTCCAGAAGAAGATGGGCTACCAGATCGCGATGGGCGTGAAATCCTATTTCGAGAAGGCCGGGATCACCCTGGGCGGCTCTGCGTCCGGCGCGGTAACACCCGCCAACTAATCGCCGGTCGTTCCGCCCCGGTGGCGGATGCGGCCTTCCTCCCGGTAGTCGAGCTTCGCACCGCGCGTTTCGAGCCCTTTCACAAACGCCTCCATCGCCTCGCGGACCAGCACGTCGGTCTCCTTGCGGTTCGCGCCCTTCCGCAGCACGTCGGAATCGTCGCCGCCGGTCGCCATGAAATCGTTGATGGCGACGCGATAGGTGCGCGCCTCGTCGAGCCGCGAGCCGTCGGCCAGGGAGATTTCGACCAGCCGCTTCATGCGCTCGCGGCTGGCGTCGAACACGTAGCGGATCCCGCTCGCCTGGGTGACGCGGCCGGTGGCGAGCGCATCCTCGAGCGCGAGACGGACCTGGGCGCCGGTCAGGTCGAGCAGGAAGATGCGATTGTCGAACGGCATGACCTCGTAGATCGCGCCGCGGGTGATCACCCCGGCCTCGAGATCGGCGCGCAGCCCGCCGCTGTTCTGGAACGCGATGTCGGCCGAGGTGGAGACCCGGATCGCGTCGGTCACGAAGTTGCCGAGCGCCGATTCCCCTTCGCGGTTGCGGCGGAGCCGGCGTTCGTTGTGGCCGAGCCGCGTCGCGTTGAGCGGCGCGGTCGCGGCGTCCCAGCGCTCGACCAGGGCAGCGGTCGCAGAATCCGGGGTGACCTCGTCCGCCCACGTGGGTTGGAGGCGCGACCCGTGCGAGATCACGCGGTTGGCGATCGGGTCGATCACGAGATCGGTCACGGCAATCCTCCGCCCGTGCGAGCCCGCGATCGCGCACGGCACGCGGCCGACTTCATCGCACACGTCGTTGTGGCTGTGGCCGCCGAACCAGGCCGCCACACCCGGAACCGCGGCGAGCTCTCTGAGGTCTCCGCCCTTGAGCTCCTGCCCTTTGCCGGCGGTCGCGGGAACATGACCCACGCCGATCACGACATCCGACCGCTTCGCGAGCGCGGGCACGAGCTGCGCGGCAGTCTTCACGTGGTCGCCGAATTGGAGGTGCGCGACGTGCTTCCTCAAAGTGACCGACGGGGTCCGGTCGAAGGAAAGTCCGAGGATCCCGATCTTCACGCCGCGCCGGGTGACGACCGTGTCCGCCCGCGCCCAGTACGGACGCTTGCCCGTCGCGCGCTCGCGGAGGTTGGCGCCGAGCGCCGCGAAGCGCATCTCGCGGATGCGCCTCACCAGCGTATCCGCCCCCCAGTCGAACTCGTGGTTGCCGATCGCAGCCGCGGTGTAGCCGAGTGCATTCATGTGGTCGACCACCGACCGCCCGAAGGAGAGGTTCGAAATCATCGTGCCCTGGAACATGTCGCCGCCGTCGAGCAGCACGGTGCCTTCGGGGTTGTTGGCGCGAAGCCTTGCCACGTGGGCGGCGAGCACCGCGGCGCCACCGACGGCGCGGCCGTCTTCACGGGCACCTGGGTGCATGGCCCCGTGGAAATCGGTCGTTTCGAGAATCTGCACGAGGGGGTAACGCGCGTTGGCGACCAGGGACAGCAGCGTCTCTCGCGTGACCGAGTCCTGCCACACGGTGGCCAGTGAGCGCGCACCCCAGATATCGGTGATCAGGGAACGACGAAACGAGGAGTCGACCGGAACCGCGAGCGCGAAACCCGACAGCCGGGCGGCTTTCTCGCAGGCGACGACAATCGAGCCCACGGTGATCCGCTGCGGGGTTTCTCCGAGACGCCGGCGGGTTTCCTGACGCCAGGCTTCCCGTGATGCCGTGTCCTTCGCGGGCCTCCACTGGAATGCTCGAGCGAGCGTCCATTCGAGATCCGCGCCGGAGGCCGCGGTCCGGTCGCTGAATGTGTTCATCAACTCCACACGGGTCATCACGCCGGCCTGCACCAGCCGGTAGCTGGGCATCGCCTCGGGGATGACCACCTCGGCGCCACTGCCACGGTGCGAGGACGCGGAAGCCGGCGACGCGCCGGCAAGCAGGGCGGCCAGTAGCCAGGAAGCGGTGCGCATGGAGAGCAGGGACGCTAGCACCGGCTTCGAGACGCCGGCAATTTCGCCGCGCACCGGGCCCCGCCTATAGTGACGGCATGTCGGACACCATCCGCTGCGACGATTGCGGTCACGAGAACCCCCCGGGCCGCGATTCCTGCGAGCGCTGCAATTTCCCGCTGCGCGCGAAGCCGGCCGGCGAGGCGCCGGGCGAAGCGCCGGAGCCGGCGGCGCCCGAGTCTCCCGCACCGCCCATCGAAGCCGCGCCGCCCGTCGAGGCGACCCCGGCCCCGGTCGACGCTCCCGGTTCCGCCGCGCGGCCGCTCCCGTTCCGCCCGCTGCGCCGTCCGGTGCGCGGGCCGTCGAACATGCCGACCACCACGCTGTGGCTGGTGTTCGGCGCCTTCGCGGCGCTCGTGGTCCTGTTCACGGCGATCCAGGCCAACGTGCAGCGCGCGGCTCAGCCCGTCGAAGGCGCAGGCGAGGACCAGCAGAAGCGGGCGGATGCTCTCCGCGAGATCCTCGCCCGGGATTCGACCGACGTCGACGCGCGGATCGGCCTCGCCGATGTGCTCTACGACACCGGCAACTGGTCGGAAGCGGTCATCCACTACTCCTCGGCGCTGTCCAAGGATTCGAGCCGGGTCACGGCGATGGTCGATCTCGGCGTCTGCTACTACAACCTCGGAAAGCCCGAACGCGCCGTGCAGCTCTTCGAGGAGGCGCTGCGACGCGATCCGCACCATCCGGTCGCGCTCTTCAACCTCGGCATCGTGAACGAGGGGCGCGGAAAGTACGACGTCGCGATCCAGTATTTCCATCGCGCGCTCGAGAGCGGGCCGCCCGACAACATGCAGCAGCCGATTATGGAGGCCATGCAGCGCGTGCTGCAGAAGAGCGGCAAGAAGGCGCCGCCGCTCCCCAACGGGGGCTGATCAGGGCAGCAGTCGCAGCTCGCGCAGAGCGACCCGTGTATGGGTCGCGCCGTCCCGGGACGCCGCGAGCCGCGCGATCAGACCGACCACGTCCTCCGGCCGGTCCACGTCGTCGAACGTCTCCAGCACCTCGACCGTGACGCCCTGCTCGCGGGCGCGATCCAGCGTGCGCATCAACACCTCGTCCGTTCCCCACGGGATGCGGTCGAAGAGCGGCACCGGCCGCGCCAGGGCGATCAGCGCATAGCCGCCGTCACGCGCCGGTGCTACGCCCACGTCGGCACGCTCGAGCACATCGAACGCGCGATGGATCACGTCCGCACCCAGCTCCGGGCAGTCGGCGCCGATGATCACGACACGATCGCCGGAATCCCGCAGCAGCTCCGTGCTGGCGGCATCGAGACGTGCCCCGAGATCGGCGCCGCGCTGGGCGCGCCACTCCCAGCGGTGCGGGGGGGAGGATTCCGGCGGCTCATCCGCCCAGTACACACGGCGCCGCTCGGCTGCTGCGCGCTCGGCCGCCGTGATCGCATCTGCCAGCATGCCGCGATAGAGCACGAGCGCCTGCGCCGCCGGCAGCGCGGCGAAGAGACGCGTCTTCACGCGGCCCGCTTCGGGCCAGCGGGCGAACACGGCTACCGTCCTCATGGCGCTTTGTTTACCATGGCCGGCCCATGTCTCCTCATCGACGTCTCGGCGCGATCGTCGCGCTGGTTGCTGCCCTCGGGGCCTGGCCCGCGCAGGCTGACGTCCCGCGGCTGCGCCGGGTGCTCATCGTGAGCATCGACGGCCTCCGCCCGGACGCCCTGCTCCGCGCGCGCACGCCGGTCCTGCGCGACCTCATGGACCGCGGCAGCTTCAGCATGTGGGCAATGACCGTGCCCATGGCGGTCACGCTGCCGTCCCACACCTCGATGCTCACCGGCGTTCCGGTCGAGACCCACAAGGTGGACTGGAATGGCGATCCGCCCCCCGGGAAGGACCCCTATCCCAAGCGGCCGACGCTGTTCGAGGTCGCGAAGGCCGCCGGTTACAGCACGGCGCTCGCGGCGGGGAAGTCCAAGTTCATCGCGCTCGTCAAAGCCGGCACGCTCAACCTCGCCTACACCCCCAAGGCAGGCTCGATCGCCACCGACGGCGCCGTCACCGACACGGCCGCGGCCTGGATCGCGCGACGCGCGCCCGAGGTGCTGTTCGTGCACCTGGCCGAAGTCGATGGCGCCGGCCATGATCTCGGCTGGGGCTCGGGCCCGCAGCTCCAGGCCATCGCGACCGCCGACAGCTGCGTCGGCCGGCTGCTCGAAGCCCTGCGCCGCCGCGGCCTGCTCGATTCCACGCTCGTCATCGTGAGCACCGATCACGGCGGGGCCGCGCTCACGCACGGCGCCGACGACGGCCGCAGCCGCTACATTCCGTGGAT
>DAIUEO010000095.1:0-14851 GCA_036845125.1 Candidatus Eiseniibacteriota bacterium | reverse complement strand
CTCCCAACGGGAGTTTTAATTGTCGTCGGGCGGGAGTTCTAATTGTCGCTGATCATGTCCCGGTTTGCCGCGGCTAAGGCGATCGGACTCCTCGGTGGCACGAAGGATCTCGCGATGTTGAAGGAGATCGCCAAGAGTGATGCCGATCCACGGCTGCAACTGGAGGCCCTCGGCGCACTGCTGCGGTTAGGTCACCAACCAGCAACGGAGGCATTGGTCGCATACTTCGATTCTCCGCCTCGCGAGGACTTGCGCATGGAGGCGGCGCTTGTCGCGGGAGAGGTGCGAAACGCTCTCGCGCGCGAGGCTCTCCTGACGATGCTCGGCCACTCAGCGGTAGCCGAGCAAGAGGAACTGCGGGCGGCGATCGTCTGGAATCTCGGGGCACTCGCGCATGGCGACCTGGGCGCGCTCGTCCCGCATCTTGGCGATGCCTCTGATTTGGTGGCTGCCCATGCCGCCGTGGGGATGGGGAGGAAGCTCACCGAGCCTCTTCGCGAGCGTCTTTTCGAGATCTTGCGCAAACCGGACCTGCGGGCGAGCGCGAGCGCGGCCTGGGTCCTGACGCGTGACGAGGCGGACGTCGTCGGATCGCTCGTGGACCTCGCGGAGCGCGATCCAATCGCGCGTGGCTGGGCCATCTCCATCCTCGGCCGACGCAGCCCAGAAGAGGTCACTCCACTTCTCCATGGGAATCCCGACCTGCTCGCACTCGTGTCACCGTGGTGGGTTGTCGCCCCGAGCCGAAACTGGACTTCGACCCCGGCCGGCGCCCAACTCCTTGATGAGCTGAGGCGACAGGTCCTGGTTCAGGGAATCTAGCCCCGTGGGATGGGTACTGGCTGGTGTCAGATGGTCTGACAATAAGATCGCTCCAGGCATCGAATCCTCCTTGACCTGAATGAAAAGGACCAATAAGGTCCTTCTCGGTCCCTGTTCACGGAAATCCATGGAATAGGAGGTCCTGATGTCAAGCGAAGCGATCGCCTTCGAACCCCACCCCGGCACCGAAAGCTGCCCCTGGTGCGGAACCAACATCTCGCGAGAAGAGTTCCAGAAGATCGAGGCCCGCATCGCCGAGCAGGAGCGCGAGAGACTCGCGGCGGAACGATCGCGCATGCACATGGAGCTTGAAACCCACAAGCGAACCGTGACCGCGACCCTCCAGACGGAGCTGGAGAAGAGGGTCGCCGCCATGAACGCGGAGCGTGAAGCGCGGGAAGCATCGATCCGAAGGGACGCGGCAGCCGAATCGGAGGCCAGGGTCAGAACGTCCATGGAGGAACAAGTTGTCGTTCTGACGAGCGAGCGCGACAAGGGCGCCGCGCGGCTGAAGCTCGTGGAAAGCGCCAACGCGAGAGAGTCCTCGCTTCGAATCGAGGCGGAGAAACAGCTCGTTGCCTTCAAGTCCGAGACCGAGGCACGTGAGTCGGCGATCCGCAAGGAAGTGACCGCGCAAACCGAGGCGCGACTGAACGCCGTGACTCAGCAGCAGGTGCTCGCCATCACGGGTGAGCGGGATCAGCACGCCGCGAAGGTCAAAGCTCTCGAGGCCGAGGGCGCGAAGCAGAAGGCCGAACGGGACTCCCGCGACGTACAGATCCGCAAGGAAGTAACCGCCCAGACCGAAGCCCGTCTCAAGGCCGAGTCAGACCAGCGATTGGCGGCGGTTCTAGCGGAGCGTGACGAAAGCCTCGTCAAGGTCAAAGCTCTCGAGGCCGAGGGCGCCAAGCACAAGCAGGACCTCGATCAGATGCGGCAGGCGCTCGAGAAGGATAGATCCGATCAGCTGCTGAAGCTCCAAGCTGAACATCAGCGCGAGAAAGGCCAGCTACAACAGAAGGTGGATACGTTGTCTCGGCAGCTTCAGCGCAAGACCTCCGACGAACTCGGGGAAGGGGCCGAACTCGATGTCTACGGTGCCCTACGCGAGGCGTTCGCGGGCGACGATATCACTCGCGTGAAGCGAGGTGAGCCTGGCGCCGACATCCGGCATAACGTGCTTCACAAGGGGACGGCCTGCGGCAGCATCGTGATCGATTCCAAGAACCGGCTGGCATGGCAACACAGCTATGTCACCAAGTTGCGGGAAGACCAGATGGCCGCGAAAGCCGAGCATGCAGTGCTCGCGACGACGGCCTTTCCGAGCGGGAAGAAGGAACTGTACATCGACGACGAGACCGGCGTCATCGTCGTGAGTCGTGCGCGCGTCTGCGAGATCGTGGAGCTCCTCAGGACCGAGATGGTCAGCACCCATGCTCTCAAGCTCAGCTTGAGCGAGCGGAACGAGAAGCGCGATCTTCTCTACAAGTACATCGTCTCGGACGAGTACCGGCAGCACCAACGTGAGGCCGCGAGACTGACCGGTGAGCTATCGGACCTTGATGTCGAGGAGCAGCGCGAGCACCAAAGGGTGTGGCTCAAGCGCGGCAAGATGGTGGCGGGGCTGCGTAATGTAGTGAGGCAAGTCGAGACTGAAGTGAGCGCAATCATGGAGAAAGTCTCATCGCCCGTTGGCGAAGCCTGAGGCGCCCGTGACCACGGACACCACGAGGGTTGAGCCTGCTGGAATGCATTGGCAAGAGCGTCGGCTTGGGCGGTCGATCCTGCGGACGTACCGGACGACCGTCAATCTGGACGACGTGCTTCCAAATCCGAGCCAGCCGCGGATGGGACCGAAGGAGGACCCCGAACTCCAGCGTCAGATCGAGGCGAACGAGGGTATCTTCGAACCACTACTGCTCGAGCCGCACCCGGAACATCCTGGCAAGTTCCGGATCATTGATGGCGATCGGCGGTGGACGAACTCGAAGGTCCTAGTCGACGTTCAGAAGAAGGATCAGTACCGACGGATCGCCGCCGAGGTCACCGATCAGACGCTGACAGAAGAAGAGCGGCTGCGCGTATGGATCTACATCCATCGCCAGCGAAGAGAGTGGGACGCGAAGGAGAAGGAGATGGTCGCCTACCGGCTCGTTGACCTGGTGGGGCGAGCGAGCGCGGCCAATATGCTCGGAATCACGGTGCGAGAGCTGGACAAGCTGGTAGAGATTTACGAGCTCTCAGAGAAGCTTACGAATCTTCCTGATCCGGCCAACTCGATCACATGGGCCCGCGAGATCAAGAACCTCAATCGCAAGCTGCTAACCTCTGAATCGCTCAACGCTGTGATCCGGAAGGTCAATGACCAGCAGATTACCAACTCAAAGGACATCCGGAAGCTTCGTCAGGTGCTACGCGACCCGGTGGCGCGCGATGAGTTCCTGACGGAGTGTGGCTCCATCGAGTCGGCCCTTCTGAAACTCGGCCCCGAGCCGATGAAGCGACGCGCCGGACTTGCTGGCGACATCCAAGCTCTCTCTGATTCGATCCGGGGCTACTCTTGGACAACTCTGGCGGAACTCAAGGGGGATCCGGAGCTCGTGAAGAGCGTTGAAGAGGTCGAGAAGCTGCTGAAAGACCTGAAACGAAACCTCGCAAGGCGCTGAGAGCCACTCCGGACGTGCTGTTCGATCTCATGCGGCCCGCCGTTTGACCATGCCCATGAGTACGCCGGCAGGAATGCCGTGGCCGGCGACGTCGGCGAGGTAGGCGACGGTTCCCTCGTGGTGCGGGAAGGCGTCCACGAGATCGCCGCCCACGTGCTGCTCGGGATCGAGACCCCGTAGACCTCGGTCTGCGCCTCGCGCTGGTCGATGCGGGGGACGAGCCGCCGATGGGTTTCAGCCGCCAGCTCCACCCGCCTTGAGTCGCGCGAACCCGCCGCCCTCGCGCACGATCGTGACGATGAAGAAGGTGTAGCCGAGCGCGATCAGCAGGATGACCGCGATGCCGTCCGCCATCATCCGGGCTTCGATCGCTTCGAGGGAGACCACTGCGGCACGCACGCCCCCTGCCCAGAACGATTGAACGAGGCGGCTCACCTCGATCGCGCCGCCGATCTGGAAGAGGAACACGAGCGGCAGGAGCCAGAGCCGGCGCATCGAAGCGTACGCGTAGCCGATTGCCGCGAGTCCGCCGAAGATGGCCTGCACCACGACCGCGGGCCACGGCCTCAGCCGGGTCGCGCTCGTGATGTCCTGGATCACGCCCACGGTTGCGAACGTGAAGAAGATCGCGAGCAGGAGCAGGGCCTTGCCCGGCGCGGGCAGGCGCCTCCAGAAGATGCCGGCGGTGTAAGGTCGCGGCGGACGTTTGGGCATCGAGTCTCCAGACTGCTCGGCTTCGTGCGGGGCAGACTAGCCCAGGAGGGTGCTTTGATTTCCGTACTGCTCGCCGTCACCACATTTCTTGCCGCTCCGGCTGCGCAGAGTTCTTCGAGCATCGACACCGAACTCGCCGCCGCCCGCGAAGTGTTCCGCCGCAACATCGAAGCGATCCAGCACCGCGATCGTGACGCCTACCTTGCCTGCTACCTGCGGTCGGAGACGCTGGCGCGCACCGGTCCCACCGGATTCGCGCTCGGCTACGAGCCGTTCGCCGCGGCGCGCGGTCCGTGGCCCGACACGCTCGAGGCCTCCGATCTCCACCTCACGCCAGTGCGGGAGGGGATCGTTTACGGCACGTATCGCTACCGGGTCGTGTTTGACGGCGTCGAGACACTCGGACTCTCGGAGCGTCTGTTTCTGAGCACGAACGACGGCTGGCGCATCGCGATGACCTCGGCGTTCGAGGCGCCGCGCGGAACGCCGCCGCCGCCGCGCGCACTGGTCGGCGGGACACTCGTGGACGGCACCGGCGCGAAGCCGGTGCCGAACGCGCTGGTGCTGATCCGCGACGGGCGGATCGAGTACGCGGGCCCGCGCCGCGGGCAGACGATTCCGGCCGGCGTCGACACCATGGACGTGAGGGGCAAATGGATCACGCCCGGGCTCGTCGATGCGCACGTCCACTATTCGCAGACCGGATGGGCCGACGGCCGCCCCGACGCCATGGACCTGCGCGACCAGTACCCGTACGCCGAGGTCGAGGCGCGGCTGCGGCAGCATCCCGAGGGTTTCCATCGTGCGTGGCTCCGCTGCGGCGTCACCGCCGTGTTCGATGTCGGCGGGTTCCCGTGGTCGGTGGCGATGGCTCACACCACCGAGAACGACCCGCTTGCCCCGCGCATGGCCGCGGCCGGGCCGCTGCTCTCGACGCTCGATCACTGGCTCAACCTTCCGGCCGAGCGCCAGTTCATGCATCTCACCAACGACTCGACCGCGCGAGCCGGCGTGCGCTACCTCAAGGCGATGGGCGCGGACGCGGTCAAGGTGTGGTTCATCGTCAACTCGGGGCAGACCTTCGAGAACATGGAACAGTCCGTGATGTCGGCGGGCGACGAGGCGCGCCGCGTCGGGCTGCCGCTGATCGTGCACGCCACCGGCATCAAGGAGGCGAGGGCGGCGCTCCGGGCGGGAGCGAAACTGCTGGTCCACAGCGTCGACGATCAGCCGTTGGACAGCGAGTTCATCGAGCTGCTGCGTAAAAACGGCACCATCTACTGCCCGACCCTCACCGTGCGCGGCGGCTACTACCGCATGTTCGACGCGGCTCGCTCGGGAAAGCCGCCGGTGGTGGACGATCCGCTGCATGCGGTGGACTCGCTGACGCTCGCCCACGTGCTCTCGAGCGCCACGGTCGGCGCGGCCAAGGTGGCGGCGCGGAAGCCGCCCGATCCGGCCGTGGTCGCGAAGACCAACCAGACCATGAACGCGAACCTGATGAGCGTTCAGAAGGCCGGCCTCCCGATCGCGACTGGCACCGACGCCGGCAATCCGCTCACCCTCCACGGGCCGGCGATCTTCGGCGAGATGGAGGCGATGCAGGCGGCCGGCCTCACGCCGATGGACGTGCTGGTCGCGAGTACCCGGAACGGGGCCCGGGCCATGGGCCGCGGCCAGGACTTCGGCACGGTCGAGAAGGGGCGCCTGGCCGACCTGGTCGTGGTCGGGGCCGACCCCACCCGGGACATCGCCGCCATGCGCCAGATCCGCTATGTGGTTCGGGGAGGGGTTGTTCGGGCGGCCGGGGAGTAGCGCGACCCGCGGCGTATCGCGGGTGCTTTGGCCACTCCGTTCTGGGGTGCCGACATATTGACCAAATCGCTAGAACCCTGTAGCTTACGCGTGCAATCTAACCCTTGCGTAAGGGTTCAATCATGCGACACACCCGAGACGGACTTCTCAGGATTGGCGACCTTGCCCGGATCACGGGCAAGACGGTGCGCGCCATCCATCTGTACGAAGAGCTGGGTCTGCTGCGGCCGACCACGCGCTCGAGCGGCGGTTTCCGCCTCTACGAGGCTTCGGCGGCGGGACGGGTGCGGTGGATTCATCTGCTTCACGGACTCGGCTTCTCGCTTCAGGAGATGCGGAGTCTGTTGCACGAATGGTGGTCCTCGGGGCTCGGCCCCGAGGCGATGGGCCGTCTCCGGGTGCTCTTCGAGAAGAAGCTCGACGAGACGCGTGAGGCGGTACGCAGGCACCAGGATCTGACGCGGGAACTGGAAGCGGGACTCGCGTATCTGGAAACCTGCCGCGGCTGCGCGACCCCGGCTTCGTCGGTCGAGGGTTGCGTCTGCTGCACTCAGGATCACGGAATGGATGAAGAGCCGGCACTGGTGGCCGGCATCATGAGCCGGCGGGAATCGGGGCGCGGCGCGAGCCGGCCGCCCTTCGTGCGGCTCGAAGAGATCGAGTAACCCCAAACCGGAAGAGGAGTCATGAATCTCCCGATCATCAATCAGAACGCTCAGAAGACGGGCATCGGCCTGTCACCGCTGGCCGCGGTAAAGGTGAAGGAGCTGCTCCAGCAGCGCAGCCTCGAGTCCCACGGCCTTCGTATCGGCGTTCGTGGGGGCGGCTGTTCCGGGAACTCCTACTTCATGGAGTTCTGTGAGGCCGAGGAGGCGGGTGATCAGGTCTACGAGTGCCACGGCGTCAAGCTGGTGGTGGACGAGCGCAGTCTTTCGGTGCTCGCCGGGACCGAGATCGACTTCGTCGAGGGCCTGATGGGAGCCGGCTTCAAGTTCAACAACCCGAACGTCCGTCACAGCTGCGCCTGCGGCGAGAGCTTCACGGCCTAGTGAACCACGGGCGTCCGACGCCCGATGAACGCCGCCCGAGCGCGGCGGGAGAGAGCCGACCGAAATGAGTCACACGCCTGAACTGGTGGTGCGAGACCTCCACGTCGCCGTCGAGGGGAAGGAAATCCTCAAGGGTCTGAACCTCGAGGTGAGCAAGGGCGAGATCCATGCCCTGATGGGACCGAACGGTTCGGGCAAGAGCACGTTCGCGAACACGCTGATGGGCCATCCGCGCTACGAGGTGACCGCGGGCGAGATCCGCTTCAAGGGCGAGAGCGTGCTCGAGATGGAGCCCGACGAGCGCTCGCGCGCCGGCCTGTTCATGGCATTCCAGTACCCGGTCGCGATTCCCGGAGTGACGGTCGCGAACTTCCTGCGCACCGCCTTGAACGCCCGCGTCGCCGCCGGCGATGGCGGCGCGAACGGCAAGGTGCCGACCAGGAAGGGCATCGCTCCGAAGGAATTCCGGGCCATGCTGAAAGAGAAGATGGCGCTGCTCAAGATGGACGAGTCGTTCGCCACCCGGTACCTGAACGATGGCTTCTCGGGCGGCGAAAAGAAGCGCGCTGAGATCCTCCAGATGGCGATCCTCAAGCCCGAAATCGCGATCATGGACGAGACCGACTCCGGCCTCGACATCGACGCCCTGCGGGTCGTCTCGGACGGCGTGAACGCGCTCGCCGGCAAGGATCTGGGCGTGCTGGTCATCACCCACTACAACCGCATTCTCAACTACATCAAGCCCACCAAGGTTCACGTCATGGTGGACGGTCGTATCCAGGCGTCCGGTGGACCCGAGCTGGCGCTCGAGCTCGAGTCCAGGGGCTACGACTGGGTGCGGGGAGAGGTGGAAGTCCGATGAGCAAGACCGAGACTACCGCGATCGACATCAACGAGGGTTACGCCGAGAAGTACGGTTTTCACGACACCGAGCAGCACGTCTTCAAGTCGCGCAAGGGGCTCGACCGCGAGATCGTCGAGGAGATCTCCCGGCTCAAGAACGAGCCCGACTGGATGCGTGAGTTCCGGCTCAAGTCGCTCGACATCTTCTTCAAGAAACCGCTGCCGACGTGGGGCGGGGACGTCTCCCACATCGACTTCCAGGACATCTATTACTACGTGAAGCCGACCTCCGAGGAGGTCAAGTCCTGGGACGACGTGCCGGCCGACATGAAGCGCACGTTCGACAAGCTCGGGATTCCCGAAGCGGAGCAGAAGTTCCTCTCCGGCGTCGGCGCCCAGTACGACTCCGAGGTCGTCTACCACAAGATCAAGGAGAGCCTCGAGAAGCAGGGCGTGCTCTTCCTGTCGTGTGACCACGGTCTCCAGCAGCACGAGGAGCTGTTCCGCGAGTATTTCGGAACCATCATTCCGCCGCACGACAACAAGTTCGCGGCTCTGAACTCGGCGGTGTGGTCGGGTGGCTCGTTCATCTACGTGCCGAAGGGCGTGAAGGTCGAGATTCCGCTGCAGGCCTATTTCCGGATCAACACCAAGGACATGGGCCAGTTCGAGCGCACGCTGATCATCGTCGACGAGGGCGCCTACGTGCACTACGTCGAGGGCTGCACCGCGCCGATCTACTCGTCCGACTCGCTGCACAGCGCGGTCGTGGAGATCATTGTACGCAAGGGCGGCCGGTGCCGGTACACGACGATCCAGAACTGGTCGAACAACGTCTACAACCTGGTCACCAAGCGCGCCGTCGCCTACGCGGATGCGACCATGGAGTGGGTCGACGGGAATCTGGGCTCCAAGCTGACCATGAAGTACCCGGCCGTCCATCTCATGGAGCCGGGCGCTCACGGCGAGGTGCTGTCGATCGCGTTCGCCGGCAAGGGCCAGCACCAGGACGCCGGCGCCAAGATCATCCACGTCGCGCCCAACACCACGAGCAAGATCATCTCCAAGTCCATCAGCAAGGACGGCGGACGTGCCGGCTACCGCGGACTGGTCCGCGTGCAGAAGGGCGCCGTCAACTCGCGCAGCTCGGTGAACTGCGACGCGCTGATCCTGGACGAGGCGTCGCGCTCGGACACCTATCCCTACATGGAGATCGAGGAGGACCGCGTGTCGATCGGACACGAGGCCACCGTCTCCAAGATCGGTGACGAGCAGCTCTTCTACCTCCAGTCGCGCGGCATCGGCAAGGAGGAGGCGGCGGCGATGATCGTCTCCGGCTTCATCGAGCCGATCGTCAAGGAGCTGCCCATGGAGTACGCGGTCGAGATGAACCGGCTGATCCAGCTCCAGATGGAGGGTTCGGTCGGATGACGACGATGGAGACCAGGCCGGTAGGCACGACGAAGGGTTTCGATCGGGCATGGGCGGAGCAGGCGCTGGAACGGGCGCGCCGCGCGGGCGAGCCCGCGTGGTCGCTCGACGCCCGCCGAACGGCGGCCGAGATCATGACCGGGCTCGAGTTCCCGAGCCGCGAGATCGAGATCTGGCGGCGCAGCGATTTCCGCCTGCTCGAGGCGTCGTTGCCTAAGCTTGACGCGTTCGCGCCCGCGTCCGAGGTGCGTGATCCCGCGGGGCTCCCGGCCCGCGTCCGCTCACGCGTTGCGGATTCGCCGGTGGAGTCGGCGGTGGTGGTGATGGGTGCGGGTGGCGTGCGCTGGGAGCGGATCCCCGCGTCGCTCGCCCAGCGCGGCGTCACGGTGTCGTCGCTCGATCGTGCGGTGCGCGAGCACGGCGATCTCGTGAAGCGGCATCTCGGCGCCCAGCTCGCGCCGGGCTACGACTGGTACACGGCCGCGGGTGCCACGCTCCGGAACGGCGGCGCGTTCGTGCACGTCCCGGATGGCGTGGAGCTCACCGAGCCGGTGCTGCTCTTCCACACGCTCGAGGGCGCCGGCGTCACCGCCATGCCGCGCACGGTGATCGTGCTCGGCCGCGGCGCGCGCGCCACGGTCATCGAGGAGCTGATCTCCGACACCGCCGACGGCATCGCCTTCCACAACGGCGCGTCCGAGGTGACGGTCGGCGAGGACGCGAAGCTGGTGCACGCCACGCTCGAGGAGTGGGGGCGGAACGTCTACCACTATGCGAACCACCGGGTGAAGGTGGAGCGCGGCGGCGAGCTGCAGTGGATCCAGACCCTGCTCGGCGCGCGCCTCGCCAAGGTGCACTCGTACTTCGATCTCGCCGGACCGGGCGCCCAGGCGTTCGTGCACGGCTTCATGTTCGGCGACGAGCGCCAGCACTTCCACCTGCACACCCTGCAGCGCCACATCGCCGACCACACGACCAGCGATCTGCTCATCAAGGGCTGTCTCAAGGACCACGCCCGCAGCGTCTACCAGGGCCTGATCCAGGTGAGCGAGGGCGCGCAGCGCACCGATGCCTACCAGGCCAACCGCAACCTGCTGCTCTCCGACACCGCGCGGGCCGACAGCATCCCCGGGCTCGAGATCCTGGCGAACGACGTGCGCTGCACGCATGGCGCGACCATCGGCGACGTGGACCCCGAGCAGATGTACTACCTGATGGCGCGCGGACTGCCGCGTGCCGATGCGCAGCGACTCATCGTCGAGGGCTTCTTCGCCCCGGTGCTCGATCGCATCCCGCTCGAGCACGTCCGCGACGAGCTCCGGCAGGTGATCGAGCGCAAGATCGGTTGACGCCATGTCCGGAGCGTCGGCGGCGACCGCGGTTCCGGTGACGGGCTTCGACCCGCGCACGGTCCGGCAGGCGTTCCCGATGTTCCGGGAGCCGCTCGAGCCGCCGCTGCGCTACCTCGACAGCGCCGCCACCTCGCAGAAGCCGGATGCCGTGCTCGAGGCCATGGAGCGCTACTACGTGCGCTCCAACGCCAACATTCACCGCGGGGTCTATCGCATTGCCGAGGAGGCGACCGCGGCGTACGAGGACGCGCGCCGGCGGGTGGCCAACTTCGTCGGCGCGGCGAGCCCGGCCGAGATCATCTTCACCCGCAACAGCACCGAGGCGATCAACCTCGTGGCGTACTCGTGGGGCCGCGCCAACCTGGGCGCCGGCGACGCCATTCTGCTCACCGAGATGGAGCACCATTCCAATCTCGTGCCGTGGCAGATTCTCGCCGCCGAGCGCGGCGTCGAGCTGCGCTTCATCCCGGTGACGCCGGAAGGCGAACTGGACCTCGACGCGCTGCCGCGGCTCCTCGGCGACGGCCGGGTGAAGCTCGCGAGCTTCGTCCACATCTCGAACGTGCTCGGCACCGTGAACCCGGTGGCGGGGCTCGCCGTGGCGGCGCACGCCGCGGGCGCGAAGGTCATGGTGGACGGGTCGCAGAGTGTGCCGCACTGCCCGGTCGACGTGCGGAGCCTGGGCGCCGACTTCTTCTGCTTCACCGCTCACAAGATGCTCGGCCCCACCGGGATCGGCGCGCTGTGGGCGCGGCGCGAGCTGCTCGACGCGATGCCGCCGTTTCTCGGCGGCGGCGAGATGATCCGCGAGGTGAAGCTCGAGCGCTCGAAGTGGAACGATGTGCCCTGGAAGTTCGAGGCCGGCACCATGGCGATCGCCGAGGCGGTCGGGTTCGGCGCCGCGGTCGACTACCTCACGGGGCTCGGCATGGACGCGGTGTTCCGGCACGACAAGGCACTCGCGCGCTATGCGATGGAGCGCCTGGCCGAAGTGCCGGGGGTGAAGCTGCTCGGGCCGCCGGCCGAGAAACGCGGCGGCGTCGCGGCGTTCACGGTCGAGGGCATCCATCCGCACGACGTCGCGACCGTGCTCGACCGCGACGGCGTCTGTGTGCGCGCCGGGCACCACTGCGCGATGCCGCTCCACGAGAAGCTCGGCGTTCCGGCGTCGGTGCGCGCCTCCTTCCACTGCTATTCGCTCGAGGAGGAAATCGACGCGATGATCGAAGGCCTCCACCGCGCGCGCAAGGTGTTCGGACGATGAGCGACGAATTCTTCCGCGAGAACATCCTCGATCACTTCCGGAACTCGGCCCACCGTGGGACGCTCGAGCAGCCGGACTTCACCTACGAGGACGTGAACCCGCTGTGCGGCGACCGCATCCGGGTCGACCTCCAGGTGCGGGACGGCGCGATCGTGGCCGCACGCTTCTCCGGCACCGGGTGCTCGATCAGCCAGGCCGCAGCCTCGATGCTGTGCGAGCGCGTCGAAGGGATGACACTCGATGACGCGAAGCGGGTGGGCCGCGACGACATGCTCGAGATGCTCGGCATCGAGCTCGGCCCGGTGCGGCTCAAGTGCGGGTTGCTCGCGCTCAAGACGCTCAAGGCCGGCGCCTACGGCATGAACCAGTGGCCGGGCGAGGAGGGGTCGTGAGCTTCGTTCCGGTCGCGAAGGTGGGCGACATCCCGGAGGGCCAGGTCCGGATCGCGTGGGTCGAGGGACATCCGGTCGCGGTCTTCAACGTGGGTGGCGCGTTCTACGTGATGGACGACGTGTGCTCGCACGACGGAGGGCCGGTGGCGGAGGGCCCGCTCGAGGGCTTCGAGATCGAGTGCCCGCGGCATGGTGCGCGGTTCGACATCCGTTCCGGCAAGCCGCTGTCCTTGCCGGCGACTGCGCCCGTGGCGGTGCATCGGGTGCGGGTTGTCGGGGATGCTGTCGAGGTGGCGCTGGGTGTCGGAGACTCCTCGGCTGTGGGTTCCGGTGATGAGGGTGGAGTTTCGTCGGGCTCGGCTTCCGAGAGCCCGTCGCCGGTATCGCCCGACGAAACTCCACGGAATGAGAACGAAAACCCCAACACCCAGAATCCCAACGGCTCGGCCACCGCTTCACCCTCCGATGGTGTTGCGCCCAGTCAGCAGGAGATTGCGGTGCGGTCGGCGCTCGAGGGGGTGATGGATCCCGAGATCGGGCTTTCGGTCATCGACCTGGGGCTGATTCGCGAGCTGCACTTCTTTCCGGATCGGACGCTGGTGCGGATGATGTTGACCACGCCGTTCTGTCCGTACGCGCCGCAGATGATGGAAGACGTGAAGAACGCGACCATGGGCGTGATCGCGCTGCCGACCGAGGTGGAGATCATGCCCGACGCGTGGAGTCCGCAGCTGATGCCGGATCCGAGCCTGCTCGGGTTCTCCTACTAGCGGCCATGGCGGGCGCGGGACCTGCGGCGAAGGCGAAGAGCTTCCGCACAACGGCCGAATTCCGGCGCTGGCTCGAGCAGAACCACGACGGCGTCCTTTAGCTGTGGATCCGCCTCTTCAAGGTGCACGCGTCCCACCGCGGCATCGGCTACACGGCGGCGCTCGACGAGGCCCTCTGCTTCGGGTGGATCGACGGTGTCCTGAACCCCCTCGACGAGGACAGCTTCCTCCGGCGCTTCACGCCGCGGAAGGCGACCAGTATCTGGAGCAAGGTGAACCTCCGGCACGTGGCGCGGCTCGAGGCCGAGGGCCGGATGCACGCGGCGGGTCGCGCCGCGCTCGCGCGCCGCACCGAGGATCGCACGGGCGTCTATTCCTTCGAATCGCGCCCTAAGTCGTTTCCGCCGGAGTTTCGCGCGAGGCTGGACGCCAACGTGAAGGCCGCACGATTCTTCGACGCGCAGCCGCCCGGCGTGCAGCGCCTCTGCATCCACTGGGTGGTCAGCGCCAAGAAGGATGAGACGCGGCTGCGGCGGCTCGACATCCTGATCGCCAGTTCGCGGAAGGGAGAGCGGATTCCGGGGCTCAAAATCCTGGGAAAGCGCCCGGCGAAGAAAACGGCGGAAGCTAGTAGCGGTCGCGCGCGGGCGAAGGCTGGCGGGTCGGGAGCCCGGCGCTCACCCACTCGGAGTAGCCGCCCGCGTTCCCGGTCTTGAAGCCCTCGGCTGCGAGTTGTTTCGCCATGTTCCCCGAACGCCGCCCGCTCCGGCAGTAGAAGAGCGCGGTGCGTCCCGTGCCGAGCGTGTCGCGCAGCTCCTTCCACGAGTAACCGCCGTCGCCGGAGAGCGGCATCCAGAACGCGGGCTCGGCGATTCCGGGCGCGATTTCGTCGCGCTCGCGCACGTCCACCAGGATGGCTTCGCCCTTCGCGACGAGTTCCGCCGCTTCCTGCGCCGAATAGCGCTTGACCGCCGGCGCCGCCGCGGGTTCGGGGCTCGCATCATGGGTCGCCTGCGTGCAGCCGCTGGCGAGACCGATCGTCACCGCGAGCACGAGAGCGCGGAACCGGGATGTCGGGACGTGGCGCACGGGCGTACCTTATCACGCGCTGCATTCCCGGCGTTCCGCCGTCGCTTTGCGTGACCCGCCACGATGCGGCAGACTGCGAGCGGCACTCAATCTCCATGGGTCCGCGCGGCATGGTGGCGGCCCGCACTCCAGAGATCGGTCATGACGGCAAATTCTTTAGATCGCGCGCCCGCGCCGACGTACACGCCCTCTGCCAACCCCGCCGCTTCCGGAACCCCCGCACTCCCCGGCATTCCGCCCGGAACCGGGAAGGGTCGCGGCCACCTCGACCGATTCGGCGAGACCGACCGCACCGATGCCTGGTGGGTCCAGCCGCTCGCCCAGGCGCTCGGCCTGCTCGGCCTCATCGGCTACGCCAACTGGGCCGCGTTCCAGGGCAACCACTACCTCTATGAGGGGAACGGCGCCGACTACCTGTCGCCGTTCTATTCGCCGACCCTCAAGCCCGCGTGGTGGCCGCTCTCACCGGCGTTCCTGATCCTCATCTTCCCGCTCGGTTTCCGCACCACCTGCTACTACTACCGCAAGGCCTACTACCGCTCGTTCTTCCTCGACCCGGTGGCGTGCGCCGTGGGCGAGGGCCGCAAGGGCTACCTCGGCGAGGCGAAGTTCCCCTTCATCCTGCAGAACCTGCATCGCTACAC
>DAIUEO010000094.1:0-14917 GCA_036845125.1 Candidatus Eiseniibacteriota bacterium | reverse complement strand
TGGCTGCCCGGCAAGGATTCGAACCTCGACTAACTGGTCCAGAGCCAGTCGTGCTACCGTTACACCACCGGGCAGCGAAAAGAGCGGTAAAACCTAACAGAGCCCTCGCCGCGCGATCAAGAAACGCGGCTTTTCACGCCTTCGCGAGCGGTGACTCCGCCCTCCACCGCCGCGCCGCCTCGCGCAGCCTCGCCACCGTCGTCCCGGGTCCGAGCAGCACCATCACCTCGAAGATGCCCGGGCTCACCTTCTTTCCGGTGAGCGCCACGCGGCAGCTCCCGATCAGCTCGCCGGCCTTGACGCCCGATTCGGCCGCCAGCGCCCGGGTCTCGCGCTCGAGTGATTCGAGCGAGAAATCCGCCAGCGCTTCCAGGCGCGCCGCCAGCGCTTCGAGCAGCGGCCCCGCGTTGGCCTTGTCGCGCACCCCGTCCCACGCCGCCTCGTCCATCTCGAGCCCAGGCTGGAGCACGAATGCACCGTAGCTCTCGGCATCGACCAGCGTCTTCAGCCGGTCGCCGATCGCACGCACCAGCATGGGCACGAACGCAGGGTCGCGCCCGGAGAGATCGTGGCCGCGGGCTTCGAGGAACGCCCGCACCCTTTCGATGCGCCCCTCCTCGGGCAGCCGCTTCAGGTGCTGGCCGTTCATCCAGTCGAGCTTCTCGACGTTGAAGACCGCCGGGTTCGAGCCCACGCGCTCGAGGCGGAACTTCTCGACCAGCTCCGGAAGATCGAAAAGCTCCTGCTTGCCGTCGTACGACCAGCCGAGCAGCGCGAGGAAGTTCACCAGCGCTTCGGGGACGTAGCCGAGATCGCGATAGGCGGCCACCGACGTCGCGCCGTGGCGCTTGGAGAGCCGGGTGCCGTCCTCCCCCAGGATCATCGGCACGTGCGCGAACGCCGGCGTCTCCCAGCCGAAGGCGCGATAGAGCAGGATCTGACGCGGCGTGTTGGAGATGTGGTCGTCGCCGCGGATCACGTGCGTGATCTCCATCGCGTGATCGTCGACGACGCACGCGAAGTTGTAGGTCGGAAGCCCATCGGAGCGGAGCAGCACGAAGTCGTCTAGCAGGTCGTTCTGGAACGAGACGCGCTCGCGCACGACGTCATCCCACGCGGTCATGCCGGTGGGCTCGAGGGCGAAACGGGTCGCCGGGGGTGTCCCCGCTGCCGCACGTTCGGCGCGCGCCGCGGCGTCGAGGCGGCGGCAGCGTCCGTCGTAGCGCGGCGGCTGGCCGGCTGCGGCCTGCTGCTCGCGGCGCTTCTCGAGCTCCTCGGGCGTGCACCAGCACGGGTACGCCAGTCCCCGCCCCTCGAGCTCGTCCGCTTTCGCGCGGTAGAGGTCGCGGCGCTCGGACTGGAAGTACGGGCCGTGCGGGCCGCCGATACCCGGCCCTTCGTCCCAGGACAGGCCGAGCCAGCCGAGGCTCTCGAAAATCGCCCGCACCGATTCATCGGTGCTGCGCGCCGCGTCGGTGTCCTCGATACGGAGGATCATGGTGCCGCCCAGGCGCCGCGCGAGCAGCCAGTTGTAGAGCGCGGTGCGCGCGCCGCCGACGTGGAGATAGCCGGTGGGGCTCGGGGCAAAGCGGACACGGGGTTTCATGGGAGGCGGCACGTTAGAAGGCGCGGCGAAGGTCGGTCAACCGACCGGCCAGGCCTCAGTGCATCACGGTGAGCTTGTGCGTCTTTCTCTCGGCGCCCACCTGCAGCGAGACGAAGAACATGCCGGGGCGGACTCGCGCGCCCGACTCGTCCCGGAGATCCCAGTCGACCTGGTGCGATCCCGCGCGGACCGTTCCGCGCGCCAGCGTCTTCACCCGGCGTCCGCCGAGGTCGAAGACCGCGAGATCCACGTTGGCGCCGCCCACGGGGACTGCGTAGCGCAGGGTGGAACGCCCGTTCGAGGGGTTCGGCCACGGTGCGGCGAGCTGGAGCGTTGCCGGCACGCCCTCCCCGCCCCCCACGCCGACGAACGCCGGATTCGTTTCGACACCGGTGCGCGCCGCGTCGTGATGAAACTGCGGCCAGGGAGGCGTGTGGTTCGGAGAGAACGGGTAGTCGTAGTCCCACATGTGGAGATTCCCGTCCCAGCCTGAGATCGCGATCTCGGTCATGCCGTCGCCGTCGCAATCGCACAGCACCGGCGTGGTCTTGACCTCGGCGTCCATCAGGATCGGGAAGCCGGGCAGCATCTGTCCGTCGCCGCCGACCGCCGCGAGACTTCCGAGCTCGTCGCCGACCACGATGTCCGGGAGACCGTCGCCGTTGATGTCGGCGACCGCCGGGCTCGCCTCGGTCGCGTTCAGGGAGAGCGAGCTGAAACGGACGTTGAAGAACGGGGCCACCGGCGCGCCATTGCCGTCGAGAACCCGGAGCACACCGTCGGTGCCCGCGAAGATCACCTCGACGAAACCGTCGTTGTTGATGTCGGCGAGCGCCGCCGAAGGATTCACGTAGATGTACGGCCCACCGACCCCGGCCGCCACCGGCCAGCCCGGCCGAAGCTGCCCGTTGGAGCGGAAGGCGTAGATCGAGTCGGCGCCGTTCGACCGCGAGATCGGCACGACCAGGTCGAATTCGACGTCGCTCGGTCCGTCGAGATAACCGACCGCGATCGACGAGGTGATCTTTCCACCTTTGAAGATGCTGAAACCCGGCAGCGAGGTGCCGTTCCAGCGCTGGGCGTAGATCCAGCCGTTGGCGCTGCCGATGATCACGTCGTCCCTGCCGTCCTTGTCGAGGTCGGCGAGCGCCGGCGTGCCGAAGTTGTAGAACACGTCCGCCTTGCGGAAGACGCCCTTGGTCGCCGGGTTGTTGTCGCCGTCACGCACCTCGCTGCCGTCGGCATGGAAGGCGTAGATCTCCCTTTCGTTCGACGAGAACACGATCTCGCGCCCCGGCAGGCCGTCGATGTCCGCCACCGCGATGCCGGAGCGGATGGGGGCCGTCGTCGAGTTCGGCCAGCCCGGAAGAACGGTTCCATCGCGGCGGAACACGAACGTCAGGAGCGAATCGTACGAGGAGGCGATGATCTCGGCCTCACCATCGCCGTTGACGTCGGCGATCGAGGGCGGCGCCGTGAAATTGTAGCCGCGCACCGTGAAGTCTCCGCTCGTGGCGATCGAGCCGTCGGCATCCACGATCGCGGTGCCCTCCGGGTTCCAGGCATAGAGATGATCGGCGCCGGCAACCAGCGCCACCGGATGCCCTGGGTACACGTGGTCCGCGGCGACCGACGATGCGGTGGGTGCCGTGGCGCTGAGCGGGAGCGGCAGCGGGAACACGGCGTGAGTCGGTGGCGTCGTGCTGGCCGCGAGCGTGTCGGACCAGCCCGACTCGTTGCCCGAGGTATCGACCGCGCTCACGCGATAGAAGTAGCGCGTGAGGGCTGCAAGCCCGGTGTCGACGTAGTAGGCCGTGCGATCGGTCGGCACGCTCGTGAGGGCGGTCCAGGGTCCGCTCAACAGGCTGGCCCGCTGGACGCGATACCCGATCAGATCGGGCGCCGGCGACAGGAGCCAGCGGAGCGCAATGCTCGAGGTTCCGCCGCTTCCCTGGAGCAGAGTCGGTCGGTCGGGGGGCAACAGATCCACCTTCTGCGTCCATTTGAGGCCGGTGAAATCGGAGACCCGGAGCTCGAGCTGTGCGAGCGAGGGGTCCACGACGAGGAGCGCGAAGGGATCCCCGGCCTGGTCGACCGACGGGCCGACGGGACCGAAGATAGCCGTGCTGTCGGTGACGATCGCCGACGGGTTCGCGCTCCGCAGCACGGCCGTCACCCCGGTCGTGCCCCCGGTGCCGAGGTTCCGCAGCGTCACGTTAAGCCCCACCGACTCGCCGTTCTCGGGGACACCGTCGTTGTCGCCGGTGGCGTCGTTCCACACGTGGCGGAAGTGCCGCAGCTCCGAGGCGTACACCGGGAGGGTGATCTTCTCGTTCCAGGTGCGTCCGGCGATGTCCGCGAGCCGCAGGTTGAAAAGCAGCTCCACCTGGTCGGGCGCGTTGATCGGCACCGTGATGCGGTAAGCCGACGACGTGTTGGTGGTCGCGCCGGCGGCGATATTCAGGTAGTTCACGACCGGCTGCCCGATCGTCACCCACGGGCTCGTGCTCGTGAGCTGGCCCGTGACCGAGTTCGCCGAGAGCGCCCCGTTGTTCTTCACCTGGATCTTGAGGTCGATGACCTCGCCGGCGTCCACCTTGCCGTTGGCGTTTCCGCTGGTGCCGCTGTTGGCGTCGTCGTCGATCACCGGGAGGCGGTCGGCGAGCACCGGCTGAGCCGCGCTGTTGATCGTCACCGCCGCCTGGTAGGGACGCGCGTCGTAGGCGGTCACGGTGAGCGTGAAACTGCCGACCGAATCGGCGCGGAAGGGCAGCGTGACCGAGCCGCTGCCGGAGGTGACGCCCATCCGGTATTCGTCGCCCGGCTTGTAGGCGGTGACCCGGGCGCCGGCCAGGGGACTGCCGCCCACCTGAACCAGGACCGTGAAGGTCGAGTCGCTGAGCAGGATCGCTCCCGGGTGGCTCACGGTGAGGGTCCGCGGGAGGGCGGTGTAGATCCTCAGCTCGGGATCACCGAGCAGAAGCATGTTCATCTGCGTCCAGCGGTGCAGACCGTCGGTGGTGGTCGACGCCAGGTACGGCAGCTTCTGCCGGGCCTGGGCCTCGCCGATCGCGGTCACGCTGTCCTCGTACACCAGCTCGAAGTACTTCTTCTGGTAGGCGCGGCCGGTCTGCGGAAAGTCCAGCCGGGTGGACCCGATATTGGTCACCGCGCCGCCGTTCGGCGCCAGGATGAAGGCTTCACCGATGCACGGGAAGTCGATCGCGTTCGACGTGCAGTTGGTGGCGTAGAGGTGGAAATACCGGTTCCCGTTCGAAAGCGCCATCGCGTCGGCGTTGACGATGTTCTCCTCGCCCACCGCCATCACGTTGCGATAGCCGTGACCGATGTGGACCGCCATGTGATACAGGCCGGAGCTCAGCGAATCGAGCACCGCCGGCTTGGTCTCGTGATAGAGGTACGGGCCCGGGAGCCAGACGGACGAGGTGTCGTTCTGGTAGAGGCGGATGTCGCGGATGCCGGGGTGCGCCCGCGTGTACGGGAGGCATTCCTCCGCGAGATCCCCGCCGTCGTTCTGGACGGGCTGACCGGGAATCCACGGCTGCGGGAACAACACCTCGGCGAAGAAGAGCACGTTGTTCTCGTAATCTCCGGCCGGGTTCTTCACGTAGGCGAGCGTCTTGTTCACGAAGAGCTGGGCCTGCGCCACGTCCACCACGGGCGCCCGGCCCACCCACACTTCGGGACCGAGGTCGCAGTTGTCGCCAGGTGACCACTGGGGGACGAGCCCCTCCCCGTAGATGCTGTCGCCGTCCGCGTTCCAGTTGCCGCTCAGGCACTGGTAGTACATGTCGCTCGCGATGTTCTCGCCACCATAGAAGGTGGTGTACGCGTAGCGGGTGGGGATCACCTTGGTGTCGCCACCGAGCAGCACCCACTGGGTGCCCCAGCGCGTGTAGGCATCGCGGATGAACTGGCGGATGCGATCGGCGTCGTCGGTGCCGAAGGGATACTGCTGGCGGATCCACGAAACGGTCCGCACCGTGGCAGGCACTCCGGTCTGGGTCTTCCAGTCGGCCAGCCGCTGGAACTCGGAGACGAGCGAGTCTCCCGTGATGATCACGTAGGCCACCGGGCTGCCCAGCACCGAGGGAATCTGGGTGGCGGCGAACGCCCCGGCTCCCGGCTTCGAGAACGCCGACGGCACCGGTCCGACCGGGAGGCTCGTCTCCCATTCGGGAACGATCCGCTCGCGGCGGAGCGGAGGCTCGACGTCGAATTCGATTTCGTAACGGACCTTGAGCCGGCTGATGCGCTCGAGGCGTCCGGTGGCCGGATCCCAGCGCACCGGGCGCACGTTCAGGAAGGCGAGGTTCCGCTCGCGCAGGTAGTACCGATCGCCGATCTCGACGGGACTCTGCGGCAGGAACCCGCGCGCGGAATACGTGGAAGCGTCGGCGGCGGTGCGCTCGATCGGCTCGAGCCCCGGCTTCACCTTTTGGGCGGTCACGAGCTCCGCGCGCTCCACGAGGAGCCCGGTCTCGAGTGCGAGCACCTGGACGCGCGAGATGCGGGCACGCGGCGGCAGGTCGATCGGCTCGGCGAGCCACGGCAGGTCGGGCTGCCCGGCGGTGAACTCGGGCTCGGCTCCGGCCATGGCGACCGTGGTGCGCGCGCCCTCGGCCGCGACGCGGAATCTTCCGGCCTCATAGCGGAACTCCCGCTCGAAAACCGTTCCGGCGTGGACCTGGTTTCCCTGCGCGAGAGCCGCCAGGAGAACCATGGCAGCCGTCGTATTCCTAAGCATGTTGTGCGCTCGCCGGGGCTGCGGCTTTGCCCGCTGGTTTTTGCTGCCCGCGCGGTCGTTGCGGGAAGCCGGGGGACCAAGAGGAAGGCCCGCCAGAGCGACGAGCCGGTTTACACGATAGGCGAGCCGCGAGGCAGGGTCAACGAATAGTTAGGAGACGCGAATGCGTTGGAAAACAACGGCAATCCGCCATTCGTACTGCCGGGTTCATCGCGCCGGCCGCATCTGCCCGGAGGGTCCGTAGCGGGGGTCCAGCCCGATCGTGGGTCCCCCTTCGCGCTCGATCCAGACCCAGGGCAGGCCGGCGATCGGAAGCACGATCATCTCCTGCTCGAGACGCGTCGCCACCTGGCGTGGCGTCGGACCGCGGCCGGCGCCGGCGATCAGCGGGTCGAATTCCCGAGTGCGCCATCCGGTGCGGAACGAACCCGCCGCCGGACCGCGCTCCGGATGGACGAGGCACGCGAGGTCTGCGCCGGGATCCTCCAGCGGCGGCTGCCGTTCCACGAGCAGGAGGTGCGCCTTGCCGTCGAGCGACTCGGCGATCCAGCGCGCCCCACGCAGCGGAACCAGGTCCACGTAGATGTCGTTGGCCGCCCACTCTCCCTGCATCGTCCGTGCGATCGCGTCGGCGGGACCGTCGCCGCGGTACGCGAGGTTGACGTGGAAGGAGCGACCGAGCTTGCCGCGCTGCTTCCACATCCGGATCTCCTCGGGATCGAGCCGCGGAAAGCTCACCGCCGGCGTTCCCACCGCCCAGGTGGTGGTGCGGACGGCTTCGGGGCCGAGCAGCACCAGCAGATCGTCGCGATTGATGCCGTGGACCAGCGCCTGGCGCGCGGAAGGACGGCTCGTGGGTGGACGATCCGCACGCTGGATCAGCGCGAGCTGGCGCGCCGGGCGGGCCGGACCCGCCTGCCGTCGATAGCCGGCGGGCGCGGTCTCGGTCTCGAAGCCCGGGGGCAGCGGCCACACGAGGTCCGCCCCCTGCTGGCGCAGGACGCCGCGCACCCGGCCACTCGAGGGGACGAAGCGGATCTCGATCGTGTCGGGAAGCGGCGCGCCGGCCGCGCGGATGCGCGCCAGCTCGAGACGCGCAGCCGTTCGCTCGAGCACGCGGAAGGGACCGAGACCGAAGGAGCGGAGCCAGTCGCCGGAGGCCTCCGACCACACGGTCGAAACCCCCGGCACCGCGAGCCGCGCGAGCAGGGCGGGATCGCGGCGGACCAGCTCGATTTCCAGCGTGCGCTCGTCGACGGCGTGCAGCCCGAGCTCGGGAAGCGGCTTTCCGGGTCGGATCGCTGAGACCCCGCGCACCGCGGACAGGGCCCATGCCGTGGTGCCGTGGTCGCGGCGCACGAGCCCGCTGCGGAAGGTGCGCACGAAGTCGGCGGCGCGGCACGGCGTGCCGTCCGCGAAGCGCAGACCGGCGGCGAGCGTGAACCGGTAGATCAGCCCGTCCGGCGTCACGTCCACCTTTTCCGCGACGTCCGGAACCGCGGCGCCCGAGGAATCCTCGCGCACGAGGCCGCGCGTCAGGCAGCGCTCGATCGCGTTCCGGATCGGCTCCGGCGGACCGCCCGGGTCGAATGGCGGGGGTGACGAACCGACGATCCAGCGGAGCGTGACCGGCGCAGTCCGCGGCGTTCCGCAGCCGGCGAGGACGCCGAGCACCGCGACCGCCGCGAAAGTGACGTGCAGCGTCGGACGCGCGAAACGTGGCGGCGGCATGGGCACGCAGTCTAGGGGCCGCGTGTTCCGGCGGACAAACCCGCGACGCGGCAGGGCATGGAACGGGGGAAACGCGCGTGCTAGCGTCCGGCGATGAATCCTCGCGAGACGCAGAAAGGCGCGCCGGATCTCTTCGGAGACGAACGCCCAGGCGAGCCGTCCGCCGCCGTGGCTGACGCCTCGCCGCCGCCCGCGGACTTGGGCTCCGTGGCCGCGATCCTCGACGGCCTCGATCCCGAGCAGCTCGCCGCGGTGACGCACGCCGACGGGCCCGCGCTGGTGGTGGCCGGCGCCGGAACCGGAAAGACCCGCGTCATCACCCGCCGGATCGCCTGGCTCATCGCCAGCAAGCGCGCGCGCCCCGACGAGATCCTCGCGCTCACCTTCACCGAGAAGGCGGCCGCCGAGATGGAGACGCGGGTGGACGAGCTCGTCCCCTATGGCTTCGTCGGCGCCACCATTGCCACCTTCCACGCATTCTGTGACCGCCTCGTCCGCCAGCACGCGCTCGAGATCGGCCTCTCGTCGCAGGTGCGGGTCGAGAGCGACGCCGAGATCCTGGTGTTCCTGGGCGAGCACCTCGCGCGGCTCGAGCTCGCACGCTACGAGCCACTCGGCCGGCCGGATCAGCATCTGCGCGCGCTGGTCGGGTTGTTCGACCGGGCGCGCGACGAGGACGTTTCGCCGGCCGAGTACCAGGAGTTCGCGCAGCGCCTCGCGGATGCCGCGGGCGACGACCCCGAGCGACGCGACCGCGCCGCCGCCGAGGTGGAGAAGGCCCGCGCGTACGGGAACTACCAGCGGCTGCTGCTCGAGCACGGCCGTCTCGACTTCGGCGCCCAGATCAGCCTCGCACTCCGCCTGCTGCGCGAGCACGCGCACGTCCGCCGCGGGCTGGCGGAGTCGTACCGCTACATCCTGGTCGACGAGTTCCAGGATACGAACCACGTCCAGTTCGAGGTGCTGAAGCAGATCACCGGCGCGCGCCGCAACCTCATGGTGGTGGGCGACGACGACCAGAGCATCTATCGCTTCCGCGGCGCCAAGGTCGAGAACCTGCTCGGATTCCGCGACGCGTTCCCGGACGCGCGGCTCCTGCTGCTGCGCCAGAACTACCGCTCGGGGCAGGCGATCCTCGACCACGCCCATCGCCTGATCCAGGAGAACAACCCCGAGCGCCTCGAGGTGCGCATCGGCATCAGCAAGCGCCTGCACTCCGCGCGCGGCGTCGAGGGCGAGCTGCTGCATCGCGCCTACCGGCGGATGACCGACGAAGCCGACGACGTCGCGCGCGAGATCGCCGAGAGCGTGGGGCGTGGCGAGCACGCGCCCTCCGACTTCGCGATCCTCGCCCGCACCCACCAGTTCCTCGAGCCGTTCGCCGCCGCGCTCCGCTCCCACGGCGTGCGCTTCCACCGCACCAACACGCGCGGTCTCTACCAGCGGCCCGAGATCCAGCTCTGCCTCAACGTGCTGCGCGCGGTCGCCGATCCCGACGACGACACCGCCGTGTTCCACGCACTCTCGGACCCGCTCTTCGGCCCCGAGCCGCTCGATCTTGCCCGCCTCGCCGGCAACTCGCGGCGCCGGAATCGCCCGCTGCTGCGCTTCGCCTCCGAGGCGGCACGTGATGCCGACGATGCGATGGCGTTGATGTCGGCGCACGCCATCCGCGGCTTCGTCGAGATCCACGAGCACCTGGTGCGGCTCGCCGCCCACCGGCCGACCCACGAGGTGCTCTACGAGTTCCTCACGCGGAGCGGGTTCCTCGACGGCCTGGTCGCCGACGGCGGACCCGAGGCCACCGAGCAGGTGCAGAACCTGAACAAGCTGTTCCGCATCGTGCAGCGGATCGGCCCCCTTCTCGAAGCCGACCGCGTGCCATCCTTCATCGCCCACCTCGACCTGCTGATCGAAGCCGGCGACGACCCGTCCGCCGCGGAGATCGACGACGACGAGAACGCGGTGGTGCTGCTCACCGCCCACAACGCGAAGGGCCTCGAGTTCCCCGTCGTGTACCTGGTGCAGCTCGCCGAGCTGCGCTTCCCGCTGCGCCACCGGGCGGATCTTCTCGAGTTCCCGCGCGAGCTGATGAAATCGCACGGCGACCCGAGCCTCGATCACTATCGCGAGGAGCGGCGGCTCTTCTACGTGGCGATGACGCGGTCCCGCGACCGCCTCGTGCTCTGCCACGCCGACGACTACGGCGGGAAGAACACGCACACGCTCAGCCGGTTCGTGGTCGAGACGCTGGCGCTGTCGTCGCCGCCCCGCGAGAAGAAGTCGCTCTCCGCGCGCGAGGCGATCGAGCGCTTCGCGCCCGCCGCCGAGGCGCCGGCGCCGGTGCTCGCACCGCTCGAGCCGGACGAGATCCTCCAGCTCTCGAACGAGCAGGCGCAGACGTTCCTCACCTGCCCGCTCCAGTACTACTACCGCTACGGGATGCAGGTGCCGCTCGCGCCCGACCCCACGGCCATGTACGGGATCGCGATGCACCAGGCGATCCGCGAGGTGGCGCGCGCCCGCATGATGGGGCTCCCGGTGCGCGAGGAGGATGCGATCGCGGCCCTCGAGCGGGCGTGGCGGAGCGAGGGATTCTTCTCGCGCGAGCACGAGGAACGAAGGCTCGAAGCGGGACGCGAGACCCTGCGCCAGTTCATTGCGCGCGAGGTGCGCAATCCGCGCCTGCCGGCCGCGGTGGAGCAGACCTTCCGGTTCAAGATCGGCTCCAACGTGATCACCGGCCGCTTCGACCGCGTCGACGAAGGGCCCGACGGGCCGATCCTCGTCGACTACAAGACGTCGGCGATCGAGGACCAGGACCAGGCGCAGCGCCGCGCGCGCGAGAGCCTCCAGACCGAGCAGCTCGGGCTCTATGCGCTGGCCTACGCTGAAACCCGCGAGCGCCCGCCGGTCCGGGTCGAGCTCCATTTCATCGAGAGCGGGCTCGTCGGGAGCGCGGCGGTCAAGGTCTCGCACCTCCACGACGCCCGCCAGCGCATCCGGCTCGCCGCCGAGGGCATCCGCCGCGCCGAATTCCCCTCGCGGCCCGATCCCTGGGTGTGTCGGAGCTGCGCCTACTCGCGCTTCTGTCCGGACTCGGCGGCGCGGCCGGCGTGAGCGACCGCACGGCGCTCGATCTCCGCGACGACGCGCTCGAGCTCGCGCGCGAGGCTGGCGCGATCCTGAAGGAGGGCTACGGTCGCGCGCACGCGTTCGAGCGCAAGAGTCGCATCGACCTCGTGACCGAGTACGACCGCCGTTCCGAGGAGTTGCTGCTGCGGCGCCTGGGCGAGCGGCATCCCGGCGATGCCGTGCTCGCCGAGGAATCCGGGCGCCACGATCGGCCCGGTGCCACCACGCGCTGGATCATCGACCCGCTCGACGGCACCACGAACTTCGCCCACAACTACCCGTTCTTCTGCGTGTCGATCGGTGTCGAGCGGGACGGCAGGATGGCGGCCGGTGTGGTGCACGATCCGATCCGCGACGAGACCTTCGCCGCGGCGGCGGGCGCCGGCGCCATGCTCAACGACCGGCCGCTCTCGGTCTCGGCCGTCTCACGGCTCGAGGACGCGCTGCTCGTGACCGGGTTCCCCTACAGCGTCCGCGAGCACCCGGAATGGCACATTCCGTTGTTCCAGGCGTTCCTGGTGCGGGCCCAGGCGGTGCGCCGCGACGGCTCGGCCGCGCTCAATCTCTGTTATGTCGCGGCCGGGCGCTTCGACGGTTTCTGGGAGCTCGACCTCAACGCGTGGGACGTGGCGGCCGGGGGGTTGCTCGTGCGCGAAGCCGGCGGCGCCGTCACCCGCTACGATGGCGCCCCGCACACGCTCGACGGACGCCAGATCCTCGCGAGCAACGGTCACCTGCACGACGCGATGCGCGTCGTGATCGCCGAATCCACCGCGAAGATCTAGCGGCGCAAGGCCACGACACCAGCGGCCTGGCCAGCGTCACTCAGGGAGTGGCGGTCGTGCTGTCTCCCGGGGCCGATACCGCCGCCACCGCGGACACGGAATCCAGGCTCGCGAGGCCGCGCTCGAAGTCGGGGCCGACCATCTTTTCCATGGGCATGAACACGCACATGGCCTTGCTCATGAAGTCGTGCTTCCCGGTCATGGTCCAGTTCACGCGCGTGCCAGCCCCTTCCGGAGCGAAGGCGAAGACGGTCGTGGAGGTCGATGCCCAGGGCTTGATGAACTCGAGCTTGATGCCGACCCGCTGAGCGGGCTCGGCCTCGGTGATGGTCATACGACCCTCTCCCGCCTTCTCGTTCCCCGCCCACGAGTAGATCGCGCCGGTGCCCGATTCTGGTCCTTCGATGTTGCGCTTCATGTTGGGGTCGAGGTGCTCCCACGGCGACCACGCGTTCCACTTGTGGAAGTCCGCGACCTCGGCATAGACGACCTGGGGCGGTGCCGCGACGAGTGCGCTGCGCTCCACTTTGTAATCGTTCGGCCGGGTGGCGACGAACCCGAGGAATCCGAGGATCAGAACGACCAGCGCGATCAGGATGTTCTTCAGCATTTCTCGTCCTCCCTGAAGAGGTAGGGCACGTGGGGCCGGCGGCCGGCCGTGGCGAGCACCCTAGCCGATCCGGCGGCCGGGCGACACGGTCACGAAGCCATGGAGAACCGGGCGGTGCTCTTCGCCTCCTGGCCCGACACGACGTCGCGCACCAGGATCTCGATCTGGTAGCGGCCGGGCGGGAGCGCGCTGACCGGCACCGAGACGAACTGGCGGCGCCGGGATCCGACCTGCTCTTCCTCGTGGCTCACCTGGATGGGATCGGGCAGCGCCCGCGGCGCGAACACCCGCTGGACCCAGATCCGCGGATCCTTCTCCGCCGATCGCACCGTGTACTCGTAGTGGAAGCGCGAGCGGCCGCCGGCATCGGGGGTCAGCTCGTACACCTCGAAGTAGGCGGTCAGCGGTCCGCTCTTCGGCACGCGGGCGGTGGGATTGGGCTCGATGCGGACGATCGGCGGTCCGCCGCGCTGCTCCTCGATGTAGGGCGTGCCGCAGGTGATGACGACGTCGCTCACCGTGAGCCTCCCGAGCGGTGCGGGCACCACGACATCGCGCCGCAGGGTGCCGCGCCGGCCCTCGCGATCCTTCACCGACAGCCCGACCGTGTAGGTCCCGGGACGGATGTCGCTCACGAAGTCCGCCACCTGGAGCTCCACGGGATCGCAGGCCGAGATCACGAGTGACCGCGAGCCGCGCACGACCACGGTGCGCGCCGAGTCGAGCACCACCCACGCGGCGGAGACACTGTCCTCCGGCGTGCCGGGGACTTCGACCTGGCCGAAGAGCCGCGGGCCCTGCGGCGTGTAGAAGCGGCCCACCGCACCTGCGATCTGGAGCGGCTGCGTCCCCGGCGGGAGCGTTCGGAAGACGCCGCGTCCGCTGCGGGCGAGCAGCATGCTGTCGCTGGCTGCGATGACGGCCGGGTGCGGAATCGGATCGGGGTCCTGCCAGAGCGAGACCGGCAGCTGGTAGTACTCGTTGAGCGTGCGGTCCTGCATGACCACCTGGAGCCTGAGGTCCTGGTAGGTCCACACCATGGTGTTGGCCGGATAGGGCGAGCCGGTCATGAAGTTGAACCGCAGCGGATCGCCGATCGGGTTGTACGTGGTGTGCGAGGGCGGCCCGTAGCGGACGTAGACCTCGCCGCGCTCGTCCCACTCCCCGAGCTTCGGACGGTAATAGAGGAAGAAGGCGTGGGCGACGCGCGAGAGGTATTCGAGCCGCGCCTCGTTGACGGCGGTCGTCAGATCGGGGTCCATGTCCGCCCAGAACTGACGCAGGAATTCGTCGTGGGCGGCGCCCTCGAGGCGGTTGAGCAGGAACGTGTCGCGATCGGTGGCGACCGGCGCGATGTCGACGAAGCGGGCCCGCACGAGGCGCGGGAGTCCGGGAACGCCGACCCGGAACCCTTCGGCGGCGCCCTCCATGTCGCCGCTCAGGTAGTCGGTGTACGCCACCGCGATCAGCGCTTCGGGTCTCCCGGGCGACGCCTCGAGGGCGCGCCGCGCCGCCACCGACGCCGCGCGCAGGTCCTTCTGCTCGACGAGCAGCGGCGTCAGCTCGAGCCAGCCATCCGCGAACTGGACACGCATCCGGCAGCAGGCGGAGAAATGCTTCACCGCCTGGTTGAGCGAGGCGGGATCGGCGTAGTGGAGCCAGTCGCGTCGCCACACCTGGCCGAGGCCGTAGCGCGCCTCGGGCTCGTCCGGAGCGATCATCGTCACACGCTCGAACCGATCGCGCGCCTCCCCGAGGAAGCCCGCTTCGTAGTACGCGCGACCGAGCGTGAGGTGGTATTCCGGCCGACCGGGATCCAGCAGTGTGGCGTCCTCGAGGAGACGGATCGCCATGCGCCGGGCGTCGACGTCGTTGCGGGCGACGTATCCGAGGGCCTGGCGATAGAGCGCGGCAGCTCGTTTGGCGTCGCGGGCCTCGACGCGGGCCGCTCCGGTGACGGTCATGAGCGCGAACAGCAGGATCGCGAGCAGGAACCGTTTCATGGAGGCTCGACTCTAGCACGCCCCCGCGCCAGCCCCGACGGGTCCGGAACCCCGAACGCCGCGCCGGGCAACCTTGACCTGAACGAACCCCTTCTACAGGATCGCCCGCATGTTCGAGGCTCTGGTCATCACGCTCCGTGAAGGCGTCGAAGCGGCGCTGGTTCTGGCGATCGCCGATGCCATGCTGCGCCGCCGCGGTCAGCTGCACCTGCGCGGCGCCCTGTACGCGGGCGCCACCGCCGCGCCACGACTGGACGAGCTGGCCTGGATCATCGGGAA
>DAIUEO010000093.1:0-14943 GCA_036845125.1 Candidatus Eiseniibacteriota bacterium | reverse complement strand
CCGTTCAAGGCCTACAACGTGCTCCTCATGCACAACGGCGAGCAGGTGGCGGTGGATTCGACCGCGCCGTTCCTGATGGAGTTCGGCTACGTGCACGCCGACCCGTCGATGGGACCGGGCGCGGCCGACTACCACGGCGACTCGGTCTACGAGCGGAAGGCGCTCACCGACACCGAGTACGCGGCCTACCTGGTCGACTTCACGCGTCGCGTGCTGGGGCTCACGACCGAGGAGGCGAGCCAGATCATCTCGCCGATCACCGGCTTCGACCTCTCGAACATGGACGAGGAGCGGCGCCGCAAGTTCACGCTGCTCCAGAACAACTACGTGCAGCTCACGCCGACCGGCCCCTACAAGTTCACGATCGTCGAGTCGCGCGCGCGCGCCGGCGGCCGGGTGGTCGGCTTCCGCGAGAACATGGACATCAAGTTCCTGCGCCCGCACGAGATCATCGTGACGTCGGATCTTGGCGCCGGCGGCGTGCACGCGGTGGCGAACGGCAGCGAGGCCAAGATCGCGGACAGCATGTTGCGCATGCTCCACCAGCAGGGCGTGCTGGCCGAGAGCGCCGCCGACCTGCGCTTCAGCATGCGGCCCGGCGGCCAGCCCGGGCGCCGCGACTACGGCGGCGTGTTCGAGGCGTTCACGCGGCCGGGCAGCGGGCAGATCGAGCTGAAGAACCGGTTCGGCGAGCCGATCGAGGTCGAGCGCGGCGGCACCAAGGTGGATCTCGGCGCGACGGCGTCCCCGGCGGACTCCGAGTGGGCGGCATTCGTCGCCGACCGCCTGAAGCGGAGCGCCGAGATGTTCGACACGCACCCGCCCGCGGGACGCTGGTTTGGTCCCGACGATCCGCTGCCGGCGCCCGCCCAGGAACTGGTCGAGAGCGCGCTCCAGCGCGCGCGCACGATGAGCTTCGAGGACTACCGCGCACTGGTGGAGCAGGCGCTGCCGCTGTTCGGCCGCGACAACGACGCGCGCCTGGCGCTCGCGCTGCGCATCCTCACCGAGCTGAGGAAACGGATCGCGCTCCACGATCTCGGCGGCAAGGCGCTTTCGAGCATGGAGTACCTGACCGACGGCGGGCGCGCGGCGGACGGCGCGCCGGAGGGCGGCATCTACCGGCTGCTCGACCAGGTGCCGCCATTGTTCGAGGCGCTGAAGCAGCCGGGGAAGGGTGCGGGACGCCACGGCCGGCTCACGCTCGCGACCCGCGACGACCTCGGCGCGCCTCACGACGCGGCCCGCGACGTGCTGGTGATCGACATGGCCGGATTCGAGAGCGAATCCTTCAAGCTCGACTCGGCGTCACGCATCGTGAGCGAGGCGGTGCGGCTCGGCTGGCGGAGCCTCGTCTGCTACGGGTTCATCGGCGGCCCGCGCTACGTCGGCACCAACCTGGCGACGCCGGATGGCAAGGCGGCGCCCGGTGTGACGATCGAGCTCTATGGCCGCGAGTTCGGCGACTTCATCGGCGCGCTGCTCGAAGGCGCGGACATCCGCGTCTACGGCCAGGGCCAGAGCCACCTCGGCATGAAGGCCGACTCTGGTTACCTGTTCGTGCTCCAGGACGTGCTCAACACCGGCATGTACGCGGCGCACGGCGGCACGGTGAGTCTGTGGGATTCCGGCTCGCGCTTCGCGGTGGCGGGCCAGAACAAGGTGATGCTCTCCGACTGGAAGACGCCGGCGCCCGGGCTCAAGTCGATCCACTTCGGGTCGCCCAACGAGTACGCGTTCGAGTACCTGATGTCGGGCGGGGAGAACTCCTTCCACATCGTGATGGGCTTAAGGAAGCCGGATGCGCGCGGCGAGCTGTCACTGAGACCCCGGCCCTACTCCGGCAAGTTCTTCATGTCGGGCGCCGCGGCCGGCCGCGTGTTCGTGTTCGATCCCGAGGTGCGGCTCGACCCGGTGCAGTACGCGGGCAACGTGCTCTCGACGATCCTGCCCGAGGAATGGACCAGCGAGCTCGCGCCCTTCCTCGGCCGCGAAGCGAAGCGCCGCGGCTTGGCCGTCCGCATCGAAGGCGACTCGCTGAGTGTGCGCCTCGAAGGAACGTGGCGCCGCTGGCGCTACGACGAAGCGTTCTGCAAGCTGATCCCGCTCAAGGTCGCGAAGGCGGCGCAGCAGATGGGCATCGTCGCTCCGCAGCTCAAGCAGATCGTCGGGGAATAGCCGGCCGGCGGCACGTGATGGACCGACTTCCGATCGATGCCGGCACCGTCAAGACCGTCGTCGACGCATTGCTCCAGGCGTTCCAGAAGGCGCGCACCGCGCGGCTCCGGGCGAATGCCGAGCGCGCCCTCTCGCAGGCGGTGCGGGAGCTGCTCGCCGCGAACCCCAACCTGAACAAGGCCGACGCTGCGGTGGCGGCCGCGAAAGCGGCGGGCATCATCAGCGACCGTCTCTTCCTGGTCGAGACAATGCGGAGCCGGGTCGTGAAGCACGCGAAGAAGGCGCGCAAGGCGGCAAAGCGGAAGACCACGGCGCGGAAGACCACGACCCGACGCCCGGCCACGCGAGCGAAGTCGCGGCGCGACAAATAGGGCCCGTCGTGGCCTCGGCGAAAACCCTTCTGCACGAAGCGGCCCGCCATCCGGTGGCCCCGATGATGGCAGCCTTGCTGGTGTACCACAGGGTCATAAGCGGTTTCTTCGCGCAGGATGACATCACCTTTCTGTCGAGAGCCGCCGGCCTCCAGCCCGGAGATGCCTTCCGACTCCTGTCGGAATCACTGGCGTTCCGGATCCAGTACGCCGCTTTCGGCCTCGATCCCCGCGGGTACCTCGCAGTCAATCTCGGACTCCACCTCTTCAACACCCTGTGCGTCTACCACCTTGCTCTCCGGCTCACCCGGAGCCGTGGGACAGCCTCGGCCGCTGCCGTTCTCTTCGGGTGCTCTTCCGTGGCTTTCACGCCGCTGCATTGGGCGACCGGCATTGTCGAACTCCTGACCGGAGCATTGCTCCTGGTCGCCACGGTTTTGCACCTGCGGCTTCGCGATCGAGGGGGAACCTGGCTGTGGGTACCGGCGCTCGCCGCTTTCGCGGCGATGCTCTCGAAGGAGACCGCCCTGTTGTGGCCGGCGGCAGTGGCCTTGATCGAGTGGAAATCGGACCCTCGGGGACGAGCGCGCTCACTCGTGCCCGCGGCCGTTGCCTCCGTTCTGTTCGTCGCATGCTTCTTCGGATCCGGTCAGGCCGCCCGCTTTGCCGACTCGCAGGCGTATTCGCGGACGGTCGCGCCAACGTCCCTTGTCGCCAATCTGCTCACGTATGCGGGTTGGTCCGTCGCTCTGTGGAATCCCATCCGCGATCAGGTGGCGGCGGTGAGCTACGAGACCTGGCCACTGGGAGCCGCGATCGCGATCGCGGCGTTGTTAGCGGTGTGGCAGCGGCGTCGTGACGCCGCCGTCGTGGTCGGAGCGGGCTGGTGGCTGGCGTTCCTCCTCCCGGTTCTGCCGCTGGAGCACCACACGAACCTCTACTACCTGTACGTGCCGATGGCCGGCGGCGCCATCGCTGTCGCCGCCTGCGGCGCTGCCCTGTTCAAGGAGAGAAGTGCAGCATGGCTGCGAAACGCGACACCGGCCTGTCTCGCGGCATACGTCCTGGTCGAAGGGTGGAACGTGCATCTTCGAGAGACGATGCGACGGGACTACCTGCCGGCGGACCGCACGGTTCGTGACTCGGAGCTCCTGAGTCACGCGCTTCCGGCCCTGCGGGCCGCGAAACTCCCGGCCGGTGCCGGCGTGCTTTTCGTCAGCCCTCTGATGCGCCCGCGATTCGACCTGATGCGCGGTGCGCCGACGCGCCCCGAGGATGTTGCGACTCGCGTTTCCTATCTGCCGTTGGAGGCCGCCATGCGCGGCGGCCAGACGCTGAAGCTATTCCTACCCGAGGTGGTCTATCTCGGCTTCGCGAGGACGATCCCGAGGGAACTCGAGTCGGCTCATTCGTTTCACTACGAGCAGCGCGGCTGGCTGGAGCACTGGGGGCAGGGCCAGAAAGCGCTCCTGAACCAGGGTCGAGTTCAGCTGGCTGGCGGGCAATGGCTGGCGGCCGAGAGCACATTCGTTCGCGTGAGAGATCTGGGTGACACGCTCCCGGCGGCGCTGGTCGGGCAGGCGGAGGCTCTGGCCGGGTCCGACCGGATACAGCAGGCCCTCGCGGTCACCCTCGAGTTGGAACGGCGATGGCCCAGACACGCCACCCCGCGAGGCATTCAGAGGACAAGCCCCTAGAGGAGCGGGGCCCGGCGGAAGCAACAGCTTCTCGCAGCGTCACTGTCACCGCTTTTCGTACGGGTTCGCCCGCTCTGGCTCCGGCTCTCTGAGGATCACCCCGAGGGATTCTTCGACGCCAGGGTCGAAGTGGACGGCCAGGGAATCCGGGAAGTACCCGATTAGGTGCCACGTGACGTACCACGTGCCGGGCGGTACATCAGCGATTCGCGTTAAGCCGCGAGCGTCGGTCATCCCGCCGATGTGAGCGTTCTTGATCACGACGACGCAGCCTTCAACCGGGTTACCCGCCACGTCACGCACTGCCACGAACAACGCGGCCTGATCCGACTTGCTCGTCGCGTGAGGAGCTTCTTCCGCCACCCTCCTGGTGCATGAGCTCTGCGCCGTGACGACGAAGAGCGCACACGCTGCGAAGATCACACCGCGGAGCGCCGACCGGTCGAGTCCTGCGTGCAAGCGGGCCATGGAGTACCTCTCCGTCTGTCGAATGCCCGGTCAGGCGTGCCCTTCGTACATGTTCTCGATGATCGGCGCGTACTTCTCCATCACGATCTTGCGGCGCACCTTGAGCGAGGGGGTCAGCTCGCCGGTCTCGGGCGAGAACACGGCGTCGATCAATGTGAAGCGCTTCACTCTCTCGTACTGCGAGAGCTCGTTGTTGAGGCGGTCGATCTCGGTCTGGTAGAGCGCGCGCACCTCGGTCGACGCCAGGAGCCCGGCGTGGTCCTGGAAGCTCCAGCCGTGCTCGCGCGCGGCGGCCTCGAGGGCGGGGAACTCCGGGATCAGCAGCGCCACGATGAACGGTCGCTGGTCGCCGAGCAGCACCGCTTCCGAGATGATCGGGCTCTGCTTGAGGCGCACCTCGAGCGGCTGCGGCGCGACCTTCTTGCCGCCGGCGGTGACGATCAGGTCCTTGAGGCGATCGGTGACATAGAGGTAGCCGTCGGCGTCCAGCCTTCCGATGTCGCCGGTGTGGAACCAGCCGTCGCGCAGTGCCTCGCGCGTGGCCTCCTCGTTGTTGAGGTAGCCCATGAACACGTTCGGGCCGCGGGTGAGGATCTCGCCCTGGTCGCCGATCCGCACCTCGGCGCCCGGAATCGGCAGCCCCACCGACCCGCGTTTCTCGTGACCGGGCGGATTGAGCGTGATGACGGGCGACGTCTCGGTGAGCCCGTACCCCTCGAGCACGGTGATCCCGACCGCGAAGAAGAAGTCGAGCACGTGGGGCGGCAGCGCGGCGCCGCCGCTGATGCAGTAGCGCAGGCGGCCGCCGACCCGTTCGCGGATCTTGTGCGCCACGAGCCGGTCGGCGAGCGCGGTCAGCAGGCTGTTGTCGGCCCGCCCCTCGAAATGGGCGCGCGCGCGGCCCATCAGGCGGTTCAGTCCCCACTGGAAGATCCGGCGCTGGAGCGGCGAGAGCTTGCCCGCATTCTCCATCACCCGCGCGTGAACCTTCTCGTAGAAGCGCGGCACACCGTTGAGGATGGTCGGACGCACCTCCACGGCGTTGGCGGCCACGCTGTCGATGCTCTCCGCGTAGGCGATCGTCCCACCGGCCATGAATATCGAATAGAGCCCGGCCATGCGCTCGAAGATGTGGTTGAGCGGCAGGAAGGAGAGCGTGACCTCGGTAGGGCCGATCGGGACGACTTCGAGACAAGCACGGCAGTCCGACACGATGTTGCCGTGGGTGAGCATCGCGCCCTTGGGATTCCCGGTGGTGCCCGACGTGTAGATGATGGTGGCGAGATCGTCGGCGCGCAGCTTCGCCGCCGCGTCGCGGTAGGCGGTGGGGTGCTTCGCGCGCAGCTTCCGGCCGCGCTCGAGGAGCCCCTCGAAGGTGAGCGCGGGATCCTGGCCGGGAGCGGCCTCCATGGTGATGATCGTCTCGAGCCTGGGCAGTGACGGCGCCAGCGTCCGCAGTTTCTCGCGCTGGACGGCGGTCGAGACGATCGCGATCTGGGTCTCCGCGTCGGAAAGAATCAGGGCGATCTGGCTCGGGATCAGTGTCGGGTAGATCGGGACCGTGACCCCGCCGAGGCCGAGGACCGCGAGGTCGGCGACCGGCCACTCGTAGCGCGACTCGGCGATCAGCGCGACGCGGCTGCCGGTCTTCACGCCGAGTTCCGCGAGCACGAGCGACAGCGACTCGACGTCGCTCATCGTGCGGGCGAAGGGAATCGACTCCCAGGCTCCGTTCCGCCGGCGCATGAACTGGTCCGGCTTCTGGAAACGGTCGCAGCTCTCGAGGAAGATCCCGACCAGCGTGTCCGCCATGGAGGCCTCGCGGTGAAGAGTGATCCGGGCCGAAGGATTCGAAGCTAGAGAAGTCGGACGCGCTTCGGCAAGTTGACGACCAGACATGGGGCTCCTCCGCGAACGTGGAAACGGCACGGGCTCAGTGGCCATTCGTGCCGCGAGCGTGACACCATCGGGACGTGGAAACCGAATCCCGCGAGATCCGGATCGACGTGCCGGGCCAGTCCCAGCCGGTATCGGCACTGCACCTCGCCCCTCGTGAGTCGCGCTTCATGCTGGCGCTCGCGCACGGCGCGGGCGCCGGCATGCGCCATCCGTTCATGGAGGACCTCGCGCGAGCGCTGGCCGCCGGGGGCGTGGCGACGCTGCGCTACCAGTTTCCCTACATGGAGCAGCGCGCACGCCGCCCGGACTCGCCGGCGGTCGCCACCGCCACCGTGCGCGCGGCCTGCGCCAGCGCCGTCGAGCATGCGGGCGGCGTGCCGGTGTTCGCGGGAGGGAAGTCGTTCGGCGGCCGCATGACTACGACCGCGGCCTCGGAGGAGCCGCTCGCGGGCGTGACCGGGATCGTGCTCTTCGGCTTCCCGCTCCACCCCCCGAACCGGCCCGCGGTCTCGCGAGCCGGGCATCTTTCCCAGGTTGCGTTCCCGATGCTGTTCCTGCAGGGGACGCGCGACGAGCTGGCCGACCTCGCGCTGATCCGGGAGACCTGCGGAACGCTCGGCCCGCAGGCGACGCTTCACGTCGTCGAGGGCGCCGACCACTCCTTCCACGTGCTCAAGCGTTCGGGGCGGACCGACGTCGAGGTTTTGGACGAGCTGGTGACGACGTTCGCCGACTGGGCGGCGCGACACCGCTGAGCGCCGGCTCGATCGGAAGCTCGAAGTAGATGAGCGGGACGCCGCGGTAGGTGGCGCGGCCGACCTCGCGGAATCCACACTTCGCGTAGAAGCCACCGGCCCCGGCCGCGGCGTCGTAGGCGTCCAGCCGGATCGCGTCGGACGGCCACTCGCGTGCGACGCGGCGCGCCTCTTCGACACACTGCCGGCCGAGCCCGCGCCGCTGGCGATCCGGCGCCACCGCCATGTTCGTGAGGTAGAGCGGGCGGACGCACGCCCCGAAGCAGCTCCGATCGATGGCCCACGGCTTCCGGGTCGAGAGGATGAGCGTCGCGATCACCCGCGACCGCTGGCGCGCAACCAGGACCCGCGACCTCCGGAAAGCGAGCAGCACCGCCCGCTCGCTCGCGCCGTTCGACCAGTGGCCGCGCCCGAATTCCTGCGTGAGGCGCTCGGCGACCGCCGCGTGCAGGGCGGCGATGGCCGGTGCATCGTCGAGGGTCGCGGGTTCGAGACGGAGTTTCATGTGGCAGGTCCAGGGCGCTCGGGACGCATGGTTCGTCGCGATGCTAAGCTCCGGGCTCCGAGTACGCGAGCCGGACGCCCATCTTCGATACCCGAGACCCGAGGAGGTCAGCCATGTTCCCTGGACTTCGCCGATTGTGGGTCGCGGGCCTGGTACTCGCAGGCATCTCCGGCTGCGCCACGACCAGCAGCCTCTCCAACATGTGGAAGGACCCGACCTACCAGCTGGGCCCGATGAAGTCGGTGCTCGTCATCTCCATGAAGCCGGACCCCGCGCGGCGCCGCCTGTGGGAGGACGGCCTCGCGACCAAGATCGCGAAGTACGGCACCACCGCGACGCCGTCCTATCGGCTCTTTCCCGATCGTCTGCCGGACACCGCGGCGGTCGTCGAAGCGGTTCGGCGCGACGGCTACGACGGGGTGCTGGTCATCAGCAAGGCGGACACCACCTCCTACACCAACTACGTGCCGGGCTACACCGACGTCGAGCCCGTGGCGCGCTACAACCCGTGGACCTACTCGTACCAGACCAGCTACATCTCGGTGACGCAGCCGGGCTACGAGGAATCGGGCCGGATCTTCCGCCACGAGATCCACCTGTGGACGACGAAAGAGGGCGGCCGCATGGTGTGGGCGGCGACCGGCGAGTCCATCAATCCCGCGTCGAGCGAGGACGTGCTCAAGGAGTGCGAGAAGCTCGTGCTGCCGCAGCTCTCCCATGCCGGCTTCATCGGGAAGTAGCGGTCCGCGCGTCGACACGATGAACCTTCGAGTCGGCACCAGCGGCTACAGCTATCCGGAGTGGAAGGGCACCTTCTACCCGGAGAAGTTCCCCGCCGCCGGCATGCTGCGCTATTACGCCGAGCGCTTCGGAACGGTCGAGATCAACAACACGTTCTACCGCATGCCGACCACCGCCCAGCTCGAGAAGTGGGCGGCCGAAGTGCCCGAGGGCTTCGCCTTCGTGCTCAAGATGTCACAGAAGATCACCCACATCGCCCGGCTCCGGAGCATCGAGGACATGGCCGGCTACTTCTTTTCGACGACGGTGGTGCTCGGCCCACGGCTCGGTCCGGTGCTCGTCCAGCTTCCGCCCAACTTCAAGAAGGACCTCGAGCGCCTGCGGTCCTTCCTCGCCCTGGTGCCGACCGGGCACCGCGTCGCGTTCGAGTTCCGGAACCCGAGCTGGTACGACGAGGACGTGTTCGCCGAGCTGCGCTCGCGGAACGCCTCGCTGTGCCTGGCGGAGGCCGACGAGGAATACGATCCGCCGTTCGTCTCGACGGCCGACTGGGGCTATCTTCGCCTGCGCCGTCCCGATTACGACGACGCCATGCTGAATGCGTGGATCGAGCGCGTGAAGAGCCAGCCCTGGGAGGATGCGTTCGTGTTCTTCAAGCACGAGGACAAGGGCATGGGCCCCATGTTCGCGACCCGCTTCATCGCGCTGGCGGGCTGAGCATGGCGCTCTTCCTCTCCGGCGGCTCCGACGGCAAGCGCTCGACCTGGAAGCTCGAGTTTCCGCTGGCGCGCATCGGCCGCTCGTCCAAGAGCGAGGTCCACATCGCGGACGCCAGCGTGTCGCGGGAGCACGCGGAGATTGCGGAGCACGGCGGGCGTTACTTCATCCGCGACCTCGCGAGCCGGAACGGCACCCGGGTGAACGGCACGGAAGCCCGCGAGCCGATGGAGATCCGGGCCGGCGACCGCGTCGAGATCGGGCACGTGATGCTGCTCGCGAGCGCCGAGGAGCCGAGCCAGGCCGTGCGGTTCAACGAGGGCACGGTGATCAGCACCTCGATCCGGCTGCGTGCCGACCAGCTCCTCGACCGCACCGCGCGCGAGAAGACCGCGACCGGCACGCTCGTCCACCTGCTGGCCGAAGTCGGGCAGATGCTCGTGATGCCGCGCCCGCTGCGGGAGACCTGCGAGCAGGTGCTCGAGTTCGTGTCGCGCGCGGTCGCCGGCTCGCGGCACGTGCTGCTGCTGCGCAACGAGGCCGGCGAGCTGGTGCAGATGGCGGCCCGCCAGCGCGGCGGACGCTCCGACGAGCCGCTCACGCTGTCGCGCAAGATCCTCAGCACCGTGCTCGAGGAGTGCACGTCGGTGATCATCGCCGACACCACGCTCGATCCCCGGTTCCAGGGCAACCAGAGCATCGTCGCCCAGGCGGTGCGCTCCGCGATGGCAGTGCCGCTCTTCGACAACACGAAGGTGCTCGGCCTGATCTACGTGGACAGCCAGGAGCTGATCGCGAAGTTCAATGCCGAGCAGCTCGAGATCCTGACGCTTCTCGGCAACATGGCGGCAGTGAAGATCACGAACGCCCGGCTGCTCGAGACCGAGCAGGAGCGGCTGCGCATCGCGCAGGAGCTGGCGACCGCGGTGCAGATTCAGCGCGGGCTCCTGCCCAAGCCCCCGCACCTCGACGGCTGGGAGATCGAGGCGTATCTCGAGACCTGCTACGAGGTCGGCGGCGACCTCTACGACTTCCGCATGCTGCCGAATGGCCGGCTGCTGTTCCTGCTCGGCGATGTCGCCGGCAAGGGCATGGGGGCTTCGCTGCTCATGTCGTCGTTCCTCTCGGCGGGCCGCGTGCTCTACCAGAGCGCGGTCGACCCCGGTGAGATCTCGCGCCGGCTCGGCTCCGCGATGGCGGCCGCCGAGAGCGGGCGGTTCGTCACCGGGTTCCTCGGCTGCCTCGACCCCGCGACCGGGTCGTTGCAGTACGTGAACGCCGGTCATCCCGCGGCCTGCCTCGTGAGCGATCGCGGGGTCCGCGAGCTCGAGAGCAACGGCATCCCGTTCGGGATCCTTGCGGACTTCGACTACCAGACGGCCGAAGCGAAGATCGAGCCGGACGAGCTGTTCGCCGTGTTCAGCGACGGCATTCCCGAAGCGCAGCGCGGCGAGGAGATGTTCGACGACGACCGCGTGCGCGCGTCGCTCACCGGTGCCCGCAGCCTGCCGACGCTGATCGAGGCGCGGCGGAAGGTCTACGAAGACGTGGCGGCGTTCGTGGGGGACTATCCACGGAGCGACGACATCACGCTGATCCTGATGCGGCGCCGCCAGCCCGGCCTGGGGGATTCAGCGCCGTCGCACGCCTGAGGGCGGCCGGCCTAGTTGTGGAGTCTCAGGAGGTTGTTTACAGGTAGGGCCTGTTCAACCGGGGCCCTGGTGTCGGAAGTTGGAGGTGTTCAGGCCTTCCAACAAAAGACCCCGAGGAGCCCCGGATGGACCTCCACAGTGGAGCACGCACCTGCCCTGCAAGTCGAGCCCTGCTCGTCTCTCGAGTCACGGAACAGCGCTGGACGGTGAGCGCGGCAGCGCAAGCCGTAGGTATCAGTCGCGTCACGGCACACAAGTGGCTGGCGCGTGGCCGCGAGGGTGCACTGCAGGATCGATCTTCGCGTCCGCGGCGAAGCCCGAACCGCACGCCACCGTGGTGGGAAGACATGGTCGTGATGCTGCGTCGGACCGGCATGACCGGGCCGAAGATCGCGCATGATCTCAAGCTTCCCACGGCAACTGTGGCGCGCATCCTCGCGCGCAACGGCCTGCGACGCTTGCGCGACCTCGAGCCGAGGGAGCCGGTCGAGCGCTACGAGCACCGTCGACCGGGCGACCTCATCCACCTCGACGTAAAGAAGTTGGGCCGGATCGTGCGGTGGGCCATCGCATCCACGGAGACCGCACCCGGGCGGCACGAGGAGCGGGCTGGGAGTACGTGCACGTCGCGATCGATGATCGATCGCGTGTCGCCTACGTCGAGACCCTTCGCGACGAGACCGCCGCCACGACGGCCGGCTTCCTGCGCCGGGCGCTCGCCTGGTATCGAACCGTGGGAGTACGTGTGCGCCGCATCTTGACGGACAACGGCTCAGGTTATCTCGGCCGCTTGTTCGCCCAGGCCTGCGAGGAGCTGCGCGTCCGTCACGGGCGAACGCGGCCCTATCGTCCACGGACCAACGGCAAGGCGGAACGCTTCATCCAGACCCTGCTGCGCGAATGCGCTTATGCCGCGCCCTATTCGAACTCCCGTTGTCGAGTACAAGCTCTGCGGCGCTGGGTAGCCCACTACAACAAACGGCGTCCGCACCGTAGTCTGGCGGACGCCGTTCCCTTCAGCCGACTCCCGGCACGCTGTAAACAACGTGCCTAGACTCCACACCTAGTTCAGGACGTAGCTCTCGGACGCGCGGATGATCCGCACGTCGCGGATCCGGGTCGTCACCACGTGGTTTCCGAACTCGAGGTGGAACCCGCGGCCGGCCACGATGCCGGTGTGGATCGCGCGCCCGCCCAGCGTGCAGCCCGCGATCGCGACCGTCGTCGGGGATTGCCCCTCGCGATCGAACCATCCACCGCTGACGTGATAGAGCCCGTCGGCCAGGGCCAGGATCGAATAGCGCGAGTTGCGGGTGGTGACCACCACCCAGTCGCCGGGGCTGAGATCGGAGCGCCGGATGCCGCCGATGGGGGCGCCGGAGATCCAGCGCTGCGCCAACGAGGTCGCAAACATGCGCTGATGATTCTAGGCCATGCGCGGGGCGGGTTGCGCGTGGAATCTTTCGACCCATTCGGCGAAGGCGACCCCGAATTTCTGCAGGAACTCCCGGGTCCGGTCGTTGGTCAGGCGGCCTTCGGTGTCGAACAGCTCCTCCGCGCCCGAGAGGAACCCCTCCGGCATCGGCATGACGTTCACGTTCACCGAGCTGAGGACCATGCGGAGGTGGAGATTGGACGACATGGCGCCGAACCCGCCCGGGGTGAGGCTCATCACCCCGGCCGGCCTCCGCCCCCACGAGTTCTTGCCTTTGGGCCGGGAGCCGACGTCGATCGCGTTCTTGAGCGCACCGGGAATCGAGCGGTTGTACTCGGGGGTGACGAAGCAGAACGCCTCAGCCGCCGCGATGCGCTGCCGGAACGTGGTCCACGCCGCGGGTGGATCGGCTTCGAGATCGAAGTTGTAGAGCGGGAGCTGTCCGATCTCGAGCGTTTCGAACCGGAGCGACGGTGGAGCAAGCGGGACGAGGGCATTCGCGAGCATCCGGTTGTAGGACTCGCGACGCAGGCTGCCGACGATGAGAACGACTTCGTGGACGGTGCTCATGGGGTGCGTCTCCGATCCGCGGGGGTGATACGGCCGGCACCTGGGCCGGGAAACGATACCGCACAAGCGTCGTTTCGCTGGCCCGCGGCGGTCCCGCCCCGACTCGATTAGCACCTAGGGAGAGCTTTGAACCTTCTTGATCAGGCGTTTTCAACGATCTACTTTGCCGTCACCCCGGGGTCGTCTTCATCTTCCAGGGTCTCCCGTGGCCGCAAGATATTGCCGTCAGTGTGATGGCTCGGGCATCGCCCCCCGGCCTCTGGGTGGAGCGTTGGATGAAACGCCGGTTGCTCGACCATTCAAGAACCTCGACGAGCGCATAAGACATTTCCTATGGCGGCGTACATGGTAAGAGCGGACAAGGAATGGCGAGATCTTGGTTCGCGCATCGCGGGGGCCATCGTAACGCTCGGCGCAAGCACTGTATTGATAGGAGTGCTCATTGGTGCGCCTAGCGTGATAGCAGCGTATGGCGTTGGCAAGTTTATTGCAGCGGTCTGCTTCGTCGCAGTCGGTATATGCCTTGGTGTGGTTGGATGGCGTGGCACTTTCGCTCAGTGGATGAAGAGGTTGGACGAAAGTACCAAGGGCTCAGAGAGCGACAAGAGGGAGTAGGGGTGATGTGTTGTCGCCTGAATCAACCTGCGACGTCTGCGATTCCCTTTCTATCGACCTGACCCAAGAGGAGGTCGCCCGGAGATTCGGCACGGCAACGGTTCGATCTCCTCGTGGTCCGAAGAAGGGCGACAGTCCACCGAGGCGCCGGATCGTCGTAGTCTGCCGGCCGCGGACCAAACTGGCGCTTTTCACCTGGACCGGGAGTGGTTCGCGCACCTGCGCGAGGCGGGGATCCTGATCGAGCAGTGGCGGTGGGATTGCAACACGCAGCGGCCGTACAGCAGCCTCGGGTACCGGATGCGGGCCGAAGTCGGCGCTGAAGCCCGCGTCGGAGTTCACTCCATCACGACCGAGGCCGTGTCCATAGCCGATGGTCCGAAGAATGGGGACAGCCCAAACTTGACTCGAGTTTCCCCGACCGCGGTCCCGCCCGCTAGGATCGCCCGTCCATGACTGCACACGCTCGTGTCCCCGCGCACGCCTCGCGGCTTCCCGCCTGGGCGGTGCTCTGCTTCTTCGTCTCCGGCGCGGCCGGGCTCCTCTACGAGGTGGTGTGGTCGAAGCAGCTCTCCTACCTGCTCGGGAACTCGCTCCAGTCGGTGGCCACGGTGGTGGCCGCGTTCCTGGCCGGCCTCGCGATCGGAGCCCGCGTGCTCGGCGTGCCGCTGTCGCGGCGCGGCAATGGTCCGCGCATGTACGCGATGCTCGAGATCGGTGTCGGTGTGCTGGGGCTCGTGCTGCTCCCGCTGCTGCGGGGCATCGATCCTCTGATTGGCACGCTCTACCGTTCGATGGGTGGCGAGACCACGGCGTTCGCGCTGGTCCGCTTCGGGGTGCTGTTCGTGCTGCTGCTGCCCCCGGCCGCGCTCATGGGCGCTACGCTGCCGGTGCTGGTCGGGCACTTCGAGCGTGACTGGGTGGGCCCGGCGCTCGCACGCCTCTACGCGCTCAACACCTTCGGCGCGGTGGCGGGATCGATCCTCGGCGGCTTCGCGCTGATGCCAAACCTCGGGCTCATGGGCACCACCTTCGTCGCGGCCGCGCTCAACGTGGCGGTGGCGTTGCTCGCATGGAACCGGCAGCGTGCGCCGGGCATCGCGGCCGAGCCGGCGCCGAAGGCCGCCAGACCCGCGGCCGCGGTGCTCGCCCCGCCCGCCCGCGTCACGTTCGCCATTCTGTTCGGGCTCTCGGGTTTCGCCGCGCTCGCATTCCAGATCGCCTGGGTGCGGCTCTTCAGCCTCAACTTCGGCTCCTCGGTCTATTCGTTCTCGGGCGTGCTCGGCATCTACCTGCTGGGCCTGGCACTCGGGAGCGCACTGGTCGCGCGCTTCATGAAG
>DAIUEO010000092.1:0-15055 GCA_036845125.1 Candidatus Eiseniibacteriota bacterium | reverse complement strand
GCCATCTGCGCGATGAAATCCGTGTCCTTCTGCGGATTCAGCGGATCCTGCGCGGAAAGCTGCGCGACGAGCAACCGGAGGAAATCCTCCTGGCCCAGCGTCTTGAGGGGAATCCGGCTTTGCGTATCGCTGGCGAGGTCAGCGGCGCTGCTGGTGACGGAACTGATGGCGGAAGTTGACATATATTTCAGGCCCACGTTTCGAACCCGCGCGGGCTGCGCCGCGTCACCCACGTGTGCCGCGAGTGCGGCGAGCATGCCGAGCTGGACGGCGCGCCGCCGTGGCCCGACCGCTGGACGTGTCCGTGGTGCGGGAAACCCAATCCGCTCGGCGGAGCCCGCTAGCCTCCGAAGCACGGTCATGGGATGAGTCGTTGACGGTGCCGGACGTGAGGCCGATAATCTGCGCCCAGCAGTCCGCGTCCGGAGCAAGGTGCCGCCATGATCCCTCCTGTCATCCGCAGCCTGATCCCCTTGCTCCTCGTGGCCGCCATGCCCGCTGCCGCGAATGCGGCGCCCCCGTTCACGAACATCGGCGCCGGGCTCACCCCGCTCTGGGGTGGCTCCGCGCAGTGGGGCGATTTCGACGGCGATGACGACCTCGACGTCCTCATCTGCGGAAGGCTCGGGGAGACGTTCACCACCCGTGTCTTTCGCAACCCGGGGAGTGTCCCGTTCGTCCTCCACGCCGAGCTGCCTGGCGCTCTGGATGCCAGGTGGGGCGACTACGACAACGACGGCGACCTCGACATTGTGGGCTACGGCGTCTACCGGAACGATGGGGGGGCTTCACCCTGGTGCATCCCGCCGACTTTTACTGGCAGGCGGTCGCGTGGGCCGACTACGACAGCGATGGCGACCTCGACCTCGCTGCGGCCGGCCCCGACTATCCGATTCTCAGACATATCCGTGTTTTCGAGAACCAGGGCCCGGCAGGCGGAGATCCGTTCGTCGATTCGGGAATGACGCTCCCCGGCCTCGACACGTGGCCCACTCTGGATTGGGGGGATCTCGATCGCGACGGTGATCTCGACCTGCTGGCCACGGGAAGCGACTCGATTGGCCCGTCGGCGAGGATCTTCGTCAACTCGGACGGGACGGAGACCTCGACTTCGCCGTCACTGCCCTGGTCGCCAAAGTGTCGAGGCTCTACCGCTCCAACATGGGAAGCGGCTTCAATCTGGTCCTGCTGTCCTTCACGCCCGTAGAGGGCGGCTCACTGGCGTGGGGCGATTATGACAACGATGGCTGGTCCGATCTCCTGGTCACGGGGTTGAGCCAGCTGCCACTACCGCAAGGCTACGCACCCGTGTCCGAGCTCCATCGCAACTTGCACAACGGGACGCTCGCCAACATGGGAGCCGTGACCGTTCCGGCGAGCGCCTCGAGCTCGGTGTGGGGCGACTACGACAACGACGGCGACCTCGACATCCTGCTCGTGGGGGCCGATTACGTCTCCACCAGCTATGGACGGATCTACCGGAACGAGAACCCGACTCCGAACACACCGCCGCAGGCGCCGGGAGGGCTCTCGACCTCCACGCCGAACGCAGGCTGGACCCGCTTCGCCTGGACGCTACCGACGGACGCCGAGACCCCGTCGCTCGGGCTCAGCTACAACCTGAGAATCGGGACGACGCCCGGCGGATGCGAAATCATGTCTCCGATGACCTCGCCCGCCGGATGGCGGCGCTTGGCCCGCATGGGGAACGCCGACCGCAATACCGAGTGGCGGCTCAAGCTTCTCCGCGGGACCTACTACTGGAGCGTTCAGGCAATCGATGCCGCGTTCGCGGGATCGCCCTTCGCTCCCGAGCAGATTGTTTCCGTTACCACCGCCGTTCCAGACGAGGCTCTTTCCGAGCGGGTCGTGATTCGGGCATCGCCCAATCCATTCACTTCCTCAACGGCGATCGATTTCACATTGGCCGCGGCGACATCGGTCCGGATCACGATCCGGGATCTGAGCGGGCGCAGCGTGCGCGTTCTGGGGGAGCGCGAATGGCCGGCGGGCCCACATCGCATCGCCTGGGACGGCGCCATGGACAACGGCGCTCCCGCGCCGAGCGGGATCTACTTCGCCTCCCTCTTCACCCCGAACGGGGGAGATCGACTCCGCATCGTCCGCCTGCGCTGAGCGCCGGGCACGACGCACCGCCGCTTGCGCGGTGCGCGGCCAGCCGCTACTGCTCCTCCCCGGATTCGCCCTCTATGGGAGGCTGCGATGTACCTCTTCCTCAAGCTGCTGCACGTGATGGCGGTGGTGGCGTTCCTCGGCAACATCGGGATCGGCGTCTTCTGGGAGGCGCACGCGGCGCGCACCAAGGACCCGCGCCTGATCGCTCACGTCATGGAGGGCATCATCCGCTCCGACCGCTGGTTCACGAACCCGGGCGCCATCCTGATCGTGGTGTTCGGCGTGTGGGGCGCGATCGTCGGCCATCATCCGATCATGCGCACCGACTGGATCCTGGGATCGATCGTGCTGTTCGCGGTCTCGGGCGTGGTGTTCGGAGTCCGCCTGGTGCCCCTCCAGCGGAAGATGCTGGCCGCGGCGAAGGCCGGCGACCTCGGCGCCTACGAGGGGCACGCCCGCTCGTGGAAGCTCTGGGGAGCGATCGCGCTGATCGCGCCGCTGCTCGCCATGGTCCTCATGGTGCTCAAACCTTCGCGGTGACAGCTCCGGGAAAGCGGCAGGCGTGCGCGAGACGCTGAAGCGCCTGGGCGCCGAGTCCATCGTCTACGGCTTCGGCCAGGTGACGGGCCGCGCCGTCCAGCTCCTGCTGGTGCCCATCCTCACGCGCGCCCTCACGCGCGGCGAGTACGGCATCGGCGAGTTGGTGGCCGGCTACTCGCAGATGGCCCTGCTCATTCTCGTCATGGGCATGGACGGGGCGCTGGCGAGGTTCTTCTACGAACAGCCGGACCGCGAGGCGCGCATCCGCATGGCGTCGAGCTCGCTGGTGTTCCGGCTCGGGACGAGTCTCGCCGCGACGGCGGCGATCGCGCTCTTCGCGGGGCCGCTGGCCGGCCAGCTCATGAGTGGTGAGGCCTATCGCAAGTACATCCTGCTCGGCGCGGCGGCGCTGCCGTTCACGCTGCTGGTGATGTTCTCGAGCGACGTCCTGCGGGTCACGTTCCAGCCCTGGAAATTTATAGGTTTGAACTTCGTTCAAACAGTGTGTGTGACGGGGCTGTCGCTATACTTCGTGCTGGTCGTGAAAACCGGCGTCGTGGGCGTGCTCTATGGCCGGCTCATCGGTGACGCAGTGGCTGCCATCATTGGATTGGTGCTGACGCGGCACTCGATCGTGCCGCGCTTCAGCCGCACGGTGCTGCGCCGGATGCTGTCCTACGGCCTGCCCTCGGTGCCGGCGGCGTTCTGCTTCGGCCTGATCGCCGCCGCGGACCGCTACGTGCTCCAGCGCACCCGCTCGATCGAGGAGGTGGCGGTGTACTCGGTCGCGCTCAAGTTCTTCGCGGTGGTGTCCATCACGATCTCGGCGTTCCAGCTGGCGTATGGGCCGTTCGCCTTCGCGCGCGCGAAGGAGCCCGATGCGCCCCGGCTCTACGCGCGCGTGTTCGCGCTCTACCTCGCCGGCAGCGCGCTCGGCGCGCTCACCCTCGGGGCGTTCGCACCGGAGCTGGTGCGGTTCCTCGCCCCGGTGGAGTACGCGGGCGCGGCACGGCCCGCCCTGTGGCTGGGCTTCGCGGCGATCGGTCTGGGCGGCTACGCCGTGGCGTCGCTCGGCATCGGGCTCGCGCTGCGGACGCCGCTGCTCGCGTGGTGCTCGGGCATCGGCGCCGCGGTCGCCATCGCGGCCCAGCTCACGCTCACGCCCCGATTCGGGATCGAGGGTGCCGGTGCGGCCACGTTCCTGGGGTATTTCGCCACGGCGTTCGTCACGTACGCGATCGCCCAGCGCGTGCACCCATTGCCCTACCGGGGACTGCGCATGCTCCTGCTGCTGGCGGGAGCGCTCGGACTCGGATTCGCGCTGCAGCGCCTGGTGCCGGCCGGATTCGCGGGAGCATTGGTGAAGCTGGCGGGTATCGCGGCCTTTGCCGCGGTATGTTTTGCGCTTCGAATCTGGAAAGACTCGGGATCCGTCGCGGGCTGGGTCGCCGCTCCATCGCTTTCGGAGAAATGAAACATGCCTGATCAGGATCTCTGGGCCGATATTGATAAGTACCTTGGCGACACTCTTGTGCCCGAAGACGAGGCCCTGACGCACGCGCTCGAGACCAGCGCCGCCACCGGTCTGCCCGCGATCCAGGTGGCGCCCAACCAGGGCAAGTTCCTGATGCTGCTCGCGCGACTCATGCGGGCGAGCGCCATTCTCGAGATCGGCACGCTCGGCGGCTACAGCACGATCTGGCTCGCCCGGGGGCTCGAGCCCGGCGGGAAGCTGATCACACTCGAGTACGACGCGAAGCACGCCATGGTCGCACGCGCGAATCTCGAGCACGCCGGCCTCGGGAGTGTCGTGCAGATCATCCAGGGCCCCGCTTTGGAGACGCTGTCGCGACTGATCCAGGATCGCAATAGCTTTGACTTGATCTTCATAGATGCCGACAAGCCCGCGCTCTCGGAATATTTCGATTTGGCTCTGCGCTTGTCGCACAAAGGCAGCGCGATCATCACGGATAACGTAATCCGCGAGGGCGCCGTACTCCGCCCCGGCGCCGATCCCAACGCCGACGGCGTCCGGCGGCTAATGGAGCGCATGAGGAACGAGCCCCGCGTGAGCGCAACGGCGCTCCAGACGGTCGGCATCAAGGGTCACGACGGCTTCGCAATGGCCGTCGCCCTCGAAGGGCCTTCATCGCGAGCCTGATCCATCGGTTCCCACAAACGCTCAGCTGCCAAGCCGCGTTTCCTGGCCATGAATCCGGCGCCGAAGATTTGCTCGGCTTCGTACTGATTGTGCGCCCGGCATCTCAGCCGCATCCCATCGATCGTCGCGTGACCTCCGCGGGCAAATGGCTCGACATGATCAAACTCAAGATATCTTCGCGAATCACAGCGATGGCCTGAATCGCTGACGAACGTGCAGCGCCCCTGATCACGCTTCCAGACCTCGCGCCGGACATGCGCGGGAACCGTCCGAGTACCGGAGGCTAGCCGACGCGGAGGCCGAGGCGCGTGGGTCTCGGCGCGCTTTCGCTTGCGCAGGTCCTCCACCAGCCGCTTCAGGCCATCTTTGAGAACCTCCGCGACATCTTCAGACGGCTGCGAATGGCTCAAGAGAGACTTCGCCTCTTCGAGCAAGTCCCGGAATTCATGGTCGATCGTGATCTGAAGCGCGAAACGCCTGGGAGACAAGGGCTCCAGACGAACCGGCCGCACGGCCGGCTGTGAACAATGCGAAATCATTGGCTTTTCAACTGACGCTAGCGTCAGTTCCGAATCCATCAACTGATCAGGAGCTGGAGACACCGTTGCAACGCCGGGGACCCGGAACTCCGCTCCACAACCCACGCCACTCCGGAGGGCCGTGATCCGGTGAGCAACATCCGGGCGCGGGAACCGCTCCGCCAGCAGCAGTTCGATTTCAGACTTGTTCTTGCAGGCTGCTGCCAGGATCAACTCGCCGTGATTCGCCCGGGTCAGGTGCGGCGCCAGGAGTACGACGGCCGTCAGGTGCAGGCGGCCACCGGCGATGGCCTCGAAGATCGCTGGATGCTTCCGCGCGGCCCGGGCCGCACGAATGCGACGATACGTCCCGCCCTCGGACAGCTTCAGCTCGCGAACGCAGTACTCGAACATCGACGGATAGCCCTCGGGCACGTAGAGCTTCCGCCGGTCGAACTCGGCGATGTGGGCGATGAACATGGCGGTGCTGCTCCGCTCCTGGGATCCCCAGGTGAACAGACCGCGACGCAGCTCGGCGTCCTTCAGGTGCTCCAAATGATACGCGCGCATGAGATGAAACCTTTCTCGGGGGCGCGCTCTGTGTACACAGCCGTCGTGGCCGCGCGTGTTCTTTGTATCACGAGGTATTTCGACGCACGCAGATCGCACTACAGCGCCGATCGCAGCGCATCTCGTGTTTTCGCGATGTCGCGAAGCGAAGTGCGACGTGAACGTGTCGGGTGCGTGTCATGCGCGACTGGATCGCACGACGCTGCGCCCGATGCGCTTCATCTCTGCAGCCTGTCAAGACAAGTATTTCGCCGGCCTCACGAATTGACCTGCTCCGGAGCGAGTTCGCGGCAACTTGCGCTGGCGCAAGCTCGCGGGCATTGATTCGCAGAAGCGGACCGCGCGCCGCCGGCCCGCGCACCCAGAGAACGCCCGCCAATGAAGCCCCGCCGCCGCACATTGCCATGTTTCCCGGACCTGCCTAGAGTGTCCTACTGAACGAGTGTGCGGGGGCACTTCCAGGCCCCTTCAACGGGAGGGACCCAGGGAACATGTGCGGGATTGCGGGCATCCATCTTCGTGAAGGCCACGTGTCGCTGGCGCGGCTGCGCCGCATGTCCGAGATCCTCCAGCACCGCGGTCCCGATGACGAAGGCATCGTGTTGCTGGATCCCGCGCGACGCGGCCACCTGACGCTCGCCGGCATCGATACCCCGCAGGACGTCCTCGCCAGCAACCTGCCCTTCTCGCCGGGGAAGAGCGCCGGCAATCCAGTCGACGCCATCTATCGCGTCGGACTCGTCCACCGCCGGCTTTCGATCCTGGATCTCTCGCCGACCGGCCACGGACCCATGAGCGACCGCGACGCGAAGCTGTGGATCACGTTCAATTCCGAGATTTATAACTTTGTAGAACTCAAGCAGGAGCTCAAGCAGCTCGGCCACGGGTTCATCGGTACGAGCGACACCGAAGTCATTCTTGCTGCCTACCGACAGTGGGGAAAAGCGTGCCTGCAGCGATTCAACGGCATGTTCGCCTTTGCCCTGTGGGACGCGGACCGCCGCGAGCTGTTCTGCGCGCGTGATCGGCTCGGCGTGAAGCCTTTTTACTATCAATGGCGCGCGAACGAGTTCGCCTTCGCCTCCGAGCCCAAGGCGCTCGTGCTCACCCAGGAAGCGCCGATCCGCGCGCGGCTCGAAGCGGTCCGCGATCTGGTGGCGCTCGACTGGGTGGACCATCGCCAGGGCACCTTCTTCGAGGGTGTCGAACAGCTACCGCCCGGCCACTCGATCTCGATCGGGCCCGAGGGCGTCCGTCTCGAGCGGTGGTGGGGGCTCGATCCGTCGCGCCGCGCGACCGGCAACCCGGTCGAATGGGAGCACGAGTTCGAGCGACTCTTCACCGACTCGGTGCGACTCCGCCTGCTGCGGGCCGACGTCGAGGTCGGCTCGTGCCTCTCGGGTGGCCTCGATTCCTCGGCGGTCGTGACCACGGCGGCGATGCAGCTCGAGAAACCCGTCCACACGTTCACCTGTGCCTACGACGAAGGCCCGGCGTTCGACGAAAGATCCTATGTGAAGCTCGTTGCCGAGAAGTCCGGGGCCATTTCACAGACCATCGTCCCGACCGGTGACGATTTCTGGGAAGTCTTCGATCACATCGCGGCGTCGCAGGACGAGCCCACCGCCGGTCCCGGGCTCTACTCCCAGTGGAAGGTGATGGAGCTCGCGAAGAGCGCGAAGCTCAAGGTGCTGCTCGACGGCCAGGGCGGCGACGAAACGCTCGCCGGCTATTGGCGCTACCTGCCGATGCGGCTCCGCGACCTGCTCGCCGCCGGCGACTTCGGCGGCTTCACGAAGTTGTGGCCGCACGTTGCGGATCGCCTCGGAGTGCAGACCACGCTCGGTCTCGTGCTCGAGCCGTGGCTGCCCGCGGCAATCATCGATCCCCTGCGCCGGCGCTTCGGCCAGGGCAAGGACCGCGTGCTCGGCCCGGCGCTGCGCAAGCTCCCGCCCATGCCGCGCCCCATCGCGACCAACGCGTTCCCGACCGCGCTCTCGCGCCAGCTCGCGTTCGACACCACCGAGCGCCTGCTGCCGTCGCTGCTCCGTTACGAGGATCGCAACAGCATGGCGTTCGGCATCGAGACGCGGTTGCCGTTCCTCGACTACCGGCTGGTCGAGCACGTCTTCGCGCTGCCCGACGAGCAGAAGCTCGACGGCACGACGAGCAAGTCCATCCTGCGGCGCGCGCTCGCGAACCGGGTTCCTCGGCCGATCCTCGACCGCCGCGACAAGATGGGTTTCGAGACTCCGACCGACCTCTGGCTCCGCGGACGCCACGCGGGCGAGGTGAGACGCCGTCTCACCCTGCAGGGTCCGCTGCACGAGTGGATCGAGCTGTCGTCGCTCACCGACGAGCTGGACGAGTATCTCGCCGGTCGACGTCCGATCGGTTACCAGGTGTGGCGGTGGCTCGCGCTCGACGCCTGGGCGCGGCGCTACCTCACCGGCGATGCGCGCGCCATGCCGCGCGCGCCCCGCGTTCCTTCCTCTCCGATCCACCGGCGGCTGCGCACTCGATGGGTGCGACCGGCCGCCTGATTCGTGGATCTCGTCGTCCTCTCGGAAGTCCGCTGGAGCTACTTCCGTACCCGGAAGCAATTCCTGCTGTCGCGGTTTCCGGACCGCTGGCGGATCCTCTTCGCGCAGCCGCCGGGCGGCGGGGCCGAGGACCCGTGGGAGCCGAAGCGCGAAGGCAACGTGGTTTATTTCACGGTGCCATTCCTGAAGCCCGGTACGCGAAATGCCATTTACAACCAGGTCACGAGTACATCGATCGGCCGCTCGATCATCGAGCGCACCGCCGAAGCCCATCTCAGAAAAATGCTGGTGAAGCTCGGCGCGGAGCCGCTTCCGACCGTGCTCGTCTCCAACATCTATGCGGTCCGCGCGCTTTCAAGGCTCCCGAGGAAGCTGGTAGTCTACGACTTCAACGACAGCCCGTTTCAGTTCGCCGGTTCTCCGGCGTGGGCGAACGAATACTGGAACCGTACCCGCGCGCTCGTGGACCTGTTCTTCGTGGTCTCCGAGCACTACCGTTCCGAGCTGGCCCGCGAGACCGACCGGCCGCGGATCCTGCTCGGCAACGGAGTCGAGTGGGAGCGGTTCCGGACCCCGCATCCCGTGCCCGCGGAGCTCGCGTCTCTGCCGCGGCCCCTGATCGGCTACGTGGGCCTGATGTCGCACTTCCTGTGCTTCGACACTCTGGAGGCGTTGCGCGTGAATCGGCGTGGAGGAACGCTGGTGCTGATCGGCCCCGGCTCGCCCGCAACGGATTCCGCGGTGCAGGCACTCGCGTCGCGCGAAGGGGTCCGTGTACTCGGTTCAAAGCCGTATGAAGAAATACCGGCCGTGATGCAGGCGCTCGACGTCGGATTGATTCCATTCCGGGCTGACGACCGCCACGTCACCGGTATCAACCCCAACAAGATCTATCAGTATCTCGCGGCCGGAACGCCGGTCGTCTCCACGCCGGTCCTGGATCTGGCGGAGGAGCGGCCCTGGATTTCGTACGCGAAGAGTCCGGGGGAGATGGTCCAGGCCGTCCACGCCGTCCTCGATGCGAAGCCCGACCGGGACGCCGCCGCGCTGCGCGCAAAGCCCCACGACTGGGAGAATCTCGCCCTGCGCATGGTGACGGAGATCGAGAAGGCGGTCGCCGGGGCGCCCGCCGGGAACCGGGAGCGTGCTTCCGAGGTATCTCGATGATGGCGAAACCCCACCTGGGAAGCGCATGACCGAAAAACGCCGGCGGCGCGCCGAGAAGGGCCCGGCCGCGGACCCGAAACCCTCCGGTCCGCGCCTCACACCGACCGCGGTGGCGGCCCTGATCCTCGGGCTCCTCGTCATCCTGTTCTTCAACGAGGTCACAGTCGGCGGCAAGACGTTCGTGGCGCCCGACGCCACCGCACCCGCCGGCTTCGTGCGCGTCGGCGAGCAGTCGCTCACGCACGATCACGTGTACCCGCTGTGGAACCCGTACGTGTTCCTCGGCATGCCCTCGTTCGCGAGCGGCGGCTACAACCCGTGGATCTATCCGCCGGACTGGCCGGTCGCCATCCTCCAGAAGGTGCTGCCGCTCCCGGAGCTGACGTGGCTCCTCCTTTATTACTTCCTGGGCGGGTTTTTCCTGTTCCTGCTCGCGCGGGAATGGGGCGCGCGGCCCGAGGGCGCCCTGCTCGCCGCGGTCGCGTTCGTGTTCGCCCCCAACCTGGTCGCGGTCGGCTCCCACGGACACGGCAGCCAGCTCGTGAACTCGGCGTACCTGCCGCTGCTGCTGTGGCTCGCGACCCGCTGGATGCGGAACGGCCGGCTCTCCGATCTCGCGCTGCTCGGCATCGCGGGCGGATTCCAGCTGCTCCGCGGACACGTGCAGATCTGCTTCTACTCGTGGATGGCGGTCGGGCTCTACGCGCTCGTCGAGACGCTCGCCGCCGCGCGCGACCCGAAGCGGATCGGTGCCACGCTCGCCCGCGCCGTGGCGGTCGGCGGCGCTGCGGCAATAGCATTCGGGATCGCGGCGTTCTACAACCTGCCGCTTCGCGATTACGCGCAATGGTCGATCCGCGGCTCGGGCGCCGGCGGCGGTGTGGCGGTGGACTACGCCACCGCGTGGTCGCTCGGTCCCTGGGAGCTGCCGAGCATCGTGGTGCCGGGCTGGGCCGGATTCGGCGGCGCCACCTACTGGGGCGGCATGCCGTTCACCGACTACCCCAACGCCTTCGTCGGCATGGTGACCGTGGCCCTCGCGCTGCTCGCGTTCGCGGCGCCGGCCGCCGCGCCGCGGCTCAAGGCGTTCGCGCTGGCGCTGGCCGCGTTCTCGCTGCTGGTCGCCTTCGGCAAGTACACGCCGTTCTACGGATTCCTCTACGAGCACCTTCCGCTCTTCAACAAGTTCCGCGTGCCGGTGATGATCGTGATCCTGTTCCAGCTCGCGGCGTGCCTCGGGCTGGCCTGGGGCTGGACCACCGCACTCGACGCCGCGCGCCTTCCGGCGGAACGCCGGAAGCTCGTCGAGCGCGTGCTCCTCGGCGGCGGTATCGCGCTCGCCGTGCTGTTCGTCGCGGGCGTGATGGGCCAGGGGATGTGGCGCGAGGGTTACATCGCGCGGGCGCTCTCGATTCGGGGCGCCGAGGGTTATTCGGCCGAGGCCGCTTCGCTCGCCTACCGCGGCTACGTCTCGGATCTCGCGCGCGCGTGCCTCTACGGGCTGGCCGCGATCGGCCTCGCATTCCTCGCGATGCGCGGCACCGTGGCCGCCACGCTCACGACCGCGGGCGTGCTCGCGCTGATCGGCATCGAGCTCTTCCCGATGAGCCACCGGCTGATGGAGCCCGTGATCGGCGATCCCCTCCAGCGCAATCTCGACATTGGCCGCGACGACATCGTGGACTTCCTCGAGAAGGCCGGGCCGCCCGGCACCTTCCGCATCCTTCCCGTCGAGCAGTCGGACTTCCAGAACAACCGCTACTCGGGATTCGCCATCGCCTCGCTCGGTGGCTATCACGCCGCGAAGCCGCAGCTCATTCAGGACTTCCTCGACGCGCAGCTCGCGTTCAACTACGGCTGGATGCGGCTGCTCAACATCCGCTATCTCGTCACCCGCCAGCCGCTCGAGGGCCTGCCGCCGTTCCTCAAGGAGGTGCACCGGGGGACCGGCGTCGTGTACGAGAACCTGCTCGCGCTCCCGCGCGCGACGGTGGTGGACCGCTACCGGGTCGTGACGCCGGCGAAGGCGATCCTCGATTCGGTGAAGAACGCCGAGGACAGCGCCCCGCTCACCTATCTCGAGAAGGAGCCCGGCACCGCGATCGGCCCCGCTCCGGACGCGACCGCCCGCATCACCTCCTATCGGCTGAACGACGTGACGATCGATGTGGACAACCCGGGTCCGGGGGCGGGCCTGCTCCGCCTCGCCGATGCCTGGTACCCGGACTGGAAGGCGACCGTGAACGGCCGGCCGGCCGAGGTACTCAAGGCCGACTACCTGCTGCGTGCGGTGGTGGTGCCGCCCGGCAAGCACACGGTCGTGTTCCGATTCGATTCGAGCCCGATGCGCACCGGGCTCGCGATCTCCCTCGCGAGCCTCGGCGCCGCGCTCGCGCTCCTCGTAGTGGACCTGCTCGCCCGGCGCCGCGCGCGGATTCCCACCCCGGCCGCGGAGGCCGCCCCGGGGGCCGTCGCATGAAGCGGCTGGTGATCGTGCCCACCTATAACGAGCGGGAGAACATCGAGCCCCTGCTCACGCGCCTGCTCGCGCTCCCGTACGACCTCAACGTGCTGGTGGTCGACGACGGCTCGCCGGACGGCACCGGCGCCTTCGTCCGCGACTGGATGGCGCGCAACCCGCGCATCCACCTGATCGAGCGCGCGGGGAAGATGGGGCTCGGCTCCGCCTACCGCGCGGGCTTCCGTTACGCGCTCGAGCACGGCGCCGAATACATCTTCGAGATGGACGCCGACTTCTCGCACGATCCCGACAGCATCGGCACGTTCCTCGAGCACGCCGAGCGTGCCGACGTGGTGCTCGGCTCGCGCTACCTGCACGGCGTGACCGTGGTGAACTGGCCCATCCAGCGGCTCGTCCTCTCGTACCTCGCGAACCGCTACACGCGCTTCGTCACCGGGCTGCCGGTCAACGACGCCACCGGCGGCTACAAGTGTTTCCGGCGCCGTGCGCTCGAGTCGGTGAACCTCGACAAGGTGCAGTCCGACGGCTACGCCTTCCAGATCGAGATGTCCTTCAAGTGCTGGAGGAAGGGCATGACGATCGTCGAGATCCCGATCATGTTCGTCGACCGCCGGGCCGGCAGCTCCAAGATGAGTCGCCGCATCATCTGGGAGGCGGTATGGATGGTGTGGAAGCTCAGGCTCGTCGATCTCTTCGGCCGCGTGGAGTAGTCATGAACCGGTTCTGGCGCGGCCTCGGGCCCGCCACCTTGATTCTCGTCACACTCGCGCCGCCGGCCTCGGCGCAGGCGCGGAGCGGCGCCTGGACCAGCTGGCTGCGCGCCTACCGCTACACGGAGATGATCGCCGACACGACCGAGGTCTGGTGCTCGACGCTCCAGGCCGGGCTGCTGCGCTTCGACCGCGTGTCGCACACCTTCGAGCAGTTCGTGCGCGAGCCGAGCGGCGTCGCCAGCAATGCACTCACCGCGCTCGCCCGGGACCGCACCGGGCGACTGTGGGTGGGGACCGACGGCGCCGGGATCAGCCACCGCGATCCGGACGGCCGCTGGGGCCTGGTCAGCGAATTCGATGGCCTGCGGTCCCAGGTCATTACCTGCCTGCATACGGTGGGGGACACCGTGCTGGCCGGCACCCCGGCCGGACTCGCGTTCTGGAACGGCCGCACGGTTACGAGCCTGCCCGATGGCGTCAATCCATCGCCGTTCGGCAGTGACACCGTCACTGCGATCGTCGTGGACGATGATTCGGTGTGGATCTCCACGCTCGACGGCGTCTACCTCGCGCGCTTGAGCGACCAGCTCCAGACGTGGCAGCGGTTCGTCACCGGGCTTCCCACGGTGCGCGTCGAGATGCTGGCCTTCGACGGGACCGACCTGTTCGCGTTCTCCACCGACGGGGCGTGGGTCACGCCGTTCCGCTGGAACGGCGTCCAGTGGGTGCGGCAGGGTGGACTCGGCGGGTTCCGCGCGATCCACGACGACCGCGGCACCGTGATCGCGGCGACCGCCGGCGGTCTCTTCCGCTGGAGCGGCACGGGCTGGATCGCCTATCCGGGGGCGCCGATCTCGCGCCAGCCGCGCGATCTGTGGTTCGTGCCGGCGATTGCGCCGGACGGCACGGTCTACGCCGCCAACCGCGACGGCGTGGTGGAGCAGGCGCCGGCTGCACCGTGGCCCAATTACCCCGCGCCGTCACCGCCCGGGAACAACGTCACGAACATCGCGATCGACGGTCCGCGGGTCTACGTGAACACCGCGGAGGAGGGAATCGGACGTTTCGATGGGACGAAGTGGAAGATCTGGCCCTCCGGTCCCTGCCGTCTGCCGGGATGCAATCCCGACACCGCCTTCCAGAATGCGGCATTCGCGTTCGCGCTCCTCATCCAGCCCGGCGGTCCCAAGTGGTTCGGAACCTGGGGGGTCCCCGACCTGGCAGCCAATACGCCCGGCGCGATCGAGTTCCTCGACGACTCGGTGGATCCGCCGTCGTTCACGCGGCTCTCGAGCTGGCCGGGCGACCTCGTCAGCGTGCGCCACACGTTCGCCGTGGGCAGCACCGTGGATTCGGCGGGCGGCATCTGGCTCGGCATGGACAGCCCCCAGCGCGAGACCCCGGCGTTCCTCCCGATCGGAATCGACGAGTACGACAGCACGGGCGCCTACGTCGCGACGTGGGGCACGGCGGAGGGGCTCCTCACGGGCCGCATCCTGAGCCTCATCACCGACCGGAACGGTCGAGTGTGGTTCGGAACGACGGGAAGCGGGGTCCAGTACTTCGATCCGCCGGCCGTGGCACAAGGCTTCTTCCGCACCACCGATCAGCCCACGCTCGACGTGCGCGGCCTCGCCCTCTCCGGGGACACACTCTGGGTCCAGTCCTCGAACGACGTGCGCTGGTACAACACCCTGAACGCCCAGTTCCGCGCGCTCTACCCCGTGCTGGCGGCGCCGCCCGACGTCGCGGGTCATCCGCTCGAAGTCGGGGCCGACGGCAGCGTGTGGGCGGGAACGGTGAACGGCGTGCGCGTGTACGAGCGCAACGGCGCGGTGCGCGTGGACTATACGAGCGACAACTCGCCGCTCGGCAGCGAGGTCGTGCGGGCGATCCGGCTCGATCCGGCGTCCGGGAAGATGTGGATGGGGAGCTCTGCCGGCCTCCACGTGTTCGACCCCGGTTACGCGCCGCCGGCGCCGCCCGCCGTGGACCGGCTCTCGGCGCGCGTCTATCCCAACCCGTCCCGCGTCACGCTGATCGGCACGGGGCTCCGCGTGGTCGGCAACGGTTCCGCCTACGACGGCGCCGTCTACGACCTCACGGGACGGAAGCTGCGCGAGTTCTCGGGAGTCGGGAACGGCGCGATCGTGTGGGACGGTCTCGATCGCAACGGACACGTGGTGCGCCCCGGGATCTATCTGGTCCAGCTCCGGGCCGGCGGC
>DAIUEO010000091.1:0-15065 GCA_036845125.1 Candidatus Eiseniibacteriota bacterium | reverse complement strand
ACACATGACGATCGGGGTGGGCGGAATCGAACGCGGGCCGGCCTGGTTGTAGAGACTGACGTTGCCGCTCACGAACGGCAGCGCCGCGCCGCGCGCGGCGCTGCCACCCAGCGCGGTGGCCGCCACCGCGAGCCCCTCGATGGTCGATTCGAAGTCCCCCATCACCTCGGGATCCTCGGGCGGACCGAAGTTGAGACAGTCGGTGAGCGCCCACGGCCGCGCTCCCACCGCGGCGACGTTGCGTGCCGCCTCGGCGACCGCGTGGCGGGCGCCGAGCTCGGGATCGGCCTCGCACCAGTAGGGATTGCCGCCGAGCGCGAATGCGACGCCCAGCGCGCGGTCGGGCACCGGGCGGATCACCACCGCGTCGCCTTCTCCGGGCCTCAGCCAGGTCCGCCCCTGCACCTCGCTGTCGTAGTGGCGGAAGAGATAGTCGCGCGAGCAGAGATTGAGCGACGAGAGCAGCTGCAACAGCGCCTCGTGCGGCGGCACATGCGGCTTGCGCGCCTTTCTCGGGGCCGCCGGCGCGCGCCGGGTGGCCGCACGTGGGGCCTTGCGCCCCGTGGTGATGGCCTGGACCGGACAGTCGATCACCGTCTTCCCGTTCCAGGTGACACGGTAGCGGTCCTCGTCGACCGCGCGGCCGATGTCGCGCGCCGCGGCGCCCGGGAACACTTCGCCGAGCGCGAACTCGCGGTTGTAGATGTCGCACAGCTCGGCAGCGAAGGACTCGGGCACCACCCAGCAGTAGCGCTCCTGGGTCTCGGCGCAGAGCAGGACTTCGGGCGGCAATGAGCGCTCGACCCGATGCAGGCGCTCGAGCTCGATCACCGCGCCGCGGCCTCCGGCGGCCGCGATCTCGCTGGTGGCGCACGCCACGCCGCCGGCGCCGAGGTCCTTGAAGCCGACCGGGATTCCGCGCGCCGCGACGCGTGCGAACACCTCGCGGTGCGCCACGTTCAGCACTCGCTTGAGGAAGGGATCCGGCAGCTGCACCGCCTCGCGGCGGTCCTCGCCCGAGAGGCCCTCGCTCGCGAACGCCGCACCGCCGAAGCCGCTCTCATCGGTCGGCTTCCCGACGATGATCACCGCCCACGGACCGGGGCCTTCGGGCACGCGGCTCCGCAGCACGCCGTCGCGCGGCGCCACGCCCGCCGCCATCACGTTGACGAGGCAGTTGGTCGTGTAACGGCGGTCGAACCAGAGATCGCCCCCCAGGTTGGGGACGCCGAGCGCGTTGCCGTAGTCGGCGATCCCCTGCACCACGCCGCGGACCACGTCGCGCGCGTGCACGCCGCTCCGCGGATCGCCCATGCGGAGCCCGTCGAGCACGCCGACCACCTCGGCGCCCATGCACGCCACGTCGCGCACGATGCCGCCGACCCCGGTGGCCGCGCCCTCGACCGGCAGCACCTGGCTCGGATGGTTGTGGCTCTCGTGGGCCAGCACCAGCACCGTGTCCTGGCAGGGCGCGGGCAGCGCCACCACGCCCGCATCCTCGCCCGGTCCGATCACCACCTGCGGCGCCACGGTGGGCAGGCGCTTCAGCAGGTGCCGCGTCGACTTGTACGAGCAGTGCTCGCTCCACAGGATTCCGAACAGCACGGCCTCGGGCCAGAGCGGCGGGCGCCCCAGCAGCTGCGGCAGCAGCACGACCTCCTCGGCATCGAGGCTCACGCCGCGCGCCTTGAGCGCGGCGGACACCGCCGCCGGGTCGTCCAGATCCTCCGTCGTGTACGCATGCACCGGCTTCAGGACCACGGTCATTCGGGGGGCTCCGCTCGAGCGAACAGCTCGTCCACGTTCTTGAGGCTGCCTTCCAGGCGGAAGCAGCCGCCGAGCCTCTCGCCCAGCCGCTGCCGTACCTCGGGATCGCCCTCGAGTCCGTCGCGGAAGGGCGGTCCGCCGTCGAGCGCCGCCATCGCGTGACGCTGCACGATCGCATACGCGGCGTCGCGCGCGAGCCCGGCGTCCACGAGTGCGAGCAGCACCTGCTGCGAGTGGACGAGCCCGCCCCCCGCATTCAGGTTCCGGAGCATCCGCTCGGGGTGGACCACGAGTCGTTCGAGCACGTCCCACAGCTCGGCCGCGATGAAGTCGAGCACCTCGAAGGCGTCGGGCAGGATCACGCGCTCGACCGACGAGTGGCTGATGTCGCGCTCGTGCCACAGCGCCTGGTTCTCGAAGGCGGCGAGCGCATGGCCGCGCGGAAGCCGCGCGAGCCCGCAGATCCGTTCGCAGCGGACCGGGTTGCGCTTGTGGGGCATGGCCGAGGAGCCCTTCTGTTCGCTCTCGAAGGGCTCCTCGACCTCGCCGACCTCGGTGCGCTGGAGGTGACGGATCTCGAGGGCGATCCGCTCGAACGTTCCCGCGGCCACCGCCATCGCGGCGAGCAGGGCGGCGTGGCGGTCGCGCGGCACCACCTGGATGGCCACCGGCTCCGGCTCGAGCCCGAGCAACTCGAGTGCGCCCGCTTCGATCGCGGCGTCGAGATGCGCCAGCGTGCCGACCGCTCCCGAGAGCTTGCCGTAGGCAGCCTCCTCGAGTGCCCACGCGAGCCGCCGGACGCTGCGACCGAGCTCCTCGCTCCAGCCGAGGCACTTGAGGCCGAACGTGATCGGCTCGGCGTGCATGCCGTGGGTGCGGCCCACCATCGGCGTCGTGCGGTAGCGCACCGCGAGCCCGTGCGCCGCGCGTCGCACCCGCGCCAGGTCCGCGAGCAGCAGTTGCCCGGCCTCGCGGATCTGCATCGCGAGTGCGGTGTCGACCAGGTCCGACGACGTCATGCCGACATGGAGGTGCCGCGCGTCCTCGCCGCCCGATTCGGCCACCATCGAGAGGAACGCGATCACGTCGTGGCGCACGCGGTCCTCGATCTCGGCCATGCGGCGCACGTCGATCCGGCACGAGAGCCTCAGCCGCTCGCTGACGCCCGCCGGCACCAGTCCGCGCCGCTCGCGCTCGGCGGTGACCGCCAACTCGACCTCGAGCCACAGGGCGAGCCGCCGCTCGTCGCTCCAGATGCCCTTCATGTCGTCGCGGACATACCGCTCGATCACGATTCCTCCCGCGGCGCTTCCTCGAGCACCAGGCTGGTCTCGATGGTCTTTCCCTGGCGCGTGAGCACCAGGTTCAGCCGGTCCCCGACCGAGGCTCCGTACAGGCTCTTCTGCGCGTCGTCGACGGTGCGGACATCGAAGGCATTGACCCGCATCAGCAGGTCTCCGACCTGCACTCCCGCGCGCGCCGCCGGCCCGCCGGCCGCGACCCGCGACACGATGAGCCCCTCGGCCTTCGGGAGCCCGAGACGCTGCGCAATATAAGGAGTGACCGGCTGCACCTGCATGCCGGGCCATGCGGACCGCACGCGGCCGTACTGCCGGATCTCCCCCAGCAGCCGCCGCGCGAGGTTGATCGGGATCGCGAATCCGATCCCGAGCGAGCCGCCGCCCTGCGTGAAGATGAAGGTGTTGATGCCGATCACCTCGCCGTCGCCGTTGACGAGCGGGCCGCCGCTGTTCCCGGGATTGATGGCGGCATCGGTCTGGATCATGTTCTTGTAGATGCCTTCGGCGTTGTCGGTGCGCTTGATGTCGCGCCGCGTGGCGCTGATGACGCCCGCCGTCACGGTCGGCTCGGCGTCGGCCAGCAGGTAGCCGAAGGGATTGCCGATCGCGATCGCCCACTCGCCGACCAGCAGCTTGTCGCTGTTCCCGAGGGGTGCCACCGGGAGCTTCGTGCCCGTGATCTTGAGCACGGCGAGATCGTAGGTGGCGCTCGAGCCCAGCACCTTGGCCGGGATCTGGCGTCCGTCGCTCAACGTGACCGTGATCTCCTCGGCCGAATGCACCACGTGCTCGTTGGTGAGGATCGTGCCGTCGCCCTCGACGATCACGCCCGACCCGAGGCCGGGAATGCGCTCGCGGTATTCCATGGGCGGGTAGAAGCGATCGAAGAACTCGTCGCGCAGCATGCCGCCGAAGGGGTCGGTGCGGACCACGCGGGTCGCCACCACGCTCACCGACACCACCGCCGGGCTCACCTTCTCCGCCGCGATCACGATCGCGTTGCGGCGGCTCGACGAGATGGGGTCGGCGGGCTTGGCGGAAGCCCCACCCGGTGCGGCGAGCGCCGCGGCGGCCAGCACCAGCATCAGTTTCGTCGTGTTCATGACCAGGGCTCCGGATAACACACCGACTCGAGCGACAGCGCGTGGGGTGGCGCGGTCGTCCCGGCCTTCCCGCGGTCGCGGCTTGCGAGCACCTCGCGCACGCCCGAGGCCGGATCGGCGGTCATCGCGGCCTCGAGCGCGGTGCCGACGACGTTCCGCACCATGCGATACAGGAAATGGTTCGCCGTGATCTCGAAGCGCACGCCGTGGCCGGTCGGCACCCAGGCCGCGCGCGTGATGCGGCACACCGGTGAGCCGGCGTTCCCCCCCTGCGTGCGGAATGCCGAGCAATCGTGTTCACCGATCAGCACCGAGGTGGCCTCCTCCAGCCGTGCACACTCGCGGCGGCGCGGCGGACACCAGGCAAACCGGCCGCGCAGCACGTCCTCTTCGTCCAGCAGCTCGTAGGCGTAGCTCCGAGACGTGGCCGAGAAGCGCGCGTGAAAACCCTCCGGGACTTCCACCCCGCGCCGCACCCGGACGTCCGCCGGCAGCACCCGGTTGAGGCGCGGCGCCAGCGCCCGTGACGGAAGCCCCGTGTCGGAGCGGAAGGACACCACCTGCCCCCGCGCGTGCACTCCGGCATCCGTGCGACCGGCCGCCGCGACATCCACCGCGGGTCCCACCGCCTCCTCGAGCGCCTGTTCCAGCACTCCCTGTACGGTCCGCCGGCGCGGCTGCACCTGCCAGCCCGAAAAGTCGGTGCCGTCGTAGGCCAGCACGAGCCCGAAGATGCGCATTCATCCACGCCACACGAGGGCGATCGCCAGCACGGAGGCGGCGCCGATCGCATAGAGCCGGCGTCCGCCGGTGGCCGCCGCCGGACTCCGCGTCCCGTAGTGCCTGGCCTCGAGCGCGAGCGCCACCCGCTCGGCGCGCTCGAGCGTGGACACCATCGCCGGCACCACGACCGACGTCACGTCCTCGATGCGTTCCCGGATTCCGGACCCGCGCCGTCCGGCGCGTTGTTCCTGGAGGCGGCGGATGCGCCCGAGTTCGGAGGGCAGCAGCGGACCGAAGCGTAGCGCGAGCCCCACCACCGATCGCAGATCCCGCACCGGCACGCCGATCCGTTCGAGCGGCCCCATCAGGCGCGCGATCTCGTCGGCCGCGCGTTCGCCGGGCCACACGGCCGCCAGCGCCTTGAGCGCCACCGCCGCTCCCACGAGGCGCAGCGCGAGCAGCACGCCGTGGCGGACACCCTCGAGCGTCGCGGCCCGGCCGAACAGGACGGGCCAGCCGAGATCCCGTCCCGCGACCAGGTACGCATTGAGCACGATGGCCACCAGGCTCCCACCCGCGAGCGAGAGGAACCACCCGCGCGCCGGGCGCGGTGCGGCCGCCAGCCACGCCACCGCGAGCGACAGCGCGAGACAGCCGAGGGCGGTCTCGAGGCGCGCCGCGACGAACGAGCCGGCCATGCTGCCGAGCAGCAGGACTCCGACGCCGGGACGCAGGCGGGCCTCGGTCACGAGGTCACCTCCACCCGCGACAGCGCTTCGGCGATCTGGATCGCATTGAGCGCCGCGCCCTTCCGCAGGTTGTCCGACGCCACGAAGAAGCTGAGCCCGTTGGGCTCGGCCAGGTCGCGCCGCGCGCGTCCGACCAGCACCGTGTCGCGCCCGGCCGCCTGCAGGGCGGTCGGATAGATGCCCGCTCCGGGATCGTCGAGCACTTCCACGCCCGGGAACGACCGCCAGCGCTCGCGCGCCTCGTCGGGCTCGATCGCGCGGTCGAACACCGCGTGGACGGCCGCGGTGTGTCCGACCCGCACCGGGACGCGGCACGCCGTCGCCGAGACCGGGAGCGCCGGCAGGTCGAGCAGCTTTCGCGTCTCCCACACGATTTTCATCTCCTCGCGCGTGTATCCGTTCGACTCGAAGCGGTCGATGTGCGGCAGCACGTTGTAGGCGAACGCTTCCGATCCGCCCGGCTGCCGCGGCGGCGGGCCGTCGAGGCCGGCGCGGATGCCGCGCTCGAGCTCCGCGAGCGGCTCGCTGCCACCGCCCGAGACCGATTGATACGTGGCCACCACGAGCTTGCTCAGACCCGCAACCCTGACGAGCGGCGCGAGCGCCATCACGATCCCGATCGTCGAGCAGTTCGGATTGGCGACCAGCGTAGGGCGGCTCTCGAGCAGGTGACCGTTCACCTCCGGCACCACGAGCGGGATCTCCGGCCGGTAGCGGAATGCGCTGCTGTTGTCGACGACCCGGGCGCCCGCCGCCTGGGCCACGCCGGCCCATTGCTCGCTCACCGCGTTGGCGGAGGCGAAGAGCGCGATCTCGACCCCTTCGAAGGAGCCGGGTCCAACCGCCTCGACCGGAAGGGTTTCACCGCGGAAGCTCGAGGACCGGTCGGCGGCGCGGTCGCTCGCGAGCAGGCGCAGGTGCGCGACCGGAAAATCACGCTGGTCGAGCAGGCGAACCATCATCTGGCCGACCAGTCCGGTGGCGCCGAGAACTGCGACGCGACGGTTCACGGGCTGTGGCTCACTGGGCGAAATGCGCGACCCCGCGAATGAGGACGATGCGACCGGCGAAGTCGCATCCTAGTCACCGCGGTACGGGCCTGTCAACGCGCTGGCCCGCGAACAACGCGCGCAGCGCGCCCAGGGCCACCACGATGCCGGCGATGGCGCCGGGCCAGTCGCCGAAGCGCGTGAACGGCGTCGGCGCACCGGGGGCCGCGAGCCGCGCCACGAGCACGCCTGCCTCGAACACCGGCAGCCGGTGCGTGACGCGCCCGTTCGCGTCGGCGAACAGCGTGAGCCCGGTGTTCGCGCAGCGCGCGAGCGGCACGTGGTTTTCCACCGCGCGGAAGACCGCCATGGCGGCGTGCTGCTGGAGCGCGGCGCCGTTTCCGAACCACTCGTCGTTGGTAATGTTGACGAGCCAGCGCGCACCGTGCCGCACGTCGTCGCGCGGAAGATCCGGGAAGATCGCCTCGAAGCAGATCAGCACGCCGAACGGACCGGCGGGGCTCGGGAACAGCACCGCCTCCCGCCCCGGCGTCCACTCGGCCTGTCCCATGTCGAATTTCCCGAGCGCCGGGATCAGCGACTGGAACGGCATGCGCTCGCCGAACGGGACGAGATGCCGCTTCGCATAAATCGGCGACGGCCCGGCCAGGACATCGAACACGCTCGCCGAATTGTAGAAACGCTGGCGCCCGGTCGAGTCCGGACGCGAGAACGGGTGCCCCGCGACGATCGGAACCCGATGTTCCGCCGTCCACGAGTAGATGGCGATCAGTTGGTCCACCTGCTGTCTCAGGTAGGTCCCGGTCGCCGTCTCCGGCCAGATCACGATGCCCGGATGAAGTGAGTCCGCGACGCCGGTGCTCGAGAGCCGCAGGTAGGCGTCGAGGATCTCCTGCTGGTGCCGGCCCGACCACTTGATCTCGCCGGCGATGTTGCCTTGGACGAGTGCCACCGCCGGCCCGTCCGCCGCCGGCGACGCACCGAGCACCCGCGTCCCCCACGCCCACGGCAGGGCCAGCAGCAGCAGCGCGCCGAGCGCGCTCCGCAGGCGCGCCGGCCCGCGCCAGGCGAGCCAGACCAGCACGTTCACGGCGAGCACCCAAAGCGTGACGAGGCTCACACTGCCGAGGCTCGCGAGCTGGATCACCGGCGCGTACGCGTGCTGCGTGTAGCCGGGCTGAAACCATGGGAAGCCCAGCTCGCCGGAGGCGCGCAGCTCCTCCATCGCGAGCCACACCGCGGGGAATACGATCGCGAGCGGGAGCCGGGCGCGGCGCGCCAGCACCCCGGCGGCGACCGTGGCCAGGCCGGGATAGATCGAGAGATAGAGCGCGGCCGCGATCCACGCCGGGTACTTGATCCACGGCACCGTCATCGCGACGTCGGCGAGCAGCGCGATCCAGTGGGTACCGGTGAGGTAGAAGACGAACCCGAACACCCAGCCGGTCACGAAGAGCACGCGCAGCGGATGCCCGGCGTCGATCCGCGCCTGGAGCGCCGCGATCAGCGGCACGAACGCGAACCACGCCAGGAACCCGAGCGGCAGTGGCAGGAACGCGAGACCGAGCAGCAGGCCCGCGGACCCCGTCACGAGGTGGCCGCGGAGGGCGTCGCGGTTAATCGAGCCGCACTTCCTTCCCCTGTTCGGCCGAGCGGTAGACCGCGTCGAGCAGCTGCATCACCGGGAGGATCTCCTCGGCCGTGCCCATCGGCTTCACGTTCTTCCGCAGCACGTCCGCGAAGTGCGCGATCTGCGCTTCGATCGAGTGCTTGTACTGGTGGCGCGAGGTGTCCATCGTGGGCGTCACGTTCACGAGCGAGCCGTGCATGCCCTTGTGGATGCGAAGCGGATTGAGGAGCGCCGCGCCGCCCGAACCGAAGAGGTTGAGGTAGGCGAAGTCCTTCTCCATGAGGAGTCCCCACGTCAGCTCGAGCGTGAGGGTGGCGCCGGAGGCCAGGCGGAAGAAGGTGGTGGCACTGTCCTCGACCTCGCCGCGCCGCTGACGATGCACGCTCGCGGTGACCGAGCTCACCGCGGGCGAGCCCAGCGCCCACAGCGACAGGTCGAGCATCTGGAACCCGAGATCGAGCACGACGCCGCCGCCCGACTCCTTCTTCTGGCGCCGCCATTCGTCGGAATCCCACTCGGTGCGCTGCCGGAGCCAGCCCGCTTTGGCGAGGAAGATCTCGCCGAGGTCGCCCTTGTCGACGAACTTCTTGAGGAGCTGCGCGTCCGGCCGGAACCGATGCTGGACGCAGCACAGCAGCGTGCGGTCCGCCTTCTTCGCGGCCTTCGCCATGTTGGCCGCCTCGTCGGCGCTGCGCGCGAGCGGGCGCTCGCACAGCACGTGCTTACCGGCTTCGAGCGCGGCGATCCCCATCGGCGCGTGGAGGAAGTTCGGGGTGCAGATGTCCACCGCGTCGATCGAATCGTCGTTGAGCAGGTCGTCGAGGCGGTCGTAGGCCTGCGGCACCTGGAACTTCTGCGCGACCCGCGAGGCCTTCTCAGGGTCGCGGTCGCAGAGTCCGACCAGCTCGAGCCCCTCGGTGCGCTTCAGCGCGGGGATGTGATTGATCTGCGCCGCCCCGCCAACGCCGATCAGACCGACCCGGATGCTCTTGCGCGCCACTCGGACCCTCCCGTGGACAAGGTGCGGCACTCTAAGGAGAGGGCATGGGAGCGTCAAGCTCCGGAGTCTCTTCCTCCTCCGCGATCAGCCCGTAACGGCGCAGCTTCTTCAGCAGACCCTGGCGCGACAGGCCCAGCGCCTTCGCCGCGCGCGTCTTGTTGCCGCGCGAGCGCTGCAGCGCCTCGCGCAGCCGGCGCTCCTCGAGCTCCTGCGTCTCCGCATGCAGACCGGAGCCGCGCGCCCCGGGCTCGAACGTCGGGGTCCTCGGCCAGTGCGCGAGCCGCACCTCGTCGACGGCGCCCGCCACGTGGATCGCGTACGCGCATCCGTTGCCGAGCTCGCGCACGTTCCCCGGCCAGCGGTGGCGCAGCATCCATGCCGCCAGGTCCGGGGCGATGGTCGGCGCCGGCCGGCCGGCGGCCACGGCCGGGCGGGAGAGAAAGGCCTCGGCCAGCCGAACGATGTCGCGGCCCCGCTCCCGCAGGGCGGGCAGCTCGAGGCGCACCGTGTTCAGCCGGTAGTAGAGGTCGAGCCGGAAACCGTCGCGCGAGACCGCACGCTCGAGGGCGTGATGCGTGGCCGAGATCACGCGGACGTCCACCTTCTGGACCCGCGTCTCGCCCACGCGGCGGGCCTCGCCCTCCTGCAGCACGCGCAGCAGCTTCATCTGGAGCAGCGCGCTCGCGTCCCCAATCTCGTCGAGGAACAGCGTGCCGCCGTTCGCCGACTCGAACAGGCCGGCCCGATCGGCGATCGCACCCGTGAACGCGCCGCGCGCGTGACCGAACAGCTCGCTCTCGATCAGGCTGTCGGGCGTGGCCCCGCAGTTGTGCGCCACGAACGCGCCGGAGCGTCGCTCACTCAGGGCGTGCAGCATGCGCGCCACGAGCTCCTTCCCCGTCCCGGTCTCACCGAGGATCATCACCGGCAGCCCGGAGCGGGCGATGCTCGGCAGCGAGCGCTTGAGCTCGTTCCAGACCGGTGAGTCCCCGATCAGCTCCGGCATCGGAAACTCGCGTGCTTCCCGCGTGCCTCGTTCCATCCCCCCTCCTCCCCACACCGCGCCCGGGATCTAAGTCCACACGACGGCGCATTCCCCTTCCCCGATGGAGCCGATCTCGTACACCGTTTCGCGTGCCGCGAGGGCCGCACGCACGTCGGGGGCCTGTCCGGGGGTCACGACCGCGACCATGCCGATCCCGAGGTTGAACGCGGAGCGGGCGTCCTCTTCGGGAACGCCGCCCGCCTCGATGAGCCACTCGAAGAGCGGCGGGCGCGGCCACGACCCTGATTGCACGCGCGCCTGAAGACCGGGTGGCAGCACCCGCACCAGGTTGCCGGAGAGTCCGCCGCCGGTGACGTGCGCGAGCGCCTGGATCCGGCCCGCCGCGATCAGCGGCATCAGCGCCGGCCCGTACCAGCGATGCGGGCGGAGGAGCGCCTCCCCCACGCTCTCGCCCGCGCCGCGGGGAAGCGGATCCGCCAGGCCGAGCTTCGACTGCGCGAGGATGCGCCGCGCGAGCGAAAATCCGTTCGTGTGGAGCCCGTCGGCCGCGAGGCCGAGCACGATCGATCCCGCGGTGACGCGCGAGCCTTCGAGCAGGTGTCCGGGATCGACAGCTCCGAGCATGCAGCCGGCGACGTCCACCACTCCTTCGAGGTAGGTGTCGGGCATCTGCGCGGTCTCGCCGCCGATCAGCGCCGCGCCCACCTCGCGGCAGGCGCGCGCGAGTCCGCGCACCACGTCCGCGACCACGCGTGGATCGAGCCGCGACTGCGCCACGTAGTCGAGGAACGCCACCGGGCGCGCGCCGTGGACCAGCAGGTCGTTCGCGCCGTGATAGACGAGGTCGGCGGCCGCGTCGCCGAGGCGGCCGGCCTCCATCGCCAGATGGAGCTTGGTGCCGACGCCGTCCATGGTGGCCGCCATCAACGCGCCACCGTCGGGCCACGACATGATCCCGGCGAAGCCGCCGCTCAGGGGAACCACACCCGGTCCCCAGGTGGAGCGGATCTCGGAGACGATCTCGTGCTTGAGGGAATCCGCCGCGGCGATGTCCACGCCGGCGTCGCGATAGCGCATCAGGCCCGGGCCCGCAGCGGGTGGACGCGCAGCTGGAGCAGGTCCTCGCTGCTCGGACTCGGCAGCAGCGGGAACTGCCCGGCGTCGTGCATCCGGATGAGACAGGACACCACTTCGGCGTCGAACTGCGTGCCCGATCCGCGCTTGAGCTCGGCGATCGCCTCGGAGAGCGAAAGCGCGCGGCGATAGGGTCGGTCCGAGGTCATGGCGTCGAACGCGTCCGCCACGTTCAGGATGCGGGCTCCCACCGGAACGTCCGACGCCCGCAATCCGAACGGATATCCGAGGCCGTCCGGGCGCTCGTGATGACTGCGCACGATGTCGGAGACGCGCCGCAGCGCGCGCACCTTCTGCACGATCTCGGCGCCCGCCGCGGGATGGGTCCGCAACGTGCGCTGCTCCTCGTGGGTGAGCGAGCCGGGCTTCTGGAGGATGTGCTGGTGCTGCGGTCCGATCTTCCCGATGTCGTGGACGAAGGCGGCGTACTCGATCTCCTCGACGCGGCGCTCCGAGAGCTGGAGCCCGCGCGCGAGGCGCACCGCGTACTCCGCGACCCGCGCGGAGTGATGGCGCGTGTAGGGATCCACCTCCTCGAGCACCTCCGAGAGTGCGCGCACGAAATCCTTGAGGTCGGAGCGGATCTCGACGTAGAGCCGGAAGGAGTGCCGCGCTACTCCGAACGGGATCGCGAACAGCACGAGCGCCCACGGTCCGACCGCGAAGTAGGCGGCCGTGGCCAGGACTCCCAGGGCGAGGAAGGAGATGTGATGGAGGATCCCATGCTGGAAGTTGCGCTCCCACACCCGCCACGGATCGGGCCCGGCGGTGAGCCCGATGATGGTGGAGACGAGCAGCGAGTTCACGAGGAAGTACACGCCGCCGGCGACCACGAGCGGCCCCGCGTGGGCGACGAGGTCGAATGAGCCCACCCGGCCGCCGAGCGCGAGGAAGGCGAGCCCGGCCAGGAAATCGGTAACGGCGAAGTTCGCCGCGTTGTAGAGCATCCGCACCGCGGGGCGCCGCAGCACGAGCCCCTGCACGAGCAGCGTGGCCGCGACGTCGAGCGCGGCGGTCCAGAACGGGCCGAGCACCACGAGGCAGGGCAGGAAGAAGACGGCGCTGGCGGTGGCGTAACCGCCGCTCGGCAGCTCGACCGGCATGAGCTCGTTCACCACGAGCAGCGCGAGCACGACCGCGAGGACCGGGACCGACGGCAGCGCGCCACCCGGAATCCCGAGGAACATTCCGACTGCGGCCAGCACAACGAGCGAATAGTGGAGGCGAACCCGCCAGGTCCAATGGCCCGTCCGGGTTGGGCTCATGGATTCCTTCCGTGGGGGGCGTGATCGAAATCGGGGACCGACATCTCCGCGGAGGTCTCTCTCACTTCATTCGCGTCAGGCAGCCCCTGCCTACCAGCCGCCCTTCGCCAGTAACACGATCAGGTCCAGAAGAGTATCCACGAACCCCACCTCCTTCATTCGGCTTCCTGCCAGGGTTCATCACCGCAGCAGAGAAACAGTGGGTCCGCTTCGCTGGCTTTCTGACCGCTACGCTCCGCTGACCTCCTTACGACGGTGTCGGCCCCAAGATGTACTCGGTAGGCTCCCGGGTCGGGATCCCGCCGAGAACTCGATTCAATGCGGACAGGGTGGCGAGCACCACTGCCTGCTGCGCATCATCCTCGACCGTGCAGCTTCCCACCAGCGTTTTCTGGTCGCGGTGGGCAAGCAACTCGAGCGCCACGACGAGGACGTGCTTGCGCCCGATCTGGACGGTGGCGATGTCGAGAAGCCCGAGGCCGAGGCCTTCGTCGAGGAATTCCTGAACGGCGCTCAGCGTGGCCTGCACCAGGAGCCGGTTGCCGGCTTCGCGGCTCGCGACCCCCGAGGCGCTTCCCATGTGCGGGACGCCCTTCCAGTGCAGTTCCACCTGGGCCTGGCTGCGGGTCCCGTTGACGAAGAGGTTCACACTGCCGAAGCGGATCCGCCCGATGGCGGCCGCGGGCTCGACGGCCGACGTCACGTCGTGGTGGTCGACCGGGATCGGGAACGTCCGCGCCAGCGTCTCTTCCGGCCGGGCGAAGGCGATCGAGACCACGCGATGGTCGATCGAGCGGCGGAATCGTGCGAGCAGCAGGCTCTGGATGTCGCGCACGATGTGCTTGGCCGAGCGCTCCGAGGTGGTGACCACGTGGATCTCGCGGATCTCGTCACCCTCGAGACGGATCGAGGCGCCCTCGACGTCCCGCAGGGTGCGGATCGCATCCTCGGCGCGGCGAACCCAATGTGCATCGGACGAATCGACCGTCATTCCCTGACCTCCGTTGCGATGTCGGTGTGATCCGTGACGGATAGGCGCCATCATGGCGCGCCGATCATAGCATGACGATTGCGGCTCCCCGAAGGGCTTTCAGCCTGCCTCCCACGAGGGGTCGAGCGGATAGCGCACCATTCCGTGCAGCTGGCGCAGCCGCTCGCGCACCTCGTCCGGATGCGCCTCGGCCAGGCGCTGCGGGCTGAACCCTTCGATGGCGATCGACGCCATGACCGCGCCGCACGAGAGCGCCTGGCGGACGGTGTCGGCCTCGAGATTCCCGGCGCGCGCGATCCATCCCAGGAAACCGCCCGCGAACGAGTCGCCGGCCCCCGTCGGATCGCTCAGGGTCGCGAGCGGATAGGCGGGGATGAAGAAGCGCTCCTCGTGGGAGCGGAACAGCGCCCCGTGCTCCCCCTTCTTGATGAGCACGGCCCGGGCGCCCTGTTCGAGCAGCCGATCCGCGGCACGGACGAGCAGGGTCTCGCCGGCCAGCGCCCGCGCCTCCTCCTCGTTGAGGAGCGCGATGTCGACCTCCCGCAGGACGTCGAGCACGCGGTCCGGCTTGCGGGCGATCCAGTAGTTCATGGTGTCCGAGAGGACGAGCCGCGGCCGGTTCATCTGCTTCAGCACCTCGAGCTGGAGATCGGGGTCGATGTTCGCGAGGAACACGAACGGCAGATCGCGGTGCACCGCCTCGAGCCGCGGATGGAACGCCGAGAAGACGTTGAGCTGGGTCTCGAGGGTGTGCGCGTGCCCGAGCTCCGCGCCGTACTCGCCGCGCCAGCGGAACGTGCGTCCAGCGGGAACCGTGGCGAGTCCGGTGACGTCGACGCCACGCCGGCGGAAGAGGTCGACGTGCGCGGCCGGGAAGTCCTCCCCGACCACCGCCACCACCGCGACCCGCGCGAAGTGACTGGCCGAGATCGCGAAATACGAGGCGGACCCGCCGAGCGCCTCCTCCACGGAGCCGAAGGGCGTGGCGATCGAATCGAGCGCCACCGATCCCACGACGAGGATCCGGCTCATGCCACCGGCTCCGCGGTCCGCTCCATGCGCTCGGGCGCCGAGACGCCCAGGAGATCCAGTCCGTTCCGCAGCACGACCCGCGCGGCATCGACGAGCTGGAGCCGGGCGCGCGAGCGCGGCACGTCCTCGGTCACGACGCGGCACTGATGGTAGAAGCGGTGGAACGCGGCCGCGGTCTCGACCAGGTAGGTCGGCACCCGGTGCGGCTCGCGCGCGAACGCCGCCCCGCGCACGACCTCCGGGAAGCGGGCGAGCTGGCGGATCAACGCCGTCTCCTCCTCCATGTCGAGCGGCACGGCGGGCGCCGGCTCGAGCCCGCGCTCGCCGGCATAGCGCAGCACCGAGCAGATGCGC
>DAIUEO010000090.1:0-15184 GCA_036845125.1 Candidatus Eiseniibacteriota bacterium | reverse complement strand
GTCCACAGCGTGAGCCCGCTTCGGAGGAGGACCGATGGATCATCTTGCCGAGCTCAAGTCCCGTCTTGCGGAAATCTTCGACCTCCGCATGACCACGTCCCTGCTGAGCTGGGACCAGACCACCTACATGCCGCCCGGCGGAGCCGAGGCCCGCGGCCGCCAGATGGGCCTGCTGTCGCGGCTCGCACACGAGCGGCTCACCGATCCTGCGATCGGCCGGCTCCTCGACCGGCTCGAGCCCGAGACGGCGAAGCTCCCTCACGATTCCGACGAAGCGAGCCTGGTCCGCGTCACGCGCCGTGAGTTCGACCAGGCGACGCGCATTCCGGCCGCCCTCGTGTCGGAGACCAGCCTGCACGCCGCGCATTCGTACCAGGCGTGGACCACGGCGCGCCCGGCGAACGACTTCGCACGGATGCGTCCGATCCTCGAGAAGACCCTCGACCTGAGCCGCCGCACTGCGGAGTGCTTCCCCGGCTCCGAGCACATCGCCGATCCCCTGATCGACTTCTCGGACTACGGGATGAAGGCGTCGACGGTGAAGGCGGTGTTCGGCGAGCTGCGGGCGCGCCTGGTGCCGATCGTGCGCGCCATCACCGCGCAGCCCAAGCCCGACGATTCCTGCCTGGGGCGGAAGGTGCCGCTCGACCGCCAGCTCGACTTCGGCATCGAGGTGATCCGCGCCTTCGGCTACGACTTCGAACGTGGCCGGCAGGACCTCACGCATCATCCCTTCATGACCAAGTTCTCGCTGGGCGACGTCCGCATCACGACACGTGGCCGCGAGGACGACTTGAGCGACGCCCTCTTCAGCACGCTGCACGAATCCGGGCATGCGATGTACGAGCAGGGAATCGACCGCTCCTACGAAGGCACGCCGCTCGCCAACGGGGCGTCATCCGGCGTTCACGAGAGCCAGTCGCGACTGTGGGAGAACCTGGTCGGCCGCAGCCGGCCGTTCTGGAACCACTTCTATCCGAAGCTCCAGAAGACCTTCGGCGGGCTCGACGGGGTCCCGGTCGATGCGTTCTACCGCGCGATCAACAAGGTCGAACGCTCGCTGATCCGCGTCGACGCCGACGAGGTGACGTACAACCTGCACGTGATGATCCGATTCGATCTCGAGCTGGAGATGCTCGAGGGCCGGCTGGCGGTCAAGGACCTGCCGGAGGCCTGGCGCGCGCGCTACGAGTCCGACCTCGGGGTCGCTTCGCCGGACGACCGGAACGGGGTGCTGCAGGACGTGCACTGGTTTGCCGGGATGGTCGGCGGTCAATTCCAGGGCTACACGCTGGGGAACATCCTCAGCGCGCAGTTCTACGAGACCGCCGTCCGCGCCCGCCCGTCGATCCCCGACGAGGTCGGCCGCGGCGAGTTCGCGGGGCTCCACGCCTGGCTGCGCGAGAACGTGTACCGGCCGGGAGCCAAGTTCACCGCCGACGAGCTGGTGACGCGCACGACCGGCAGCCCGATGTCGGTGGAGCCCTACATCCGCTACCTCACGACCAAGTACCAGACGCTGTACGACCTGCAGCCGGAAACGGCGAAGGTGCTGAAGTCCCCCGAACGGAGGTGACCGTTGGCCCAGCCCGCTGAAGACCGATCCGTCACCGCGCCCGCACCGCATGGCGCCCCGCGTCGCGAGCTGTCGATCCGCGCCATCGGCGTTTCGATGCTGGTGGCCGCGATGATTGCGGGGTCCTACCCGTACGTGGTGCTCAAGATCGGCTACGGACCGAACATCTCGGTGGTGAGCGCCTTCTTCGGCTACATCCTGCTCACGCTCATCGCGCTGGTCACGCGCGTCCGCAGCAACCGCTACGAATGGAACATGGTGCAGACCGCCGGCACGGCCGCCGGCCAGGCCGGCTTCATGTGCGTCGTGCTGGCGGCGATCGACATGCTGAACCAGAAGCCCGAGCTCGGCTTCAGCCTCCATCTCTCGATCATGCAGACGTTCCTGTGGCTCACCATCTCGGGCCTGATCGGCGTGCTGCTCGCGGTGCCGGTCCGCAAGCACTACATCGACGAGGAGAACCTCACGTTCGCCGACGGCACCGCTGCCGGCGAGACGCTGCTGGTGCTCGATGAGGGGCCCAAGCAGGCGGGGCCCAGGGTGGCGGCCCTCGGCGCCGGCATGGGCATCAGTGCCGTGATCGCCTGGCTGCGTGATGGCCCGCTCAAGCTCCTGCCCGGCGACATCCCGTTTGGCGCGACCGGCCACGCGCTCCGCATGGGCACCGAGGTGAGCGTGCTGTCCTTCGGCGGCGGACTGCTGGTGGGCGCCCGGGTGGCGCTCTCGATGGGACTCGGCATGGTGCTGTCCTGGGTGATCGCGCCGCCGCTCCTGGTGCAGAACGGCATCGTTCCGGAGCAGGCGTTCCAGCCGGTGCTGCGATGGGTGATGTGGCCGGCCACCGGGCTGCTGGTGGCGGGCGGACTCACCGCCCTGATCCTCAAGTGGAAGCTGATCGTGAAGACGTTCACCAGTTTCTCCGCGAAGGACGTGAGCAGCACTGATTTCCCGATCCGCTGGGTGGTGATCGGCGTCGTGGTCCTGAGCGTGATCCTGTGCGTCGTCCAGCAGGTGAGCCTCGGCTTCCCGATCTGGCTCACGATCGTGTCGCTGGTGTTTTCGTTCCTGCTGATGCTGGTGGGAGCACGCGTGCTGGGTGAAACCAACTGGGCGCCGATCAGCGCGATGGCGAACCTGATGCAGGCCGTGTTCGCGGTGCTCTCGCCCGGGAGCATGAGCCACAACATGATCGGCTCCGGCATGTCGGGGACGGTGGCCGCCAACGGCGAGCACCTGATGCAGACCTTCAAGTCCGGGAAGATCGTCGGCTCCTCGAACCGCAGCCTCACGATCATGCAGCTCATGGCGGTCCCGGTCGGGGCGCTCGCGGTGTCCTTCGTCTACCCGGCGCTGCGGCGGCAGTACGGCATCGGCGGCGATGGCCTGACCTCGCCAATCAGCGTCAAGTGGGCGGGCTTCGCGGAGCTGCTGAACCAGGGCCTGAGCGCGCTGCCGCGGGGCTGCTTCGACGCCATGCTGATCGCCGTGATCCTCGGCATCGTCATCACCATTCTCGAGCCCCGGTTCAAGCGCTTCCTGCCGTCGCCGACCGGCATCGGCATCGGCATGCTGATCCCCGGCATCGCGGTGATGCCGATGGTGGCGGGCGGCATCTGCCAGTGGGCGTGGGCGCGGACGAACCGGAAGACCGAGGAGGCCTTCAGCCTCCCGCTTGCCTCGGGCTTCATCGCTGGCGAGGCGCTGCTGGTGCTGGTGTTCGCGATGATGGCCATGTTCGGCGGGAAATAAGTCCGCCGTTGCGGAGCGGAGCGCGATCCTCCGCGGGATCCGCCGTGACCCGCGGCCGATCCGTGAGAACGGTCGGCGATCTTTCCCGGGCCGCCCTGATCCTGACTTTGATCTGGGCGGCCCTCTTCGGTCCGCAGCTCTTCCTGGGGCAGACGTTCACCCTGGGGGATTCGCGGCTCTATTACCCCTTCAGGGAATACTCGCGCGAACGCTGGATGGAGCGTCACGAGCGGACCTTCTGGAATCCCTTCGTATACGGGGGCCTTTCGGCCAGCGCGAGCCTGGCCGACACCCGGCCCCAATACCTCCCCGATTTCGCGCTCGACCTGTTCGAGCGAATGCGCCCCGGACGGATCGTCCCTCTCGCCGGGCCATTGCTCGCGCACCTCGCCGGAATGCTAGCCATGGCGGCGCTGGCCCGCTCGCTGATCGGATGCTCGACCGCGGGAATGGTATGGGCGGGAGTGGCTTTCGGCCTTTCGCCGATGCTCCTCGTCCCCTTTGCATTCGGACACGACGCGTTCCTGGTATCGACGTCCCTGATGCCGGTCGTGCTCGTCGTCGCACGCTCCCTGTTTTTCGCCCGGTCGGTGCGGACCCTTCTGGCGACGAGCCTGCTGCTGGCCCTGGTCACCGGAGTTCAGGCGCTCGATGGACACCCTCAGGTCGTCGCTTACTCCACGGTGGTGCTGGCCGCCTTCCTGCTGGTCTGGGTCGTGGAGACCCGCCGCCCGTGGCGGATCGCGCTGGTCGTCCTCGCGCTAGCCTGGGGGGCCGCCATGTCCGCCGCAGCCTGGTGGCCGGCGTATCTCTACGGAACACACTCCGCGCGGGCAGGCGCCGGACCGTCGGAGGATCAGGTGATGGCGTTCAGCCTCGGGTGGTACGAGCTGACGGCCCTGGTCTGGCCTCGTGCGGTGGGCGGCTCCGGGGCGACCTACTGGGGCGGACTGTGGAGCACCGACTACCCGCGTTTCCTCGGCGTGACCGTCGTCGCTCTATCGCTTCCCGGGTTTTTCGCGTGGCGCCGGTTGCAAGCGAAATACGCCTGGCTGCTGCTGAGCCTAGTCGTGGTCTCCGCTCTGGTCGCCGTCGGCCCCCGCCTCGGACCGTTGTATGACCTCCTTCACCGGTGGGTGCCGTTTTTCTCTCTATTCCGCGTGTCCTCGATGGTTCTCGTGGTTGCGGCACTCGGCACCGCTCTCCTGTCCTCTGCGGCCTTGTCCCCGCCTTCTCAGGTCCCACCCCGGGGGTCTCATCAGGCAACCAGGGCCCGTACCCGCATGCCACCGATCGCCTGGGCGGCGCCTGCAGCTACGATCGCGCTGATCGGCCTCGGCCTCAGCCTGGCTGGCGGAGCGCTTGATGAACTCTATACAGGGTTGGCTCGAAGCGTCCGACCCCGCATGCCACCTCCTATTGCCGCGGCAGCGGCTCACTCGGCAGGCTCCGACCTGATCCTTCGGACGGTGCTGCTGGCGGCCGCGCTGGTCCTGGTCCGTCTGCGGCGAGGGGGCTTCTCGATGGTGCCAGCGACCGCACTGATCGCCTTTCTCGCGATCGATCTAGGGTCGGTTTCGTATCCGATCCTGTCGCGAGGCAGCGGTGGAATCGAGCGGCTCACGGCCCGGCCGATGCCGGAGCTGGCTCGGCGGGGTGCTGCGGAGCCGGCCGCCAGAGTGGATTCGCACCGCGAAGTCGATGACTCGCTGTGGCAGCTCGAGCAGACGCCTACCTTTGAATCCGTCGTGAACGACTGGGTCACCTGGCGGGCTCGTACCTGGGGCGGCGAGCACGGGACTCCTCCCGGCATCTGGGCGCGATGGCTGGACGTCAGGAGTCTCGGCGCCATGAAGGCTCTTGGGATCGTGTACGTCTCCGCGCTCCCGAGCGCGGGGTACGACTCGACGATCGTGGAGCTCGTGGCGGAGACTCCCGGCGAGGCGGTCTATCGGCTGGTCGGCGCCCTGTCGCGCGCCTACGCCGTTCCGAAGGTGGAGGTCGCCGAGAGTGAATCGGCGGCCTTCGATCGAGTGGAGCGCGAGGATTTCGACCCCGCTGCCTTCGCCGTCACCGCGGATCCTGAAGCCGGCGGCTCTTACCCGGGCTCGAGCGGTTGCCGGATACGCTGGGTCGTTGACGAACCCGATTCGCTGATAATCGAGACCGAATCGGACGCTCCGGCGTTCGTGGTGGTGGCGGACCCGTACTTCCCGGGTTGGAGTGCGACTCTCGATGGGCGTCCGGCCACGCTCCGGCGGGTGAATCATTTCGTGCGCGGGGTCGCCGTTCCGCAGGGGACCCACCGAATCGGCATGAGCTTCGAGCCCGAGGGCTGGGCGACCGCCGTTCCCTTCACTCGATGGGCGCTCGGGCTTTGGATCGTGGCAGGCATGGCCTGGCTGCTGGCCGGCCGCTTCGTTCGTTCCGCGGCCGTACATCCTGCAGCGGCAGGTCAGCGGCCGTAATCGGAACTCCCGCGCCGGTCCCAAAGCGGGAAAGAACGAAACCGACCGCAACACATCCATGGTCCACTTCGTAGGCTGCACGTACAGGTCGATGCCGCCCCGGGGCTGAGATCCGCTCCCTCGCCGGGGCCGGGCGCGCGTGGTCGTGGGTTCGGACCCACGCTGGAGGCTCGGATGGAAGCGTCGGTGAAACCGCGACGGCGGTGGTGGATCTGGTCGGCGGCTTCGCTGATCGTAGTGGCGGGCGTGGTCGTCGGTCTGCTCGTCGCGAAGAACGGCCGCGGCGACGGGGCGAAGAAGAAGGAAAAGGAAGGCCCGGTGTCCGCCCCGGTCGAAATCTCGACCGTGAGCCAGGGCAGCATCACCACTTTCCTCGAGAGCACCGCCACCCTCGAGGCGCGCCGCTCGGCGACCCTGGTCTCGACCCGCCCCGGGCAGGTGCGCGCGCTCGATGTCGAAGAGGGACAGTCCGTGCGGCAGGGCCAGGTGCTCGCCCAGCTCGACGACACCGAGTCGCAGCTCGCGGTCGAGCGCGCCGAGGTCGGCCTCCAGCTCGCCACCCGCGAGGCCGAGCGCGGCCGCCAGCTCCGCGGCCAAGGCTATATCAGCGAAAAGGAGATCGACGATCTCGACCTCAAGCTGCGCCAGGCCAAGGTGGGGCTCGCGGAGGCCGAGTACGACCTCTCCCAGCGGCGCCTGGTGGCGCCGTTCGCGGGCCGTGTCACCGCGCGCATGATCAACATGGGCGAGACGGTGACGGCGGGACGCGAGTGCTTCCGAGTCGAGGACTTCGATCCGCTGCTCGCGCGCATCTATTTCCCCGAGCGTGAGCTGTCGCGGCTCAAGATCGGCCAGACCGCGGTGCTGTCGCTGGATGCGATGCCCGGCCGCGAGTTCGCCGGCACGGTCTCGCTCGTGCACCCGGTGGTCGACCGCGCGAACGGCACGGTCAAGGTCACCCTCGAAGTCCGCGATCCCGAGCGCGTGCTCCGCCCGGGCAACTTCGTGAAGGTGCGACTGCGCACCGGTAGCTTCAACGAAGCGATCGTGCTCCCGCGCCGTGCGATGCTCTCCGAGGACGGCGAGAGCTACGTGTTCGTGGCGCAGGGCGACACGGTGATCCGCCGCCCGATCACGGTCGGGGCGATTTCGGGTGACACCGCGCAGATCCTCGCCGGGCTCGCGGTCGGCGACAGCGTGGTGACGGTCGGTCAGGGCGGACTCAAACCGGGCTCGCGCATCAAGCCGGTCCGCCTGTAGGGCTCGTTCGATGAATCTCGTCCAGGGCTCGATCCGGCGGCCGGTCACCGTCTTCATGACCACCCTCGGGGTGGTCCTCTTCGGCCTCGTGGCCGGCAGTCGCCTGTCGGTGGACCTGCTGCCCGACGTCTCCTATCCCTCGCTCACGATCCGTACCGACCTGCCGGACGCCGCCCCCGGCGACGTCGAGCAGTTCATCACGCGTCCGATCGAAGAGGCAGCGGGCGTCGTGCCCGGTCTCGTGCGGCTCCATTCGGTTTCGCGCCCCGGTCAGTCCGAGGTGACGCTCGAGTTCGGAACCGGCACCCGGATGGACCTCGCCTCGCTTTCCGTGCGCGAAAAGCTCGACCTGGTCACGCTGCCGCGCGAAGCCAAGCGGCCGGCGATCCTCCGTTTCGATCCGTCGCTCGATCCGATCCTCCGCATGCGCCTCTCGGGCGGCAACAACCTTCAGCGCCTCCGCCGCATCGCCGACCGCACGGTGAAAAGCGACCTCGAGGGCGCGCCCGGAGTGGCTGCCGTGAAGGTGGTGGGCGGCGAGGAGGAGGAGATCCGCGTGGACGTCGACGCCGCGCGGCTGGCGGCGGTCGGGCTCACGCTCGCCGACGTCTCACGCCGGCTCGCCGAGGAGAACATCAACCTGGCCGGCGGCTCGCTGACGGAAGCCCAGTCCGAATACCTGATCCGCGCCACCAACCAGTTCGTGAGCCCCGAGGAGATCGGGGACGTGATCCTGGTGGTGCGCCAGAGCGGTGCGGCTTCGAGCAATGGCACACCGGCGTTCGCCGCCGGGGCCGGCGCCATCGCGGGCGTGGTGCGCGTCTCCGACGTGGCCACGGTCGCCCGCGGCTCCAAGGACCGCGAGGTCGTGGCGCGACTCGACGGCACGGAAGCCGTCGAGATCTCCGTTTACAAGGAAGGCGACGCCAACACGGTGACGGTCGCCCAGAACGTGAAGCGCCGCGTGAACCGGCTCCAGCTCCCGCCCGAGATGAAGCTCGTCACCGTGGCCGACCAGTCGCGCTTCATCGAAAGCGCGATCGGCGACGTCATCGCCGCCGGCTGGCAGGGCGGCGTGCTCGCGGTGCTCGTGCTGTTCGCGTTCCTCCGCCAGCTCGGCCCCACCATGATCGTCGCGCTGGGTATTCCGGTCTCGGTGTTCGCCACCTTCGTGATCATGTACCGGATGGGGGTGTCGCTGAACCTGATGTCGCTCGGCGGGCTCGCGCTCGCGATCGGCATGATGGTGGACGGCTCGATCGTGGTGCTCGAGAGCATCCATCGCGAGCGCACGCTGGGCCTCGCGCCGCGCCAGGCGGCGAGCCGCGGCGCGGACGCCGTGGCGATGGCGGTGACCGCCTCCACGCTCACCTCGATCGCGGTGTTCTTCCCGCTGGTGTTCGTCGAGGGACTCGCCGGCCAGCTGTTCCGCGACCAGGCGCTCACCATCACGATGTCGCAGATCGCCTCGCTCGCCGTGTCGGTGACACTGGTGCCGATGCTGGCCGCCCTCGGCGGTGGAGCCCGGGACGCGACGCCCGAGGCGTCCGGCACCGGCCGCTGGAATTCCGTCGCGCGCTGGGGCCTCTTCGGGGTGCTCGCGATCCCCCGCCTTCTCACTCGCGGCGTCACCGTCCTCGGGCGCCTGATGCGTCCGGTCGTCGATCGCCTGCTCGTGCCCTTCGACGCCGGCTACGCCTGGCTGGCCTCGGCGTATCCCGCGATGCTGAGGCGCACACTTGCGCGGCCGTGGCCCGTGCTCGCCATCTCGACCCTCGGGTTCGCCGCCACGCTCGCGGTGGGCGCGATGCTGCCCCGCAACCTGTTCCCCGCGGTGAGCCAGGGTGAGTTCTTCTTCAACGTCGTGCTGCCCGAGGGCACGGCCCTCCACGTCACCGACCAGGCGATCGAGCGGGTGGCCGCGAGCCTGCGCAAGGACCCGCGCGTGAAGCACGTGTACACGAGCGCGGGCCAGATCGACCTCAGCGCCTTCGCGGGTTCCGCGCGCGAGGCCAACCGCGGACAGATCGCGGTGGCGTTGAATCGCAACGACGCGCGCACCGAGGAAGCGGTGGCCGGCGTGCTGCGGGACCACCTGGACCAGGTGCCGGGGCTCGCCTACGAGTTCGGCCGCCCGAGTCTGTTCACCTTCCGCAATCCGGTCGAGGTCGAGGTCTACGCGTACAACCTCGACACGCTGCGACTGCTCTCCGATGCGGTCGCCGTGCGGCTCGCCGAGGTGCGCGGCATCGACGACATCGAAAGCTCCATGCGGCTCGGCGACCCGGAGGTCCGGATCGCCTTCGATCGCGATCGCATGGCGGCGCTGAGCCTCGACCCGGCGGCGGCCTCGCGGCTCGTGCGCAACGCGGTCCAGGGCGAGGCGGCCACCCAGTTCAGCGACCTCGACCGCAAGCTCGACATCCGCGTGCGCGCCAACGAGGACGAGCGCTCGGCGGTGGCGGCACTCGCGAGTCTCGAAGTGGGGCGCAACCGCGGCATGGCGGTGCCGCTCGGCTCGGTCGCCAACGTGACCGTGGAGCGCGGACCGAGCGAGATCCGCCGCATCTCCCAGCAGCGGGCGGCGGTCGTCTCGGGGAACCTCAAGGAACGGGATCTCGGCTCGGCCTCCGTTGAAATCGAAGCCGCGCTGGCCACGATGGAGCTGCCGCCGGGAACGAAGGTGGGACTGGCCGGCCAGAACAGCGAGCTCGCGCAGTCGTTCGGCTCCCTCCGCTTCGCGCTGCTGCTCGCGGTGTTCCTCGTCTATCTCGTGATGGCGAGCCAGTTCGAGTCCCTGCTCCACCCGTTCGTCATCATGTTCACATTGCCGATGGCGTTGACCGGGGTGGTGCTGACGCTGGTCCTCACCGGGCAGTCGGTGAGCGTCATGGTGCTGATCGGCGTGGTCGTCCAGGCCGGGATCGTGGTCAACAACGGCATCGTGCTGATCGACTACGTGAAGCAGCGACGGGCCGCAGGCGATTCGAAGATCGAAGCCCTCGTACAAGCCGGCCAGGTCCGGCTCCGCCCGATCCTGATGACGACCCTGGTCACGGCACTCGGCCTCCTGCCGATGGCGATCGGCATCGGCGAGGGTGCCGAGGTGCGCGCCCCGCTCGCGCTCACCCTGATGGGCGGGCTCATCAGCTCGACCGTGCTCACGCTGATCGTGCTCCCGGCGGTGTACGTCACGATGGACCGCCGCCCGTGAACCTCCCGCGCTGGAGCCTCCGGAATCCCATCACCGCCACGATGGCGGTGGTGTGCATCCTGACGCTCGGCGCGATCGCCGCCCCCAAGCTTCCCCTCGCCTTCCTGCCCGAGGTGAACTTTCCCAGCCTCGAGATCACGATCCCTTACCCGAACTCGCTGCCCGCGCAGGTCGAGGAGGAGATCACGCGCCCCGCCGAGGAGGCGCTCGCCACGCTGAGCAAGGTGCGCCGCATCTCCTCGTGGTCGTCCGCCAACGCGGCCAACATCTATATCGAGTTCGACTGGGGCGAGGACATCGCGCCGATCCGGGTCGAGGCCCGCGAGAAGCTCGACCGCATCCGTGACCGCCTGCCGGCCGACGTCGACCTGATCCAGGTCAACAGCTTCCGCTCCTCGGACATCCCGGTTCTCGAGTGCCGGGTCGCCGCGGATCGCGATCTCTCGCAGGCCTACGAGCTGCTGAACCGCCACGTCGCCGACCCGCTGCGCCGCGTTCCGGGCGTCGCCAAGGTGGAGCTCTACGGGGTCGAGCCGCCGCAGGTGCGGATCGAGTTCCGCCGCGCCGACCTCGAGCGCCACAACCTCGACGCCGAGGCGGTGCTGGCGCGGCTCGACGGCTCGAGCCGGTCGTTGAGCGCCGGCATGCTCCGCCGCGGTGGCGAAGCGTGGCCGCTGCGGGTGGTGAACGAGTTCACGAGCATCGAGGAGTTCCGGCGCTTCCCCATCACCGAGCAGGGGCTCAAGCTCGGCGACGTCGCCGACGTCTCGCTGCGCGAGCCCGACCTCGACTACGGCCGGCATCTCGACCGCGGCCGCGCGATCGGGCTCAACGTCATCAAGGAATCGGGCGCCAACAACGTCGCGGTCTCCGACCGCGCACGGCGCGTGCTCAAGGAGGTCGAGTCCGACCCCGAGCTGCGCGGCATCCGGGTGCTGACGTTCACCGATCAGGGCGAGCAGATCCGCAACTCGCTCGAGGGCCTGGCCCACGCCGGCATCGTCGGCGCGGGGCTCGCCACGATCGTGCTGTTCTTCTTCCTGCGCCGGCTCGCGACGACGCTGGTGGTGGCGGCGGCGATTCCATTCTCATTGATCGCCGCGGCGGCGCTCATGTACTTCACCGGGCGCACGCTCAACATCCTCTCCATGATGGGCCTGATGCTGGCGGTCGGGATGCTGGTGGATCACGCGGTGGTGGTCCTCGAGAGCATTACTCGCCATCGCGAGCGCGGCGAATCGCCGCTGCGTTCGGCCCTGAAGGGCAGCCGCGAGGTGCTCCCGGCCGTGGTCAGCTCGACGCTCACCTCGGTGATCGTGTTCCTGCCCCTCGTGCTCGGCGGCCGCACCGAGATCACGACGTGGATCGGAGAGGTGGGCCGCACCATCATCTTCACCCTGACGTGCTCGCTGTTCCTGTCGCTGACCGTGATCCCGCTCGTCATGGGCCGGGTGCTGCGCACCACGGGCGGCGTTCCCTCGAGGTTTTTCGTCGGGCTCGCCGACCTCCACCAGCGCGTTCTGCGCTGGACGCTCAGCCACCGCCCCGTGGCCACCGGGATCGCGGTCGGCGTCTTCGCGGCCGCGGTCGCGATGTTCATGCCGGTGGACAAGAGCGCTTTCACGGCCACCAAGGTGGAGGCGGTCAACCTGCGCTACGAGTTCGCGGACAACCTCAACTACCGACAGGTCGAGAAGTACGTGAATGCGGTCGAGGCATGGATCGACGAGCGCCGCGACTCCCTGCACGTCAAATCCATCTACACCTACTACACCAACAACGAGGCCTTCACGCGCGCCTATCTCGCGGACGGCTACGCCGACGACGAGGGGGCGCAGAAGGTGCGCGACCTCATGCGCGAGCGGCTGCCGGAGCTGCCCGGCGTCAAGCTCCAGCTGCGCGACAACCAGGGACAATCTGGAAGCGCGCGCCTCGCGGTGCGCCTCTTCGGAGACCCCGGGCCGCGTCTCGATCAGCTCGCCGCCGAGGTCGCCCGCCGGCTCTCCAGGGTGGCTGGTCTCACCGATGTGGTGGTGGGCGGCGAGCGCGGGCGCGAAGAAGTCGAGGTCGAGGTCGACCGCGAGCGCGCGGCGGCGTACGGGCTCACCACGGCGGGCGTCGGCGAGGCGGTGGCGCGCCATTTCCGCGGCCGGCAGCTGCCACGCTTCCGCGGCCCCGACGGCGAGGTGCAGGTGCAGGCGCGGCTCGCCGAGCAGGACCGGTCCAGCCTCGCCCGGCTTCACGACCTCCCGGTAACGACAGGCAGGGTCTCGGAGGGCGGCCCGCGGACGCTACCGCACGCCGCCGTGGCGGACTTCCACTCGGTACGCACGCCGTCGAGCGTGGAGCGCCAGCAACGCCGCTCGGTGCTCGCCGTGCGCGGAAACGTGGACCCCAAGAAGAGCGGCGACGTGCGCACCGAGGTGCGGCGCGTGCTCGACGGCATGGGATTCCCCACCGGCTACACGTGGTCGTTCGGTGAAGCCTTCGAGGACGAGGACCGCACCCAGCAGGAGCTGCTCGTCAACCTGCTGCTCGCCCTGGTGCTCGTCTACCTCGTGATGGCCGGCCTGTTCGAATCGCTGCTCCATCCGTTCGCGATCATGCTCGCGCTGCCCTTCGCCTTCGTCGGGATCGCGGTCGTCTGCTTCACCACCGGCTCACCCTTCAATCTCATGGCGCAGATCGGCATCCTGATCCTGGTCGGGATCGTGGTGAACAACGGAATCGTGCTGGTGCACCACATCCATCAACTCCGCGACCGCGGGCTGCCGCGCGAACGCGCGATTCTCGAGGCGGCGCACGACCGGCTGCGCCCGATCCTCATGACCACGCTGTGTACCGTGCTGGGTCTGGCGCCGCTCGCGGTCGGCGGCAACCACGTGGGTGACGTGCTCTACTACCCGCTCGCGCGCACCGTGATGGGCGGACTCGCGGCCTCGACCCTTCTCACGCTGCTGCTCGTCCCCTGTCTCTACACGCTGATCGAGGACGCCGCGGCGCTGGTCGCCACGGTGTGGAAGCGCGGCCCCCGGCGGCAGCCCGAGGCGGCGCCGGCGATGCCCGAGCCGCTCGGAGCGATGGGCGACTAGCCGGGGCGGGAGCCGCTGGCGAGCACGAACGCCGCGAGCGAGCCGGTGCCCGGGATTCTGGACATCCACGCATCGAGCGCGGCGAACGAGGCCGGCAGGTACCGGGTGACGATCCCCGGCAGCACCACGAGCCCCCGTACCGACACCCGTTCGAACCCCGCCTCGCGGAACAGCGCCGCGATCTCGCCGGGCGCGAACTGGAACCGGTAGGCGCCGTTCGACCACACCCCCTCCTTGTCACCCTTCGAGCGGCGGTTCCACGCGAGCGAGGTGACGACGCAGCGGCCGCCGGGCGCGAGGTGGGAGGCGATCTGCTTCAGCGCTTCGAGTTTCGAAGCGTGGGTCGGGATGTGCTGGAAGACCTCGCAGGAATAGGCGGTGTGGAACGTGCCGAGATCGCGGGGCAACGCGCACAGGTCCGCCACCACGGTTTCGAGGTTCGTGATGCCGCGCTCGCCGGCCCGCCGCGCCAGCACCGCGAGCGACCCAGGGGAGAAGTCGGCCGCCACGAGACGCTTCACACGCGGGGCGAGCATGAGGGCGTAGCGCCCCACACCGGAGCCGGCATCGAGCACGTAGTGCTCGGGTCGCGGCGACACCGCGTGCGGCACCGCGAGATCCTCGACGCGCATGCGGAAGGCGCCGCGCGACGCGGCGAGGCGCTCGAGATAGCTGTCGGCGCCGGCGTCGCGGCCGAGGCGCTCCTGCTCGCGGATCCACTCGGCCCGCTCGGGCGTGATTCCGCCCTGGGATTCCGGGTTGGCTTCCATGTGGGCCCTCGGATCTGCGCCGGACCTGGTGTCCGGGGCACCGGCTATTGGAGCATGTATTCGACCGTGCTGACCACCCGCAGGGTCTTCTCGATCTGGCTCTCCTCGGAGATCCCGGGGGCACGGTCGCGGGCCTGGATCTCGAAGATCCCCTGCGAAGCGCGACGGATGCCGCCGAGCCTGGCCTTCGACTCGCGCGCGAACTGGTCCGCGGCGGTGCGCGCATTGACGTTGGCTTCGGCCAGCATCGCGGGCTTGAGATCGTTGAGCTTCGTGAACAGGTAGGTCGGTCCCGACGCGCCGTACTCCTGGCCCGCCGCCAGCACCACCCCCTGGCGGACCAGATCGTCGATGCTCTGGCTGGCCCGGCGCAGCGCGTCGACGTCGGAAGTGCGCACGATGAGTCCCATCCGCACCACAAACCGGTTGGGCGGCGGCGGCCCCCCGTAGGCGTTGGCGCGCGTGTCGGTGACGTTCAGCGAGTGGAGCGAGATCGCGGTCGAATCGATTCCGAAGCGCGCGAGGAACCGCTTCGCCTGGCGGCGGTCGGACTCCACCTTGGACTGCGCCACGGCGAGATCGTTGTCGGCGGCGGTGAAACTGAGCGGCCAGAGACCGACATCCGCCTTCACCTCGCGCTCGGCCACCCCCTTCACGCTCACAGTGCGATCGGCGATCCGGAAGCGGACGAGCCCGCCGCCGATGAACATCCCGGCCAGCACGAGGGCGATGGCGAGCAGCAGCGTGGCAAGCAGCGGGCGTTCGTTCACGAATACCTCGGGACCGGGTGATGGGCGCGGCGCGATTAAGCCGCCGGCCGCCGTGACCTGTCAACGCGCGGGCCCCTTGACGCAGGGGCTAGGCTCTTTCTGCGCGTGAGGCATGGGGCCCACGCGCTGGATCCGCCGGGCGCGATCCGCCCCGGCGAGAAGAAGGAGAACCATCATGCATGCACGCATGGTGCAGTGCGGCTCCGGCACGTCCGAGTCGCGATGTGGCTGCGGTGGACACCGGCACGAAGAGCGCGCCTCGGCGCGCGAGGCCCGGCACTTCGC
>DAIUEO010000089.1:417-15243 GCA_036845125.1 Candidatus Eiseniibacteriota bacterium | reverse complement strand
ATGTCGCCGGGCGGCGAGATCAGCGTCCAGTAGCCGCGCGGACGGCCCCAGGCGATCACGGCGTTCCTCGCGATGGCGTCGGGATTCGTTCTGATCGGAGGCTGGGTCTGGAGTGAGCGCCGCGACGCGATGACCCGCACCTTCCTGCTCGTCTGCCTCAGCTTCGCCTGGCTGCTCGCCCCGCCGCCGATGTCGAGCTTCTCGCTCATCGTCCAGGTGCACACCCTGGTGCTGGCGGCGATCTCGCTCTTCCTGCCGGTGCTGCTCGTCCACTTCTTCGCCCTCTTCCCGGAGTCGCGCGCCCCGGGCCGCATGCTCGAGATCACGCGCGCGAGCTATGGGGTGGCGACGATCCTCTTCGTGGTCACGGTGGCGGTGATCTTCATAGAGGCGCTCTACCCGGCGCAGGTGGTGATCCAGGCGGTCGCCGCGCTGTGGTTCGCCGCCGGTGTGCTGGCGTCGCTGCTCCTCTTCGGCGCCCCGCTGCGCCGCGCCGCGAATCCCGACGTGCGTCGCCGACTGCGGGTCGCCTTCGTGGGCACCGTGCTCGGCGCCGGCCCGCTCGCCGCCATGGTGGTGGCGCGGACCGTCACGCCCGACGCCAAGATGCCCGGCGAGGTCGAGGTGGTGCTGCTCACGCTGCTGGTTCCCGCCTCGTTTGCGTGGTCGGCGGTGGTGCACTCGATCTTCGATTTCCGCGTCGCGCTCCGGATCGGCATGGTCGTCCTCGTGATGGCGCTCGGCGGCGCGGGCGTGCTGGTGGCGGCCGAGTGGCTGGGGACGCGCTGGCCCGATTTCGGCACCGGGCTCTCGGGTGGAGCGCTCGCGCTGATGACGCTCGGCGCGGCGATGGTGGGGCCGGCCAGCCCCTGGCTCCGGCGCATGGCGGAGAAGGTGCTGCCCGAGCCCTCACACCTGACGCTCGAAGGCTGGGCCGCGCGCGAAGCGCATCGCGGAGGTGAAAGCGAGTCGGCGCTGCTCGCCGACGCCTGCGAAGTGGTCGCGCGCCACCTGCACGCCGACGGCTGCGTGATGCTGTCGCGGAACGGCGCGGGCACGCTGCGCGAAGCCGCGCGCTCGGGCGACGGCATCCGCGGGCTGCCCGAGATCCTCGACCTCGTGGAAGCCGGGCTCACCCGGCCCGGGGTCCAGAGCATCGAAGAAGCGGAGCTCGATCCGCGGGTCCACGAGCATCTCGCGGGGGCGGGCGTGCGCTGGCTGCTGCCGATCGGCGCTCCGCCCCGCGCGGTCATGCTGGTCGGCCGGCGGCTCGCCGGATCCTGGCTCGACCGCCGCGAGAGCTTCGGTCTCGAGCGCTTCGCGCTCCATCTCGACGTGGCGCTCGAGAACGCTACGCTCCGGCGCGAGGCGTCTTCGCGCGGGCATCTCGACCGCGAGCTCAAGGAGGCGGGAGCGATCCAGGCGCACCTGCTGCCGCGGCGTGCTCCGGTGCATCCCACGCTCGACTGTGCGGCCGCGGCACTCGCGGGCGGCACGGTCGGCGGCGACTACTACGACTTCGTCGAGGGCCCCGCGCGCGAGTTCACGCTCGCGGTCGGCGATGCGGCCGGCTCGGGCGTGCCGGCGGCACTGGTGCTGGCGGGCGTCCAGGCGCGCTTCCGGAGCGAGGCGAAGCGCGGACTCCAGCCGAGCCAGATCCTCGCCTCGCTCAATCAGGAGCTGGTGGCGCTCGACCGGCCGGAAAAGTTCATGTCGCTGCTCTGTGCGCGGGTCGAGGTGCGGAGCGGCCGGATCTGGTTCGCGAACGCCGGGCTCACGCCGCCCCTCGTGTGGCGGCGGGACGGTCGCTGCGAGGAGGTCACGGGCGGCGGCGTCCTGCTCGGGGTGAGCGCCGGCGCCCACTACTCGGACCTCGGAGTGGACCTCGGAGCGGGCGACCTGGTGCTGCTCTACAGCGACGGGCTGGTGGAGGCCCGGCGCGGCGACGAGATGTTCGGCACCGAGGGGATTCTGAAGGTCCTGGGGCAGGGTCCCTACCGGCGAGCCTCGGATCTCCTCAAGGCGCTGCTCGAGGGGGTGCGCGGCTTCGCCGACCGTCCGCTCGACGACATCACGGTGGTGGTCCTCCGCCAGCTCGCGGGCCCTCTTGCAGGGCGCCCGGCACCCCGCAATTAGCACTCAAGCCCCCACCCCCCGGGGTCGATGTCGGATGTGAGGCGACAGAGCGCCGCCTCCCCCGCCCGCGCTGCCAACCCACGGGCGGCCGCAAATAGGGTTGACCGCGCAATACGCGCGACCTCGCAGTCAGGAGGTCGACCGTGGAAGCAGTCACCATCGTGCTCTTCCTCGATCTTCTTTGGTGGATCCGTCGTTGACGGCCACCTAGACCGGGGAGCCACCAGCAAGCGCGGGATGGAACTCGCGCCCCGGGCCGGGAATGTTCGGTGTCCGGTGTATCAACGCAGGGCGTCGATCAGCTCCTTGGCCAGGGATTCGACGCGGGCCGGGGCGTTCTGCTCTGGCCCGTCGCCCACCGCGCGCATGAACGCCGCGCCCACCACGATCGCGTCCGCGACGCCGCGCAGCCGCGCCGCCTGTTCCGCGTTCGAGATCCCGAAGCCGACCGCCACCGGAAGCTCACTGAGCGCGCGGATGGCCGCGATGCGCTCCGGAATCGCCGCCGCTTCACCGCCCGCGGCGCCCGTCACGCCGGTGCGCGCCAGGCAATAGACGAATCCCCGCGCGCGCGCGACGAGCAGCGGAAGCCGGGCCGCCAAAGTGGTCGGCGCCACGAGCACGACGGTGTCGAGCCCGCCCGCATCGAATGATGCCCACATCTCGGGAGCCTCATCCGGGGGAAGATCGGAGACGAGCACTCCGTCGACCCCGGCCTCCCGCGCCTCGCGGCAGAACTCGTGAACGCCGTCCCGCAGGATCGGATTGAGGTAGGTCATGACGACGACCGGCACGCGACCACCTCCATCACGGAAGCGGCGCACCAGCTCGAGCGCGCGATGCGCATCCATGCCGGCGCCGAGGGCGCGCTCCGAGGCGCGCTGGATTTCGGCGCCGTCGGCGATCGGATCGGAGAACGGGATCCCGATTTCGAGCGCGGCCGCACCGGCGGCTTCGAGGCGCTTCATGCACTCGAGCGAAACCGGGGCGCTCGGGTAGCCGGCCGTCAGGTAGGGAATGAGCGCCGTGCCTCGCGCGGAGAGCGCGGACGACAGCGTCGCGTTGGGGATGCTCAGTTGCCCCAGGGTTGGAAGCCGCCCATCTGATACTGGAGCGGCGAGCGGATATCGCGGTACTGGATCTGGATGTGCATCGAGTTGTTGGGGCGGTACATGAAATCGAGCCCCTCGAGGAACATCGAGCTGCCGCGACCGTTGCTGCTGAACGAGCTGCCGACGTTCACGTTGAACCAGGTCTTCTGGGACATCGCGTAGCCGATGCTCGTCACCTGCAGTCCTTCCGACTGTCCGCCGAATCCGGTTCCGAAGCTCACGTTGGTGGAGAAGCGGAGCCGGGAAGCATCGAGAAACGGGGTGCCGAGCGCGCTGACCGGAACGGCCGGCGCATAACCGGGAGTGCTCGCGACGCCGGGATTGGCGAACGCCAGTGCGGGAACCAAGGCTGCGATTCCGAGCGGCACGGCGAGGAAGCGGAGGCGATTCAGCACGGGAGAACTCTAGGCAACGCGGGGGGGCGCGTCAACCGTCGAATCAGGCTGCCTTTTCGTCTTCCGTGACGATGATCCGGATCACGATTTCCCGCCCACCGCTGCCGCGCGGGACCACGATCGGGATCACGGTCTCGTGAGGTGCCAGCGGAGCCTTCCGGGACTCGGTCCGCGGAGCGCCGTCGACCGGACGGGCCGGTGGCGGGGCGGCTGCGAGGCCGACCGGCTCCGGATCCAGGCGACGCACCGGGGCCGCCGGGCGCTGCGGTTTCCTGAGCTCGGCGCTGGAGCTGGGCCGCGGGGCTGGCGGCTCCTGCTGGAAGGTCAGATCGTCGCTCGCGGGCGTCTCGATCACGGCTTCCGGTGCGTCGTCGCTGTCCTCGAACGTCATTTCCGGCATCTCGCCGGCCGGGTTCATGCCCGGGGCGTTTTGGCGCGCTGCCGGCAGCGACACCTGGCCGAAGCTCGGCGGCGCCGGCTTCGGCATCACCTTGCTGGCCGGGGTTCCGGCCGGGGCCTTCGCGAACGGATTCGAGATCACGGTGCTGGCCGGCGCTTCGGGACGTCCGGTGGCGGGATCGTTCTTGCGCGCGCCGCCGATCGGCGTCCGCCGCAGATCCTTGGCGACCTTTTCGAGCAGCATGTGGGAAATGCCGCGGAAGGTCTCGAACACTCCCTTGCCCTGGAAGGCGACCGCCTCGAAATGGGGAACCGTGCCGTTCGGGTTCAGCTCCTTCTGCAGCTCCTCGATCGAGTACCGGTTGTCGAGGTCGCGCTTGTTGTACTGGAGCACCCAGGGAATGTCCTCGAGCTTGACGCCGTACTCGGCCAGATTGGTGCGCAGGTTCCCGAGGCTCTCCTTGTTCTCGTCCATCTTGCCGATCTCGGAGTCGGCCACGAACACGATGGCGTCGGCGCCCTTGAGCACGAGCTTGCGAGTCGCGTTGTAGAAGACCTGGCCGGGGACGGTGTAGAGGAGGAAGCGGGTCTTGAAGCCCATGATCTCCCCCAGGTTCAGGGGGAGCAGGTCGAAGAAAAGGGTGCGGTCGGACTGGGTCTTCATGCTGACCATCTTGCCGCGGCTGGTGTCTGGCACCGCCTCGTAGATGGACTCGAGGTTCGTGGTCTTACCGCTGAGACCGGCCCCGTAGTAGACCAGCTTGGAGTTGATTTCCTTGCCCGAGTAGCTGACGACTACCACGGTCGAATCCTCCGTATGGTACGACCCCACCCTGTCGCGAGGCGCTTCCCCATGGAGCCCCTTGCCGCCCTTTCTCCACGGGAACCTCGAGGGCGACGGACCATCGGCGCGTTGCGTGAGCAGCGTGAGAAGACTGTCCGGCACCGGATGGGGTCGCGATTCCCGAGCCTGCCGCACTGGCGGTACGGCGCATGGAATCGCGCTTTGCCCTGTTCAGGAGCCCCGTCCGAAAAGGGATATCGGCTGAGGGCCCGAGGACCTTGAGTCCGGAGAGGCCTGCCTAGACGGAGGCGCCGACCCGGGCCGTCTGGCGATGGAGCCAGAACCCCTGGCGCTCGCGGACGTGGGACTGGATCCGCACCTCTTCGTGGTAGTGCGACAGGAACAGATCCTTCAACCGGTCGCACTCCTCGGTGGGGAAGTAGCGGCAGGCGCGGGTGAACATGTCGTCACGGCCCGAGAACACGAAGGTGGAGACCTCGGTCACCCGATCGAACGGTCGCTCGCTGAAGGGGATCTCCGGCGAGTCCTCCTGGTCGAGCCACAGCGAGGTGCACGGATGGAGGATTTCGAACCCGTGCCGGTGGGTCATCAGGTACTCCCAGAGCCCGAAGATGTCGAGCGGGACGTACCGGTAGCTCCCCCACTCCGAAGCACCACGAGGACGGATGCGACAGCGTACGAGTTTCTGGCTCGGCATGGTTTCCGACCTCCTGTCCCAGGCCCGCGCCTCCAACGGCGGCTCATCACGACGTTCACGCCTCGGCGAATGCTAGGTTGCACTTTTCGCTCGGTCAACGGCGTTCGCAAATCCGCGTGAGTCCTTGACGAAGGGGTGTTACCCGCCTCGTGCGGGAGGCGGGCGACGGCCCTTGACGCCCCTTTTGCGAGAGGCTAGCTTGCCTCGTCGCCCCCCGTGGGGAATCACCCTCGGAGACTGGAAACTACATGTCTCGATTCATCTTCGGATGGCTCACGGCGATCGTCTCGGGACTTCCCCTCGGTCTCGGATATGCGATCGCCGACCTGCTCGCCGAGGCCCATTTCCGTTTCTTCCCCGCGCGCCGCCACGCCGCCCTGGCCAACCTGGCGGCCGTGCGTCCGGGCCTGAGTCGCCGCGACCGGATCCGCATCGCCCGCCGGATGATGGCGAGCTACAACCGCATGCTCTTCGAGTTCTTCCGTCTCCCCCACATGGAGCGCGAGGAGCTGCTGCGCTCGGTCGAGGTGATCGGCCGGAACCACCTGGAAGACGCGGTGGCGCGCGGCCGCGGGGTGATCGTGACCTCGACGCATCTCGGCAACTGGGAGCTCGCGGCGGTCGTCCTCGCCCACTACGGCTACACGCTGCACGCGGTGGCCGGCGAGCAGCTCAACCGCTGGCTCTCGCCCGCGGTCCGCGAGACCAAGGCCGAGCTCGCGATCCACACCGTGTCGCACGAGGACGGATTCCGGAAGCTGCTGCGGGCCCTCGAGCGGAACGAGCTCGTCGCCCTGATGGTGGACGGCGATCTCTTCCAGCACGGCACCACCGTCGAGTTCTTCGGTAGGGACACCCGGTGGCCGGCCGGCCCCGGAGTCCTCGCCCAGCGCACCGGGGCACTCGTGATCTGCGGCATGTGCGAGCGCACGGGACCCGGACGCTTCCGCATCGTCATGGAGAAGGCGCTGGACCCGGCCGCGTTCGCGACGGTACAGGACCTCAATGCGGCGATCGCCGCCACCTCCGAGCGCCACATCCGCGACCACGTCGAGCAGTGGTGCATCTTCCGCCCGATGTGGGATCCGGTCCCCGAAGCGAAGACGGCTCCGGCGGGCGCCGAGCGCCGCATCGAAGCGTGAAGATCGCGATCGTCAGCCAGTCCTATTACCCGCGCTTCGGCGGGGTCACCGAGCACGTCCATCACACCGCGGTCGAGCTTTCACGGCGCGGCCACGAGGTGTGCATCATCACCAGCCGCTTCCGCGGCGTGACCCCGGCGGTGGAAGGCGTACGGGTCGAACGGGTGGGCTACAACGTGCTCATCCCCTTCAACCGCGCCTTCGTCGATTTCACGGTCGGGCTCACGATCCGCCAGGAAGTGCGCGAGCTGTTCCGGCGCCACGACTTCGACGTCGTGCACACACACTGCCCGCTCGCCCCCTCCCTGCCGATCATCGCGATCCAGACGGCCACCTGTCCGCAGGTGGGCACCTTCCACAGCACGGGCGGCGACGGAATGCTCGAGCAGCTGTTCCGGCCGGTGCTGCTGAAGGTGGTGGACCGGCTCGACGGGCGGATCGCGGTGTCCCGCACGGCGCACGAGTGCGCGGAGCGCTCGTTCCCGGGGCGCTACCACGTCATCCCGAACGGCGTGGACGTCGATCGCTTCAACCCCGCGTCCCAGCCGTTCGAGGAATGGCGTGAGCCGGATCGGATCAACCTCCTGTTCGTGGGCCGGCTCGATCCGCGGAAGGGTGTCTCGCTCCTGATCGAGGCGATGCCGGGGGTGGTGCGGCGGACCGGCGGCCGCGCGCGCCTGCTGGTGGTCGGCGACTCCTACCTAAGGCCCAAGCTCGAGGCCTCGGTGCCGGCGGCGGTCCGCGACCACGTGCGCTTCCTCGGCCACGTGCCGCGCGAATCCCTGCCGCGCTGGTACGCGACCGGCGACATCTTCGTCTCGCCGGCCTCCGGCAACGAGAGCTTCGGCATCGTGCTGCTCGAGGCGATGGCCGCGGGACGCGCGGTGGTGGCGTCGGACATCCCGGGCTATCGCTCGGTGGTGATCCCGGATCAGAACGCCGTGGTGTTCCCGCCCAGGGACGTCGCGGCCCTCGAGGACACGATCGTGCGGCTGATCGAGAATCCCGATCGCCGCCGCGCGCTCGGACAGCAGGGACGCCAGCGGGCGCTCGAGTTCGCGTGGCCGCGCGTCACCCAGCAGATCGAAGCGGTCTACCGTGAGGTGGCGGCCCGGCGCAGCTCGGTGAACACCGCGGCCTGATCCAGGCCGTGGATTCCGGACCTCACCCGCCCGCACCCGGCGGCCCGGCCACCGAGACGTCGGACCCGCTCAAGCCGCTCCTCCTCCAGCGGAGCTTCGGCGCGCTGTGGTGGGGCCAGCTCATCTCCATCCTCGGCGAGCGCCTCACCTACCTGGCGCTGGTCGGCATGCTGGCCGAGCACACCGGCGCTTTCTCCGACCGCTCGAAGTCGTCGATCCTTCTCACGCTGCTCGCCAACGTGATGCTGGCGCCGGTGCTGCTCTTCTCGCCGTTCGCGGGCGCCTGGATCGATCGCTGGAACCTCCAGCGCACGCTCGTGCTCTCGGATCTCGCGCGCTCGATCCTGGTGGTGCTGATCCCGGTGCTCTACGCCGCAACCGGGCATACCGGCCCGATGTTCGCGCTCGTGTTCCTGATGTTCACGTGCAACGTGCTCTTCCTGCCGGCCAAGAGCGCGATCACGCCCGATCTCGTGCCGCCCCGCCAGCTCATGGCCGCGAACGCGCTGCTCGCCGGCGCCGGGATCGCCGCCACCGCGATCGGCGCGCTCGCGGGCGGCTGGGTCGTGGACCACTGGGGATGGCAGTCCGCGCTGTGGATCAACGGCGGCACCTATCTCGTCTCCGTGGTGGCGCTCATGGTGATCGAGTACCGGCCGCACCTTCACCCGCACGTCGAGGGCCCGACCATGCGGCGCTACCTGTCGGAGGTCGGCGAGGGCTGGAGCCTGGTGCGGCGGAATCCGGTGGTGGGCGTGGCGCTGCTGGCGCTCGCCGCGGTGTGGATCGGCGGCGGATTCATGCACGTCGCCGGCAACCAGCACATCCAGCGCGCGGCGAGCGCTCCCGGCATGGAGCGCGTGGGCATTCTGATGGCGGTGCTCGGCCTCGGCGCCGGACTCGGCACCTGGTGGGTCAACACCCACGGCCGTCGCGTGTCCCGCGCGTGGCTGCTCGGCGGGGGGCTCATCATCGTGGGCATCGGAGTCATGGTCTTCGCGGTGTCGACGCGCTTCGCGGTGTTCGCCGGCGTGGCGTTCCTGACCGGGACGGCGATCGCGCCGGCGTTCATGCTGTGCGAGACGCTGCTTCAGGAAGGCACCGAGCCGCGCCAGCGCGGGCGCGTCTTCAGCTCGCGCGACTTCCTCATGCGGCTCGCGTTCCTGCTGTCGGTGACGGTCGCCGGGTGGACGGCGCAGACCTTCGGGATCGTCGAGACGATCCTAGTGTGCGCGGTGGCGGTGGTGGGTGCCGGCATCGCCACCGTGGCGTGGGGGCGCCGCGTCCCGGGGCTCGCGGGACCCGAGCACCCGGCGCCGCCAACCACGGACTGACCGTCAACGGGGGGTGGCTTCCCCTTCGGGATGCATCACGCTCGAGGGCGCCGGTCCGAGCGCGATCCGTCCGGCTCGAATCGCCAGTGTGCGCTGAGCGAGACGCCGCGCCGGCGTCGCCCCCTCGGGGCTCCCGGTTCGCGGTCCCGGAGCCGCGAGCGATTCCTCGAGCGCGGGCGCCAGCCGATTGGCCACGCGGTCGAGGAACGGCCCGGGGAAATAGAGGTTGATCCCTTCGATGGCCGAGAGGCACCGCGCGTCGTACGCCAGCCTTCCGTCCGGGCGGGAGGCGAAGGACCCGTCCGACTTCTGGAGCGGGAGCGCTGCCGACAACGCGCGCTGGCCGGCGAGACCGTACGCCGGGACGTGATAGTGGCCGTCGGCGAGCAGCATCGCCTCGGACAGGTCGAGCAGCTTCACGGGGTCCACTTTCGCACGCCGCTCGAGTGCGGGCGCGATCGCCAGCAGGCCGTTCATCGAGCGCTCGAGCTTGGGCCGGAGCAGCGCCCACCGGAAGCGGAACTGGTTCTGAAGCGGTCCGTTCATCACGACCGCCACCGCGCGGTTCAGCGCGGCGAGCCACGGCACCGCGTCCTCCCACGCGAGCAGCGTGTCCTGGGGGGCGCCGTTCTCGATCCGTTCGAAGCGTCCGCCCGGGCGCTGCATGACGAGCGCCTGCTGGATCGCGAGCCAGCAATGTTCGGCCTCGAGCGAGTCGCGTCGCGCGGCGGCCTCGCTCAGGGCGCGGAGCGCCGGCACCTGGGCCGACACGCGGAACGTGCCCGGGCTGCGATTGACGCCGCAGAACCCGGAAGCATCGGGGGCGTCTTCGAGCTGTGTCCGGCGGGCGAGCGAAACGGGGAACGCGGCGAGGATGCGGACCTCGCGATCGCTGACGATGTGCGCGGAGGCGGGCGCCACGGCCGTCAGGCCCGCGCATGAGATTCCGAAGGTCGCAAGGCGGACCACCCATCCGGCCCGCCGGGATCGACTCATGGGTGGGCGATCATTCCGAGGTACTGGGGGCCGGCGCGCCGGACGGCGGTGGTGAGCGAGGAATCGTGCACGCCGGGATCGCACGCGACGTCGAAGCGCTGCTCCATCAGGTTGCCGTGGACGCTGCGCACCCCGGCGACCGATTTCAGCTCGCGGCCGACCAGCTCGATGCAGCCGTCGCACACCATGCCACCCACCTCCACGGTGACGAGCCGGGTGCCGGCGGGAAGCGCGGCCAATCTGAAGGTGTCGCTCGCGACCGGCGCTGGCGCGGTGCCGGGCGGGCCTGAGTCCGGTTCGGCGGCGATGTCGGGGGCCTGGCGGGCGCAGCCGGTGGCCAGGAGGAGCAGGCACAGGGCGGGCAGGAGTTTCACGCAACCATTTTCGGCGAAGAAGCGGCGCGAGCCAATCGGAATCGCGGCGCGACGCGCGGGCTGGCCGGAGCCCTGAAGCGGTCCGCCCCTCACCGGGCGTAGTGCACGCGCGCCCAGTCCACGGTCGCGCGCGCCGCCGCCTCAGGGTTCGCCGGGCGCACCGGGAACCGCTCGCGGAAGCGGCGGTCGTCGACCACGAACGGCTCGGCCCACTGGTACATCATTTCTTCGATCTCGCGGAGCATCGGGATGAACCACCCAGCCGCGCGCCGCATCAGCGCCGGCATCGCGGCAATCCGGATCTCGCGGCCGAGCGCCAGACTGAGCCGGCCGACCAGATCCCGCGCGGTCCCGGCCGGGGCGCACGGCAGCATCCACGGCCGCCCGGTCACATCGTCCTTCGCAAGGCCGATCGCCGCGAGACCCGCGGCCACATCGGGGACGTAGTGATAGGTGTGGACGGCGTCGGGGTCGAGGAGCATCGGTCCCGGCTTACCGGCGACCACGTCCTTCCAGAACACATCGCCGAGATGAGTCATCGTTCCGCCCGGACCGTAGTAGTCGGAGGCGCGCGCCATGGTAGCGCGCACGGCACCCCGGGCGTGGGCCTCGAAGAGGCGCGTGGCGGCCCGCGCACGGATCTCGCCCTTCCGGCTGCACGGCTGGATCGGCGTGTCCTCGTTCATCGGGCGCCCGCCGGGGCGGCCGAGCATATAGAGGTTGTCGAGCACGACGAGGCGCGCACCGGAACGCGCGGCGGCCGTAATCAGGTTCTCCATGTAGAGCGGAATCAGGCGACCCCATTCACTCGTCGTGTACGCCGGGTTCATGCAGTGATAGACCACGGCGGCGCCGCTCGCGGCGTCGGCGCAGAAGGCGGGATCGGTCGCGTCACCCGCGGCCTGCTCCGCGCCGTCGGCAACCGGTCGCGACGAACGGCGCACCACGCGCACCCGGCAGCCGGCGGCGAGCAGGATGCGCGCGAGCGGATCGCCGACCTGCCCGGCGCCGAAGACGACGTGGAGCGGCACCTCGGAGGTCGTGTTCATGCGGCCGCCGCGATCATCCCGCGAGCGCCAGGTCGAGCGGCTCGCGGTAGTTCTCGAGCAGCGCGCGGCGGAGCGCTGCGTGCTCGGGGCGCAACAGCTGCGGATCGGCGGCGGTGATCGCCGCCGCCTCGTCGCGCGCCTGGACCAGCAGCGCCTCGTCGCGCGCCAGGTCCGCCATGCGGAAGCGCGGGATCCCGCTCTGACGCACACCCCACATCTCGCCCGGACCGCGCAGCCGGAGGTCCTCCTCGGCGATCTTGAATCCGTCGTCGGTGCCGGCCATCACGGCGAGCCGCTCGCGCGCGAGCATCGAAGCGTCGGCGGCCGGGATCAGCACGCACACCGAGCGTTCGCGGCCGCGTCCCACGCGCCCGCGGAGCTGGTGGAGCTGGGAGAGGCCGAAGCGATCCGCGTTCTGGACCACCATCATCGTGGCGTTCGGCACGTCCACCCCCACTTCGACCACCGTGGTGGCCACCAGCACGTGCACCTCGCCGGCAGCGAACGCCTGCATGACGCGCTGCTTCTCGCTTCCCTTCATGCGCCCGTGGAGCAGCTCGACCCGCCGGCCGTAGAGCATCGGGTGCGCGGCGAGCCGGCGGTGCTCGGCTTCCGCCGCCTTGAGGCTCCGCGCGTCGGGGCGCGATTCGACCTCCTCCGCTTCCTCGATCAGCGGCACCACGACGTAGGCCTGGCGCCCGGCTTCGAGCTCCTTCGCCATGAACGCGATCACCTCCGGGAGCTTCCGCTCGTCGACCACGCGGGTGACGAGCCGCCCGCGGCCGGCCGGGCGCGAGGTGATGCGGCTCACGTCGAGATCGCCGTAGCAGGCGAGCATCAGCGTGCGCGGGATCGGCGTCGCGGTGAGCACGAGCACGTCCGGCAGCGCGCCCTTCTTCGCGAGGCGCGCGCGCTGCTCGACGCCGAAGCGGTGCTGCTCGTCGACGATCGCGAGGCCGAGGTTGGGGATCCCGACCTTCTCCTCGAGCAGGGCGTGGGTGCCGACCACGAGCGCCGGCTGGCCCGCGGCGAGCCACCGTTCCGCGGCGCGCCGCTCGGCGGCGCCGCTCGAGCCGGTGAGCGGCAGCACGGCCACGCCCGCGGGAGCGGCGAAGCGCGCGAGACTCGCCGCGTGCTGGCGCGCCAGGATCTCGGTGGGCGCCATGAACGCCACCGTGCGCCCGCATTCGATCACGTGGAGCGCGGCGAGCAGCGCCACCACCGTCTTCCCGCTGCCGACGTCGCCGAGCATCATGCGCTGCATGGGCCGGTCGGCGGCGAGATCGGCCACGATCTCCGAGAGCGCCTGCTCCTGCTCGGGCGTGAGCGTGAACGGCAGCCCGGCGCGGGCGCGCGCCACCAGCTCGCCGGCGCCCGACTGCGACAGCCCTCCGCCCCGCTGGTCCATGGCGCGGCGGCGCAGCATCAGCACCGCCTGGAGCTGGAACAGCTCCTCGAACGCGAGCCGCCGCCGCGCGCGCGCGAGCTCCTCGTCACCCGGCGGGAAATGCACCGCCTCGAGCGCCTCGGCGATCGGCACGAGACCGAGGCGTTCGCGCAGCGCCGACGGGAGCGGATCCTCGAGCAGCCCGGCCGCGGCATCGAGCGCGTGGCGCACGGTCTGACGCATGGCGCGCGCGGTGAGCCCGCGGGTCAGCCCGTGCACCGGGACCATGCGCCCCGCGTGCATGAGGCTCGCGACCTCCTCCTCCACCACCTCGAACAGCGGGTTCGTCATGCGGCCCTGCAGCCGGTCGAAGGCGCCGCTCACCACCACCCGCGTTCCCTCGGCCAGCGTGCGCTTGAGGAACGGCTGCCCGAAGAAGTAGCAGGTGAGGTTTCCCGTCCCGTCGGTGACCGTGCAGCTGAAATCGGCGCGCCCCCCGCGCATGCGGATCGCCGCGCCGTGCTTCACCACCCCCTGGACGGTGACGATGTCGTTCGCCGGGATTCCCGGCTCGGGCCGGGCGAGCCCGGCGATCGGCGCGAAATGCCGGGCGTCGATATAGGTGCGCGGGTAGTGCCGGAGCAGGTGCTCGACCGTGAAGATCCCCAGCCGCTCGAAGGCGAGCGCGCGATTCGGGCCCACCCCCGCGAGGAACTGGATGCGGGAATCGGGACGGGTGGCGGCTCGACGGGGGGTCGTGGGTGAGGTCACGGTCATGGGAAATCCGACCCGATCCTAACCGATCGGCGGTTCAGATCGGGCCGCCCGGCTGCCGATAACGGAGGGTCCCCGTTCCCGCCGTCACAAAGGAGACTCTCATGCATCCGACCTGGGAGAGGACCGCTCTCCAGAAGGCGGCCGATCAGGTGATCGTCCGCGGCAACCTCAAGGGCTCCGGCATCGGAGCCACGATCTTCGGTGTGCTGGCGCTGTTCGCGGCGATCCAGCCGCCGCTCGATCCGCTGCTGCTCGCGGTGGGCGCGATGCTCGCGCTCGTGGGCATCTGGAACCTCACGAACCCTTCGCCGGTCGGCCTCCTGTTCATGGCCTGCACGCTCGTCGTGGTCGGGCTCTACAACGTCACCTCGGTGTTCCTCGATGCGGCGGCGGGCGGCAAGCCGTCCACCATCTGGGCCATGCTCGGCGTGTGGCAGGTGATCTGGGGCATCCAGGGCTTCAACCGCTGGAAGCGCTTCCAGCACACCTTCGATACCCCGGTCGACAGTACCCAGCGCGCGAACGCCAAGGCGCTGCTCGACGCGCTGCGCAAGACGAGCGCCAAGAAGTCGACCGACGTCATCGAGTTCCTAAAGGGCGGGATGTCGCCCAAGGCGTACCGCGTGCGGCTGATGCCGGACATGGCGGTCGCGCTGATGGCGGGCGACGAGGAAGTGCGCGTGCTCGCCCGCGAGGAGTTCGCGATCGATGCCGAAGGCGAGCCCAAGAAGATGCGGAAGGTGAAGATCCGCATGGGCGTCGACACCTTCACCGGAACGGTCCCGGCCGAAAGCTACGACCGCTTCCACGCGTGGAAGAATTCGAGCGCGACGCCACTCCGCGCCGCCGCCTGATTCTGGGTTTTCGTTCAGCGAGCCCCTGCCCTCGGGCGGGGGCTCGTTCGCTTACGGCCCGGTCGCGAGAAGGCGCCGCGCTTCGGCGGCGATCGGGTCGTTCGGATCGAGCGTCCCGACCAGGCTCGTGAGCGCCGCGCGCGCCGCGCTCCGCTCCCCCAGGTCGAGCAGCGCGCGGGCGCGCTCGAGCTCGAGTGCCGGGTCCCCGTGCGTGGATCCGAGGATCG
>DAIUEO010000089.1:0-407 GCA_036845125.1 Candidatus Eiseniibacteriota bacterium | reverse complement strand
CGCGTGCGCTCGACGGTCTCCAGGGCTTCGCGCGCACGGCCGAGACGCCGCAGCGAGAGGCTCGCCACCAGGCTCGCCGGCACCTGCGCCGGCAGGGCCTCCAGCGTTCCCCGCGCGACCGCCGCGGCGGCCGCATCGCGCCGCAGCGCGGCCAGCTCCATCATGAGGCGGTCGGCGAAATCGAGCAGGCGCGCCGCATAGAGATCGTCGAGGCTCCTCACCCAGCCGCTCGCCGCGCCATCGGCACGCCGCGCCTCAACAGCGTCCGGCTCTCCGAGCAGCGCCGCGGCGCGGGCGCGGAACCCGGCGGGCACGCCGGCCGCCCACCACAGCGGATCGAGCTCTCCACCCGCCGCGCGACGGAACTCCGGTGTGATGCGATAGACCGCGATGTCGGCGGCCGCGCC
>DAIUEO010000088.1:2926-15433 GCA_036845125.1 Candidatus Eiseniibacteriota bacterium | reverse complement strand
ACGCTTCGAGCTCGCGCATGGCGGGACCCTGTTCCTCGACGAAGTCGGCGACATGCCGTTCGCCACCCAGGCCAAGCTGCTCCGGTTCATCGACCACCGGAGCTTCAAGCGGGTGGGTGGGGCCCAGGACATCTCGGTCGACATCCGGATCGTGGCGGCCACCAACAAGAAGCTGGAGGAGGAGGTGAACGAGGGCCGCTTCCGCCATGACCTCTTCTTCCGGCTCAAGGTGGTGCGCATCCACCTGCCGCCGCTCCGGGATCGCGGCACCGACGTGCTGCTCCTGGCCGGGCACTTCCTCGAGGAGTTCTCTCGCAAGTTCCAGAAGCGCTTCCGCGACATCGGCCCCGAGGCGTCGGAGCTGCTGCGGGCCTACTCGTTCCCGGGCAACGTCCGCGAGCTCAAGAACCTGATCGAGCGCGTGGTGCTGCTCGAAGAGGGTGAGGTGCTCGAGGTGGATCACCTGCCGCCCGAGGTGCGCGGCCGCCGGGTGGTGGTGGATGCCGCGCGCGCGCTGGGCTCGGCCGACGCGCTCGCGCTGCCAACGCTCGCGCAGATCGAGGCCGAGCACATCGGCGAAGTGCTGCGACTCACGTCGGGCAACAAGAGCCGCGCGGCGCGCATCCTCGGCATCTCGCGTCAGGGTCTGATCGAGAAGCTGCGGCGCTTCAAGGCCGAGGAAGAATTGCTCGGTCGTCAGATTTCCTGACACCCCCAATTTTTCTGACAGTGGTCGCGACACCGCATGGCTGCAATGCGTTAGCGGTGCCCGTCGCGATGAAGTCCAACTGAAATGGACAGATACGTCGCGCGATCTTCGCGCGTGAAGTCGCCGCGACTCTCGTCGCGATCGTCGAGAAAAAAATCTTCTCGTGCATTCGCAGCGAGTTACGTTGCGCGGCCTCTTCTCTCGATCATACGTGGCACATGCCGTGCATGGTGTCGCATGCGAGGTCCGGTGGAACACTCGGGAGTTCCACGGGGGCCGTTTCCGGTCGCCGATGGCGGCCTCGACGACACGTTCGAGCTTCGGCTCGAGTCTCCCAGGATGAATCCCAGGAGGTGATCTGGATGCCGGCGAAGAAGAAGGCCACGAAGAAGAAGGCCGCCAAGAAGGGCGGAAAGAAGAAGAAGTAGTTCGTCTCTGGACCTGGCACGTCCCGGGGATTGGTTCGACCTTGTCGGCCAGTCCCCGATCTGTTGAAGCCAGGCGCGGTCACCGGGTCACCGTGACAAGGGACGCGGAGCCCCAAGACCGATTGCCCGGCACGATGTTGCTGGAGGTGGCGCCAAGGTCGGCGCCCTGAGCCTTCAGCTCCAGCGTCGGCCCGCCCATGGAAGGGCGGCCGACGCATCTGTCTCCCTGCCATCCCCAGATGATCGCCTGAGGTAGTCTCGTCCGATGCCGCTGACCTCAGGGAGCCGTCTCGGTCCGTACGAGATCCTCGCTCCGCTCGGCGCCGGCGGAATGGGTGAGGTCTATCGCGCGCGCGACGCGCGACTCGGTCGCGAGGTCGCCCTCAAGCTCCTTCCCGCGGCCGTCGCATCCAATCCGCAATGGCTGGCGCGGTTCGAGCGCGAAGCGCGCATGGTCGCTGCTCTCAATCACCCCAACATCGTCGTCCTCTATTCGATCGAGCACGAGGGCGGGCTACCGTTCCTCACGATGGAGCTGGTGGACGGGCAGCCGCTCAACCTGCTGGTGTTGGCCGGCGGTCTGCCAGTCCCCCAGGTCGTCGAGATCGGCATCGCCATCGCCGAAGCCCTCGCCGCGGCGCACGAGAAGGGCGTCGTCCACAGAGACCTCAAGCCCGAGAACGTGGTGCTCACCCGCCGGGGATGGGTCAAGGTTCTCGACTTCGGACTTGCCAAGCTCGCCCCGCCCGGCGACGACTCCGGCGGCTCGCAGATGGCGACCGCCACCGCGCCGCTCTCCTCGGCCGGGGAGATCATGGGCACGCTGCCGTACATGGCGCCCGAGCAGCTCCTCGCGGGCGCCATCGACGGCCGGACGGACCTGTTCGCGCTCGGCGTGGTGCTCTACGAGCTGGCCGCCGGACGCCGGCCGTTCGAAGGCGCGACCGTGGCCCACATCAGCTCGGCGATCCTCCGTGACACGCCCGCCCCGCTCTCGAGCCTACGCACCGGATTACCGGGCGAGCTGGAGCGCATCGTCTCGCGCTGCTTGGAGAAGGATCCGGCGGCCCGCTTCCAGAGCGCCCGCGAGGTGGCGGACGCGCTGCGGCACGTGCGGCACGGGATGGAAACCGAAACGAGCCACGCACCACGACGAGCCGGAGCCCTGGTAGGAATGGGCGTCCTGGTGCTCATCGCTGCCGGCATCGGGGTGGGGACAATGCTGCGCCACTCGGCACGGGTCCAGTGGGCGACCGCCGCGATCCCGCGCATCACCGCACTCGCCGACTCGTCGAACGTGGAGGGCGCCTGGTCGCTCGCGCGCGAGGTCCAGTCGGTGCTCGGAAACGACCCGGCGCTCGAGGCCACGTGGCCGCGCATCTCACGGGTCGTCAGCGTGCAGAGCGATCCACCCGGGGCGCGCGTCAGCCGGCGCCCGCTGGCCGGGAGCGACACCACCTGGCAGACGCTGGGCGTGACGCCGCTCGACAGCGTGCGGGTGCCGAGCGGCGCATGGATGCTCAAGCTCGAGAAGGAGGGGTTCCGGACGCTCCAGGTGCTCGGGACCATCACACCCGGGCCTGCCGCCCCCTTCGTCTATGCCCTCGATGACGGTCACGGCGAGAACGCCGGCATGGTGCGCGTCGCCGGTGGCCCGATGTACGAGCTGAACCTCCCGGGCTACGAGCGGCTTGGAATCGGCGTCACGCTCGAATCGTTCTGGATCGATCCCTGCGAGGTCACGAACCGCCAGTTCAAGGAATTCGTGGATGCGGGTGGATACCGGCGTCAGGAGTTCTGGAAGGAGCCCTTCGTCCTCGATGACGCGCCGATTCCGTGGGAGCGGGCGATGGCGCGGCTGGTGGACCAGTCGGGGCGCCCCGGACCGGCGTCGTGGGAAGCGGGGGATCATCCGGCCGATCAGGCGGACTACCCGGTGAGCGGCGTGAGCTGGTACGAGGCCGCTGCCTACGCGGTGTACGCGAAGAAGTCGCTGCCGACGATCTTCCACTGGGTGCGGGCCGCCCGCACCACGGCCAGCGCGTGGATCGTCCCGCGCAGCAACTTCGAAGGCCACGGCGCGGCGCCGGTCGGGGCCTTCGGCGGGATCGGGCCCTGGGGCACGTTCGACATGGCCGGCAACGTCCGCGAGTGGTGCTCGAATCCGGGGGATGGTTCCCGCTACATCCTGGGCGGCGGCTGGAACGACCCCGGCTATGCGTTCGTGGACGCCATCACCCAGCCTCCGTTCGATCGTTCGCTCATCAACGGGATCCGCCTCGTGCGCTACGAGGCGGGCGACACCACGCTCGCCCGCCTGGGCAAGCGGGTTCCGGGTAGCCCCACCCGTGACTTCTCACGCGAGCGCCCGGCCAGCGACGCGCTGTTCGCGGTCTACCGGCGGCAGTACGACTACGATCCGATACCGCTCCGGGCCACGATCGAGGCCCGGGATACCTCGGCTCAGGACTACATCCAGGAGCGCGTGAGCTTTGCCGCCGCCTATGGTGGCGAGCGGATGACGGCATACCTGTTCCTTCCCAAGCGTGGGAAGCCGCCGTACCAGACCGTGTTGGACTTCCCGGGGTCCAACGCGCTCAACCTGCGAACCTACGATCCTTCGGCCTGGGCGCGTTCGTTCGATTTTCTGCTGAAGAGCGGCCGTGCCGTCGTGATGCCGATCTACAAGAGCACCTTCGAGCGCGGCGACGGGTTCGAGATTGACATCGCCGACGAGTCGAACGCCTACCGCGATCACGTCGTGATGTGGGCCAAGGATTTCCGGCGCTCGGTGGACTACCTCGCGACGCGCGCGGACATCGACACCAGCCGGCTCGGCTATTACGGCGTGAGCTGGGGCGGCTCGATGGGTGGCATCATTCCGGCGGTGGAACCACGGGTCCATGCCGTCGTTCTCTGCGTCGCCGGCATGATGATGCCGCGCGGGCTGCCAGAGGTGGAGCCGCTCAACTTCCTGCCGAGGATCCACCAGCCGGTGCTCATGCTGAACGGCAGCCTCGACTTCTACTTCCCGGTCGAGACCAGTCAGCGCCCGTTCTTCCGGTTGCTCGGAACCGTCCCCGCGGACAAGCGGCAGGTGATCGTCGAGGGTGGCCACTTCGTGCCGCGCAACCGCCTGATCGGCGAAACGCTCGAGTGGTTCGACCGCTACCTGGGGCCGGTCTCAGCGAATTCGAACTAGCTTCGCCGATCGCGTTTCGCGCCCGTCCGACCAGCGCACGAAGTGGAGCCCCGGTGGGTGCTCAGTACGCGGCGCCCAGGAACGCTCGTGGCTTCCCGCGGGAAGCCGTTCATCCGCCAGCACCGCCACCACGCGACCCTGGATGTCCACCACTTCGAGGCGAACGTGCGCGTCGCTCGACGTCGCGAAGCGGATGCGCGCGGCACCGCGGGCGGGGCTGGGGCTGACGGCGAGCGCGGGCTGGATCTGCGTTTCCTCCACTGCGGTGGCGCCGGTTCCGGTGCCGCGGACCTCGACGCTCTGGGCGACGAGCTGCGTGTCATTGATGGCGCGCGCGTAGAGGAGGGCCGTCCTCAAGCCCAGCCGCACCGGGCGGAACTCGACCTCGACCTCGTGCACCGCGCCGGGTCCGAGCACGAGCGGCATCGGATCGAGCACCCGGAACTCGAGCGAGTCCGAGGACACAAAGTAGTCGATCTCGATCGGCTGGGCGGTGAGGTTCTGCACGTTGAGCGGCAGCGTGACGCGGTCGTAGACCTCGGTCGGGCCGAAGGTCAGCGCCGAGGCCCCGAGCGTGAAGTTGTAGGAGGTCCACGCCTGGCGGAGCGCGCGGTAGGTGCGCATGTTCATCTGCCCGAAGGTGACCTCGAAGGTCTTGGAGCCATCGGGTGCGAGGTCGGTGACGACGTCGCCGAAGCCCCAGTTGATCATGGTGCCGCCCGCGCGCCGCTGGTTGTTGCCGGTCGCCCGCCCGAAGATGTCCGGGTTGTTCCGGTACTCCCACACCAGCGTGGCGGTCCGGTTCACCTCGTCGAGCGAGAACTCGAGCGCGCGTGAATACTGCGGGCTGAGACAGTTGCCGTTGTCGAACAGCGACAGGTTCCCGTTCGGCAGCCGCCGCACGTCGTGCTGGTGGGAGAAGCCGCGGGTGTCGCCGAAGACCGTGAACTGGTTGTTCACCGCGTTGAGCCCGAAGCGCCAGATCACGTCGCCGGTCGAGCGGTCGATCTTGGTGATCTCGTTCATGTGGCGGCAGGAGAGGATCAGGTTGCCGTCCTGATCGAGGTCGATCGCGTTGCCGTGCACGTAGTCCACGCTGGAGGCAAGCAGGTTCACCACGCACGGCACCGCGTCGGTGATCTGGAAGTGGTCCCAGCTCCGCCACTGGAAGACCACGTTCTTCGCGGCGTCGAGCTCCTGGATGACGAGCCCGGTGACCACCGCATTCGAATCCCCGCCGGCCACCACCGAGTCCATGCGCACCGGCTGCGGGTCATAGGACATGAGCAGCACGTGCCCGTTGTCGAGGATCCGGAAATCGTGGGAATCGGTGGTGTAGCCGTTCCCCATCGCGAAGGTGTCCACGACCGTGAAGGACTCGTCCATCGCGAGATAGCGCTCCGTCCCCGCGTCGAAGTAGGTGAGGAGCCCGTTGGGCTGCATGCGGGAATCGCTGGGCCGGGTCGGATTCCGCCGGTAGAACAGCGGTTGCCCGAGCCGGTCGAGGATCACCAGGTTGCCGTACACCCCGTTTCCCGGCGGGTTCGGCGTCATGAAGACGTTCCCGGGATCTCCGGGCTTCACGATGTGCAGCACGATGGGTGGATAGCTGGAGGGTAGTGGCTCGCCGATCGCCTGGCTCGAAAGCGGAGAGTACTCGCGCGGGGTCGGGGAGGATGCCGGGTCCGAATCCTCCTCGCTGAGATCGATCGACGGGCGGTGCGCCGCGGTCGAGACCGTGAAGTCGAACGTGAGCGGTGGAAGCCCGCCTTCCGCGTGGGCCGGATTGACGCGCACGGTTACGCGCTCGCCGGCGCGGAAGGGAGCGGCGGGCACGAAGAACACCGTGCGTCCGTCGTCCGAGATCCGCAGCGACCCGGCGCACGGGCCGCTCGCCGCGCCCTGGACCTCGATGGCGCCGGGGCTGATCGACGCGGCGCCGGCAACGGTGCGGAGCGCGATGGTGTTCCCGGGCGACACGTAGCGCGAGCCCGGCACCGGCGACACGTAGGTGTAGCCGGTCGGAACGGCGGCCGCGGCTACGGTCGTGGCGAGTCCAAGGACCACGTTTGCGGCCGCCAGACGCGGCCAGCGGCGGAGAGTCGGATGGGAGCAGCGCGCGCGGAGGGGCATGTCTGGGAGTCCTCAGACGAAAAACCGGGGCGGCATGCTACCACCGATGACCCCTGGGAAACCGCTCGATTCCCGGCTCCGCGACTATCGCACCCGGACCAGCCGCAGCACCCGATCCACGTTTTCGGAACGACAACGCACGAAGTAGAGCCCGGGCGGGACGGCATCCGTCGGCTCCCAGACCACCTCGTGTCGTCCGGCGGTGAATTGGCGGTCGAACACCGCGTGAGTCCGCCCCAGCGCGTCGAGGACGCTGATCCGGGTGCGGGCGGCGCCGGGCAGCGTGAAGCCGATGCGGGTCGCGCCGCGGCTCGGGCACGGACTGACGAAGAACGCGCCGGGCTCCGGAGTGGGCTCCCCGGTGAGCAGACTTCCGGTCCCCTTCAGCTCGACGGTCTGAGCCACGAGCTCGGTATCGTTCACCGCCCGCGCGTAGAGGGTGGCCTCCACCGGGGCGAGGTCGGTGGGACGGAAGCGCACCTCGACCACCCGCTCGCCGCCGGGCTCCAGCACCACGGGCATGGGTTCCGTCACCTCGAACCGGGTCGTGTCGGTGCTGTGGAAGTAGTCGATCTCGACCGGGTTGGAGGTTGGGTTGTGGAGGGTGAGCGGCCGGTACCCCACGGCTCCCAGCGTCACCGCGCCAAAGTCCACGGTGTCGGCATCGAGGACGAAACGATTCGTGGTCCACGGCTGGCGGACCGCCCGGTAGGTGAGCATGTTGGCCAGACCGAAGGCCAGCTGGAAGGTCTTGGAGTCGTCGGGTGCGAGGTCCGTGACCACGGCGCCGAAGCCCCAGTTGATCATCGTCCCACCGCTCGGACGACGCTGCGTGTTTCCGGTCGCGCGTCCGTAGATGTCGGGAGTGTTCCGGTACTCCCATACCAGCGTCGCCACCTTGGTGACCTCGTCGAGGGCGTACTCGAGGCCTCGTGAGTACTCGGGGCTCAGGCAGTTCCCGTTGTCGAACAGGGTGAGGTGGCCGTTCGGGAGCCGTCGCACGTCGTGCTGGTGGGAGAAGCCACGGGAGTCTCCGACGATCGTGAACTGGTTGTTCACGGCGTTCGGTCCGAAACGCCAGATCACGTCCCCGGTGGAGCGGTCGATCTTGGGGATCTCGTTCATGTGACGCGAGGAGATCAGGAGGTTGCCGTCCTGATCCAGCTCGATCGCGTTGCCGTGCGCGTAGTCGATCGAGGCCCCGAGCAGGTTCACGGCGCACGGCAGGGCATCGGTGATCTGGAAGTGGTCCCAGCTTCGCCACTGGAACACCACGTTCTTGTCCTCGTCCAGCTCCTGGATGATGAGCCCGGTCACGATCGCGTTGGGGTTGCCGCCGGTCACCACGGAGTCCATGCGCACCGGCTGGGGGTCGTAGGCCATCAGCAGGGCGTGGCCGTTGGGGAGGATCTGAAGCTCGTGGAGATCGGTGATGTAGCCGTTCTGCGTGGCGAACGCGTCCACCACCGCATAGGTGCTGTCCAGGACGAGGTAGGCATCGACGCTTTCGTCGAAGTAGGCGAGGAGTCCGTTGGGTTGCATCCGGAAGTCGAACGCACGCCCGAAGCTCCGGCGGTAGAAGAGTGGCTCACCGCGGCGGTCGAGAATGACCAGGTTGCCGCGCGCCCCGGCTCCCGGGCGGTTGGGGGTGATGAAGATCGCGCCCGGCTCGGGATCGTTGTCGACCTGCACGATGATCGGCGGGTAGCTGGGAGGCAGCGGACCGCCGAGGGTCGTCGGGTTCGCGGCGGCCTCCGCGGCGAATGATGGTGGGACGGATGGGAGAACCTCCCGCTCGTCCATCACCGGGGCGGCCAGTCCGCGATTGGCAGTCGAAATCGTGAACTCGAACGCGAGCGGGGGAAGTCCGCGTCCATCCGCGGCGTTCACCGTGGCCGTCACCCGCTCACCGGGCTGGAACGGCTCGTCGGGAACGAAGATGAGGGTTCTTCCGTCGCGCGCGAGGGTCAGCCGCCCGGCGTGGCTTCCGCTGTTCGAGCCCTGGACACTGATCGCGCCATCGCGAACCACCGCCGGATCGAGGAAGGACGAGGTTCGAAGGGCGATGTTGTTTCCGGGCGAGACGAAACGCGACCCGGGAACCGGAGAGACGTAGCTGTAGCCCGGCGCGGCCGCCGAAGCGACGCTGAACGTCGTCGCCAGGAGGGCTACCGCGAAGGAAAACATCAGGAGCCTTGGAGCCAAACGGTCCATGTCCGTTCTCCACCAGCCGGTTGCGAACCGTACCGCGCTGCCCCAGTCAACGGCAATGGAGAAGTGTTGTCCAATGCCCTCCGCGAAGGCGCCGTTTCCCGCCGGCCAGCGGGCTTTGCGCGTGCTTCGCTCACCGCCTAACGTGACTGGGTGGAACCCCGCCAGGCCCCTGATGTGATCCGGATCCGGGGCGCCCGTCAGAACAACCTCAAGAACCTCGACGTCGATATCCCGAGGGGCCGGCTCACGGTGGTGACCGGCGTCTCGGGCTCGGGCAAGTCGTCCCTTGCCTTCGACACCCTCTACGCCGAAGGCCAGCGACGTTACGTCGAGTCCGTCTCGACCTACGCCAAGCAGTTCCTCGATCGGCTGCCGAGGCCGGCGGTGGACTCGATCACCGGGCTCACACCGGCGGTGGCGATCCAGCAGTCCGCCACCGCGCGGAGCGCGCGCTCGACGGTCGGCACCGCGACCGAGATCCACGACTACCTGAGACTCCTGTTCGCGCGGCTCGGCACCGTCCATTGCGCCAAGTGCGGCGTCGCGGTGACTGCCGACTCGCCCACGAGCATCGTGCGCGAGGCTATAGCCTGGGTCGAGGGCACGCCGGTGATGCTGCTCGCGCCGGCCAGGCGCCCGGCCAGCATGAGCTGGGAGGAGCAGGCGTCGCACCTCCTGCGCTCGGGGTTCACGCGCATCCACGCGGATGGGAAGGTGGTGCCGCTCGAGCCGCTGCCGAAGGTGCGCGGTCGCGAGTTCCGCGTGGTGGTCGACCGCTTCACCTGGCGGGCGGACGAGAGCGCGCGGCTCGCCGAGTCGAGCGAGGCCGGGTTCCGCCGCGGTGAGGGCCGGCTCGAGATCGTCCTCGACGACGCGGAACCGGTGGTGCGGCACGAGCGCTGGGAGTGCCGGAACTGCGGCACGCCCGCGGTGCGGCCGGAGCCCAACCTGTTCTCGTTCAACACGCCGCTCGGCGTGTGTCCCGAGTGCAAGGGCTTCGGCAACATTCTCACGTTCGACCCGGCGCTGATCGTGCCCGATCCGTCGAAGACGATCCGCGAGGGGGCGATCCGCACCTGGAGCGGCTCGTGGAAGGCGCGCATCTGGCCGCGGCTCGAGGCGTTCGCGAAGGAGCAGGGGATCTCGTTCGACGTGCCGTGGCGCAAGATCCCGGCGGCGCACCGCCGGGTGTTGATCGAAGGCAGCGAGGGTTTCCGCGGCGTGATCCCGTTCCTCGAGCGGCTCGCGCAGAAGCGCTACGAGATCGGTAATCGATTCGTGGTGAGGAAGTACCAGACGGCGGTGCCGTGCCGCGCGTGCGGCGGCATGCGGCTCAGGCGGGAGGCGCTGAGCGTCACGCTGGGCGGCCGCTCGATCGGCGAGGTCGCCGCCACCACGGTGAGCGAGACCGCGCGCTGGCTGGCAGGGCTCGAGTTCAGCGAGATGGAGCGGGAGATCGCGGGGCCGGTGCTCACCGAGCTGGAATCGCGCATGCGGTTCCTCGAGCGGGTCGACCTCGGCTACCTGACGTTCGACCGGCTGACCCGCACGCTGTCGGGCGGCGAGGCGCAGCGGATCGAGCTGGCGAACGCGCTGGGCGCCAACCTGGCCGACACGCTCTACGTGCTGGACGAACCGACGGTCGGGCTCCACGCGCGCGACACCGAGCGGCTGGTGGGGATTTTCGACGACCTCGCCGAGCGCGGGAACACGCTGGTGGTGGTCGAGCACGAGCCGCTCGTGATCCGCCGCGCGCGCCACGTGCTCGAGCTGGGCCCGGGCGCCGGGGAGCACGGCGGACAGCTGCTGTTCGCGGGCGACGGGCCTGCGGCCGCCGCGGCCGACACCGAGACCGCGCGTTACATGCGTGGTGAGAAGCACGTCGAGCGAACCCGACGCATGGAGGCTCCCACATCCTTCCTGGTGATCGAAGGCGCCACCGACCACAACCTGAAGGACGTGACCGCGCGCTTCCCGCTGGGGCGCATGACCGCCGTCACCGGGGTGTCGGGCTCGGGGAAGAGCACGCTGATCGAAGACATCCTCTACCGCGCGGCGCGCCGGGCGCTGGACGAGTCAGGCGGCGAGCCGCCGGGAGCGCATCGGGCGATCCGCGGGCTCGAGAAGCTCGAGCGCGTAGTGCTGGTCGACCAGTCACCGATCGGGAAGACTCCGCGCTCGTGTCCGGTGACCTACATGGGGGCGTACGCGCCGCTGCGCGCGACCTACGCGGCGCAGCCCTCCGCGCGCGCGCGCGGATTCAGCGACGGCACCTTTTCGTTCAACACGGTGGGCGGCCGCTGCGAGACCTGCGAGGGCGCGGGCGTGGTGACGGTCGAGATGTATTTCCTCGCCGACCTCACGGTGCCGTGCGAAGAGTGCGACGGCGCCCGCTTCAAGCGCGAGGTGCTCGAGGTGCGCTACCACGGGCTCAACATCCGCGAGGCCCTCGACCTCACCGTGGACCAGGCGTTCGAGCACTTCGCGACCGAGCCCAGGTTCACGCGCATGCTCCACATCCTGAGGCGCGTCGGCCTCGGCTACCTCAAGCTCGGGCAGCCGGCGAGCCAGCTCTCGGGCGGCGAGGCGCAGCGGCTCAAGGTGGCGCGCGAGCTGGCGGAGCGGAAGGGCGGCCGCACGCTCTACCTGCTCGACGAGCCGACGGTCGGGCTCCACTTCGCCGACGTGCAGAAGCTGCTCGCGGTGCTCGACGATCTCACCCAGCGCGGCGACACCGTGATCCTGGTCGAGCACCACCTCGACGTGATCCGGAACTGCGACTGGATCGTCGACCTCGGCCCCGAAGGCGGCGATCGCGGCGGGCGCCTGGTGGTCGAAGGACCGCCCGAGCAGGTGCGCGAGAGCGCGGAGTCCCACACCGCGCGCTTCCTCCGAAACGAAACGGCGGGATGAGACTGGATCGTCTCACCCCGCCGGAACGCTGCGACAACTACTTCAGGTGGTACGTCATCCCGACGCGCAGCGCGAACTGGCTCACGTCGCTGACGATGCTGTACCAGGACTCGGCCAGGAAGTCGGCCCGGGGATTGACCGGCATCTTGATGCCGCCGCCGATGTCGAGCCCGAGCTTCGTATCCGAAGCGTCATCGCTGATCGACGGGAAGCCGGGGACCGAGGTGGTCATCTCGGCCGAGAGGAAGTGCATCGCGAGCCCTGCGCCGGCGAACGGCTGCCAGTTCGCACCATCGACCTCGAAGTAGTACTTGGCGCGCGCGCCGAGGATGATGTCCTGGACGTTGAACTCGGTGAAGGCCGCGGGCTCCTCTTCGGAATGCGACCACCAGTCGAGCCGTGCTTCGAGACCGATGTCCGGCGTGATCATGCCGAGGTCCGCGAACGCGCCGATCGAGAACGCGCCGTCGAGATCCTCAGGGCTGACATAACCGAGCGCGCCGCCGATGGACTTGAAGCCGATGTCCGATCCGCCGCCGGCAGGCTTGGCGGCAGGCTGGGCGGCGGGCTTGGCGGAGGTTGTTCCGCTCGCAGGCTTGGCGGACTTCGTTCCGCTTGCAGGCTTCGGAGCGGTCGCCGCCATCGCCGGCACGGCGGCCAGCGTGGCGATCACGAGAGACAGCAAGAGGGTACTGCGCTTCATGGGTTCCTCCCTGAGACGTGGGCCTTCCCGGGATGGGAAGCAGGCTGGGTCGTTATCGGCCCGAGCGGGAGGGGGCTTGAGAGCCGGCTCGGACGCTGCGGCGGGGCTTCTACGCCCCGGCCAGCTCGGCCGGCAGGGGGCGATCGCGGGCCACAGCGGCGACCTCGGTCGAGCCCAGCACGCCGTCCTCGACCACCACGCCGCG
>DAIUEO010000088.1:0-2916 GCA_036845125.1 Candidatus Eiseniibacteriota bacterium | reverse complement strand
GCCGGCCGGTGTCTCCTCCCACACTTCTTCCCGCGGCATCTCGCGGATCTTGAGCGCGCGCGTCGGCGCCGGCAGGAACTTGCGGCGCTCGGCGAGCACGTAGACCGGGATCGAGCGCTCGCGGGCGGCGAGTGCCAGCGCATAGGAGCCGATCTTGTTGAGCACGCCGCGATCGGTCACGGCATCGGCGCCGAGCCACACCTGCGACGCGCCGGCCGCGAGCAGCGGCAACGCCGCATCCACCACGAGCCAGGTCGGGATTCCCGCGGCGCCGAGCACGGCCGCCATCTCGCGGCCTTCGAGCAGCGGCCGGCCTTCGCCGATCAGCACCTGAACCGCCTTCTCCTGGCGGTGCGCTTCGATCAGCGCGTCGCGCACGTTCGCGCTCTGCGAGAGCGTCGCGATCCAGCCCCCGCGCTCGGTGAGCAGCTCGACCGCCATGCGCGCCACGCCGCGCCGGCCGGCTTCGAGATCCTTGCGCTCGGCCTCGCACGACTGCTCGAGCGCCTGCCGCGCCTCGACCGCGGTCGCCTCGCGGGCGGCGGCGGTCTCCACGATCTCGAGCGCGCGCGCCGCGAGCTGGTGGACGAGCGCCATGCTGGGCTGCGCCGCCTGGGCGTCGCGCAGGAACGGGATCAGGGCCTGCCGCATCGCCGGGGCGGTCGGGGAGCGGTCCACTTCCGCCCATTGCCGGAGGGAGTCGAGGAACTGGTCTGCCAGGCTCGAAGAGCCACCGGTGTGGTCGCGGCCGAGGTCGAGGTCCATGCCCGCACTATAAGGAGGGGCCCCTCCGGAGGCGAACCCGTGCCAGAACGGCTCCCAATTGGAAAGCTCGTTGCCCTGTGCTAACTTGCCGTGTTCGAAAGCCGGCGCCGTTCGATTCGGCGCTCCTTTAGGTGATCGCGCCGCCGCCTGGCGGGCGGAGAGGCGCGGGAGGCAATCGTAACAATGACTCCGGCATTGGCGGAGCTGATCCAGCATCAGCTCCTGCCCCGGGTTTCCAAGCCCAACCGCTATCTCGGCAACGCGCTCCACGTGCCCCGGAAGCCCCTCGAGGCGGCCGAGGTCCGGGTGCTGCTCGCGTTCCCGGATGCGTACGAGATCGGTCTCTCGAACCTCGGCATCCGCATCATCCACCACGTCCTGAACCAGCGGCCCGACGCCGCGGCCGAGCTGACGTTCATGCCGTGGCCGGACGCCGAGGCCGAGATGCGCCGGATCGGGATCCCGCTGTTCTCGGTGGACTCGCAGGCGCCGGCCGACCGCTTCGACGTGATCGGTTTCTCGCTCCAGTACGAGCTCCAGTACACGAACGTGCTGGCGATGCTCGAGCTCGCGGGTCTCCCGCTCCACGCTCGCGATCGCGACGGGAGTCATCCCCTCGTTATCGCGGGCGGCGCCCAGGCCTTCAGCCCCGAGCCGATGGCCGAGTTCATCGACGCGTTCGTGATCGGGGACGGCGAGGAGGCGATCCACCAGGTGGTGGACCAGGTGCGCATTTCCAAGCGCGAAGGCTGGAGCCGGGACCGCCTGCTGCGCCGGCTCGCGCACGTCGGCGGCGTGTACGTGCCGGCCGGCTACGAGCTGCGCGCAAACGCCGAGGGTGCCCTGATCCCGCACGCGCGGCCCGGGTATCCGGAGCGCGTGAACTCGGTGTGGGTGCAGGAGCTCAAGAGCGAGTACTACCCGTCGGCGCCGCTGCTGCCGATCGGCGAGATCACGCACGACCGGCTCTCGGTGGAGATCATGCGCGGCTGCACGCGCGGCTGCCGCTTCTGCCAGGCGGGCATGATCAACCGCCCGGTGCGCGAGAAGCCGGCCCAGCAGGTGGTGGAAGAGGTGCTGCGCGGTCTCGAGGTCACGGGCCTCGAGGAGGTGTCGCTGGTCTCGCTGTCGTCCACCGACCACACCCAGATCGTGGAGCAGGTGAACACGCTGGCCGACGAGCTGTGCCCGACCCGCGTCCAGATCTCGCTGCCCTCGACCCGGCCGGACAACGTGCCGGTCGACGTGGCACGCCGCATGGCGGCCCAGAAGAAGGGCTCGATCACGCTCGCGCCCGAGGCCGGCTCGCAGCGCATGCGCGACGTGATCAACAAGAACCACACCGAGGCGGAGCTGCTGGAATCGGTGGGGACCGCGGCGCGCGAGGGGTACACCAGCGCCAAGCTCTACTTCATGTGCGGGCTGCCGGGCGAGAACGACGACGACCTTCGCGCGATCCTCGACCTCGGGCACAAGTCGTGGGAGCGGGCGCGCGCCGAGGGCAACCGGAGCTTCCGCATCACCGTGAGCGTGTCGCCGCACGTGCCGAAGCCGCACACACCGTTCGCGTGGGCCGAGCAGGTCTCCACCCTGGAGCTCAACCGCCGGCTCGGCGTCCTGCGCGAAGCCGCGCGCGGCAAGTCGGTGACGCTCAAGTACCGCGACGCCGAGACCTCGCTGCTCGAGGGCGTGTTCACCCGTGGCGACCGCCGGCTGGGCCGCGCGGTGGAGGAGGCGTACCGCCGCGGCTGCCGTTTCGACGCCTGGAGCGAGCACCTGAAGTACCACACCTGGCTGGCGGTGTTCCGCGATCTCGGCATGGATCCCGAGCACGAGCTGCGCGAGCGTTCGACCGACCTCGAGCAGCCGTGGGACGTCGTCCAGTCCCCGGTCACGAAGAAGTTCCTGGTGCGCGAGAAGATCCGCGCCGACAAGGCCGCGATCACCGACGACTGCCGGCTCGAGGACATCTGCTTCTCGTGCGGCGTGCTCGAGTGCCCGCAGCGTCCGTGGGTCAAGCAGCCGCACGGCGAGGTCGACCTGGCGCGCGCGCGCGCCGCGGTGCCGACCCGCTTCGGCCGGCGCCCGCGGGTCGCGGTCGGCGGGCCGCCGGCGCTGGCCCCGCACGTCAACGGCGAACCCCGCGGCAAC
>DAIUEO010000087.1:0-15692 GCA_036845125.1 Candidatus Eiseniibacteriota bacterium | reverse complement strand
ATCGACCTGCAGCCCAAGCTCCTGCGCGTCCTCGAGCGCCGCGAGGTGAAGCGCGTCGGGCAGACCCGCTACCATCCGATCGACGTGCGCGTGGTCGCGGCGACCAACCGAAATCTCCAGGAGGAGGTCAACGCGAAGCGGTTCCGCAGCGACCTCTACTACCGGCTTGCCGTGGTCGAGATCCGCCTGCCGCCCCTGCGCGAACGGACCGACGACGTGCTGCGCGTGGACTACTTTCGCAAACACGATCATCGGAGGGCTGCTCAAGGAGCACGGCGTGAAGAAGGTGGCCACCGAGTTCGTGGTGTTCCCCGGCTCGGGCGGCGTGCGCGAGCGCATCGAGAACCCCGACCCGCGGCTCGGCGGCGAATCCATCGCCCAAGTGTTCCGCTCGGTGGGCGGCGAGGTGCGCCAGTCGTGGTGCGGTCCCTGCTTCGGCCAGGGCCCCGATGCGCTCAACCCCGGCCAGCGCGCGATCACGTCGTTCAACCGCAACTGGACGAACCGCATGGGCGTCGGCGGCGAAGGCTACCTCGCGAGCCCCGCCGTTGTGGCCAGCTCTGCCCTGGTGGGCTACATGGCCCCCCCGAGCGAGCTCGGCCTGAAATGGGACCCGGAGAAGTTCGGAGTGTAGTGGAGGCTCATTGCCGCGGTAGGCGGCCCTCTCGATGAAATGGATTAGCACCGCTCGCGGAGCTATCGAACGCGCGTCGCTGCGTATCCGGATACCGAGGCGGGGCTGATGAACAGAAACGGGGTCTTACGACGTTGGTTCAACTCGACACCTCAGCGTTCCTGACACCGCTGTAGGATGGGGCCGGTATCTGGATGTCGTGAGCTGGCTACTCTGTGAGGGCAGGAGACATGTCCAAGCCTAAACTGGTTGACTCGATTCTCACCTCCAAAGCGGTAGACCGGCTGACGATCGCGGTTGAGGAGTCGGCTCGAGCAGCGAACATCCAGAACCCTCGCTTTGTGGAGCCAGCCCAAGGAACGCTCAATCGCGCTAAGGCGAAGAGACACCACATCGTGTTCGGCCGCCGCGGGTCAGGGAAGACGAGCCTCCTTGCCAAGGCGGCTGCGGATCTAACGGTCGAGAGACGACCGATTGCCTTCGTGAATCTCGAGACCTTCAAGGGTCACAGTTACCCCGATGTCCTTCTCAGCGTCCTGATCGAGAGCCTTGGGGGATTCGAGTACTGGTTCGCGACCGCGGCTACAGCGCCGGCGAGCAAGGCCTCGTTTTGGCGGAAGCTATTCGGTACGAAGCCAAGCCGTGGGCCCCTCGACGCCCGCGGCGTCGAGAAACTCCTCACTCGTATCCGGGCGCAACGAGAGGAACTTCGCTCACAGCTGCACGCCACTGACCACGCCGAGATTCAGAGGACGATCGAGCAGGCCAGCCGCCAGGACGCCACCATGGGTGCCAAGGGGGGTGCCACCACGCCGGTGGCGGCTGCTGAGGTGAGTGCCTCCGAGAGCTCCACTGTCGAAAAGAGGCAGCAATCGACGGAGCACGCGAAGCGATCGAAGATCGACTTTCTGCACCGCCACTTGATCGACTACCAGGACCTCTTTCGCGAGATCGCACAAGTCTCTGATGGCGACGCCTTCCTATTTCTGGATGACCTCTACCACATCCGGCGCGCTGATCAAGCAGACGTGATCGATTACTTTCACCGAATTGCCAAGAACACGCGGCTCTGGCTGAAGATTGGGACCATCCGACATCGAACGGAGTGGTACCGTCACAGCGATCCGCCAACAGGCGTCAAGCTTGGAGATGATGCGGACGACATCGATCTTGACCTGACCCTTGAAAAGTACCGCCTCACCAAGAACTTCTTGATGAGCGTCCTCCGGCACATCGGCGACACCGTTCAGTTCTCGGACCTATCTGAACTTCTCGCGCCGACGGCAGTCGATCGTCTCGTCCTGGCGAGTGGTGGCGTTGCGCGAGATTTTCTGTCGCTCTTCCGGCGGTCTATCTTCATTGCTCGGGAACGCGGAGGCGGCGCTCGAGGACCCAAGGTCGTGGCGCAGGATATCAACCAAGCTGCCGGCGAACACGACGAATCTAAGAGGGATGAGCTAAAGCGCGATACGTTGGAAGAGCGCGAGCAGGTCGAGCAGGCGTTCGACAGGGTTCGAAGTTTTTGCCTTGAGACAGCGAACGCTAACTGCCTCCTTCTTGAGAAGGACCGGACGGATGCAGGCGCGAGACTTATCGAGGAGCTCGTCGATCTAAGATTGCTCCATCTGGCACGATCTCGCGTTACCGTCTCTGGACGCAAAGGCAAGATCTATGTCGCGTACATGTTGGACCTCGGTCAGTACGCAGGGGAGCGTAAGCGTCGGGGTCTTGAATTGATCGAGTTCTGGCATCCCGATGGCACTGACAAGCTCCGCCGGGCGAGCCTCGTGTATGACCCATGGCAGCCGGGGCGCTGAGTGCTCTAACTGCAACATGCAGCGGATGGCGCTGCGCGCCGGCCGATGCTGGGCGTTCGACGAGCCGGTACGGGAGGCGGCCAGTGAACCAGGAAGCACTGCGAATCGAAGTTAGAGTGCGGCGGCAGAGGTCCGCGGAGAAATACAAACCGGCGCGCGTTCGCGTGCTTCTCGTCGCGGAAGCACCGCCGGCCGCCGATGATCGGTACTTTTATTTCGAGGATGTGACCAAGCACGATTGGCTCTTCCTTGGAGTGGCGGAAGTGCTACTTCGTGGGAGACCGGTAAGGCGGGAGAAACCGGCCAGTTTGAAGAAGCTCCAGGAGATGGGTTTCTTCCTGATTGATCTCAAACCTGATCCTGCAGACGGCTCCCCGCTCCAAGAGTACGTTCCTGACTTGATTGCCCGGTGTCGCGCCCTCGCGGCCGAGAGGATCATCCTAATCAAAGCGACGGTTTACGATGCCGCGTTTAGCACGATGGGGGCAGCGGGGTTGCCGGTCATCAACCAGCGGGTTTACTTCCCTTCGACGGGGCGGCAGCGCGAGTTTCGCGAGCAGTTCGCAAGGGCGCTGGAAGCGAGGGAGGTCGAAGATGCGTAAGCGTCCCCGCAACGTCGGTCGGGAAATTTTGCTTGGGCTGCGTCAGCTCAAGCGAGGCAAGGTGGGACGGGTGGTCACTCTCCCACCGATCGCAGACATTCGGGGCCGAACCGGCCTCTCTCAGGCCGAGTTCTCGAGACTGCTCGGAGTGTCAGTGAGGACACTCCAGGAGTGGGAGCAGGGGCGGCGCGCTCCTTCCGGCCCCGCCCGGATGCTTCTCGCCATCGCTCACAAGAATCCCAAGGTCCTGCTCGAGTCCGCGGCGTGATGAGAAGGAATCCGCCTGCCGTCATCGCCGCGATTTCATCCTTCAGCGTCGGCAGACCCAGAGTGTTCCGGAACACGCCAGCCAGGGGGAGATCGCGCCGAGGACTTTCGCGATCAGATTGCCCGCGCTGTTGAGTTGCCATCGTACGCTGGGGTGCTGCAGGAAACGGGAATCGGTGTAGAGCCCCATGTTTCTGGGGTGACGAAAGTCGTCGGGGATTTCTTCCAGGACCTCGAAGCCCGCCGATTGGAGGAGGGATCGGAACCGACGGCGGGAATAGCGGTACTCCTCGAACACGAACTCGTGTCCGCGGAGACGGCCGATCATTCGCTTCAGGTCGTTGAGCCGGTTGAACAGCAGGATCCTTCCCGGGTTTTGCGTGGGCACCGTGACCAGAAAGAGCCCTCCCGGTCGCAGGATCCGACGGACTTCGTCGAAGGCCGGTCCCGGGCCGTCGATGAAATGCTCGACCACTCCGAGCGAGATGACGGCGCCGAACGACGCGTCCGGGAAACCCGTCTCAAGTACATCGGCCTTCGTGATGGGGATGGTCGGATCGTGCTGAAGAGCGTACGAAATGTCTCCTTCGGCCAGGTCGATGCCGATGACGTCGTATCCCAGTCTTCGGAGATGGAAGACCCAGCGGCCACGCCCGGACCCGGCTTCGAGGATGCGTTCGCCTGCAGGCAGGTATTTTCGGAATGCGGGCTCGATCGTCTGGACCGCGCAGAGCGCGATGTCCTGCTCCAGATCACTCGAGCCGCCGAGCTGGCCGAGAGCTTCCAGTTTCGCCACGAGATGTGCCGGCGCATACCGTGCATGGACGCGGCTCATCATGGTGCGTCCCGACTCTGTGGGGATGTTCCCGCGTATGAGGGCAGCGGTCTGACCTTGAGGTAGAGCTGCAGGAGGGCCTGTTCGATGGCGGGCCGGTGCTTTCTATAGAAGAGAGCCTGGCTCTCCCGGTATGCGCGCTGCAGATGCGCCGAGCGCCCGGCGGTCGAACTCCCGCCTCGCAGATGCACGATGGTGGGGGTGGGGCAATACCGGACCGTGGCGCCTGCCGCGATCGCACGGGCGCAGAGGTCCTTGTCTTCGAAGTACATGAAGAAGCGCTCGTCGAAACCACCGATGGCGTCGAACAGGGACCTTCGGATGAAGAGGGCGGCGCCCGTGACCCAGCCGACGCGACGTTCGCGTTTGAAAGAGGCCGCGGCCATTGCGCGCGCCCCCGGGAGGTTCCTGTCGACGGCGTTGTAGAGCAGCTTGTCGCTCATCTCTCCCAGAACACTGGGGAGCGCGCCGGCTGAAAGCTGAAAGCTGCGGTCCGGGTTGACGAGTCGCGGGCCCAGCACTCCAAGAGTGAGGTCTGCTTCGAACCGGGCGGCGACCGGCGTGAGGGGGTCCTCGATGGACTCCGTGTCGTTGTTCAGCAGGAGCAGCAGCTCCGCTTTGGCGGCACGGACGCCGGCGTTGTTCGCGGCGCCAAACCCGGCGTTGGTGGTCAGCCGGAGGAGCTCGACGTTCCGGCATTCGCGGGCGACGCGATCCGCGCTGTCGTCGGGCGAGGCGTTGTCCACGACGATGATTTCATGAGGGCAGGCCGTGTGCTCCTGCAGCGTGGTGATGGCGCGCACCGTCAGATCACCCCTCATGTGCTGCACGATCACCACGGAAATCATGCCACTGAACCGCCCGGGCTTCGCGGCGCCGCGACCAGGGTGTAGATGATCTGCCGTCTCGGGGGGGAAGGATCAGTGAGCGATCCCAGCAGGAAGCGGAGGTGCCACAGGAGTTCGTGTCTCCAGGTAGGACTCCAGGCGACCGGACAGCGCACGACCGCCGTCGAGATGCGGGCGACGCCTTCCCGCTCGAGCGGCGCGAAGGAATCTTCGAGAAACGTCGCGACGTGCTGCTCGCCGGGGGTCGGCACCAGGGGCCGGCCCAGGCGGTCCCGCTCGGCAAATGGAGTCATGACGTAGAGCGTGTCGCAATGGCTCAACAGCAGGCGCGCGATGTCGAGGTACTGCTCGAAGTGTTCCAGGACGTTCGAGCAGAAGATCACGTCGTGGTGCCCGGTGATCTCCTCGAAACTGGCCACGCTGAAACTGGCAATGCCGCCATGAAGCCGCCGCGCTTCTTCGATCGCGACCTCACTGACGTCGCATCCCTGCAGCGTGGCGGCGGGGAAGCGCTCCTTCCACACGGGAAGCGCGTCTCCGAGCGCGCAGCCGACATCGAGAACCGAAAAGGCTCCGCTGAACGGGACGCGGATGTGCTGGTGAAAGCATCTGGCGAAGAGCGCGGTCTGCGTGCGACCGGCGTTCTTCCGCCAGTCGCCGTCCGCGCCGAAAGCCTGATTCCAGGCGTCGCGCGTGTTGGGATTGTCGGGTGAGAGTCGGAGCTGCATAGGCCGCTCAGGCGTCAGGGTGGGACTTGTCTCGTAGTCCGAAGAACAGGGATGCGGACACGATCAGCGTCGCAAGCCCGCCGGCGGAGTAGCCCAGCGCCGCGCCGAGCACTCCGAGTCGGGGCATAAGATACGTAGTGACGACGATGAAGGCGAGCAGGGACGCGGCGGACATGATCGGGAAGACCACCGATCGGCCGGCGGCAAACAGTGAGGCCGTCATCGGATAGGCGAGAACCGTGCAGAGCAGACCCAAGCACATGATCTGCAGCACCGGGGCGGCGCCGATGAACGACGGGCCAAACAGGATGCGGATGAGAAACGGAGCGAACACCGCGGTCATCACGATCCCGAGGACCAGGAGCGCGATCACGCCGAGCGAATTCCTCCGCTTCCGCCCCAGCGCCTCGGGCGAAAGGCTCGCGGACAGTTCGGGCATCAGGACCACCATGTAGGAATAGGAGCCGAGCGAAATCAGGCCGGAGATCTTCGACGCGGCTCCGTAAATGCCCAGGGACGTGGCGTCCCCGAATCCTCCGACGAAGAACACGTCCAGCCGGGCCGCAAGGAGCCCGACGACCTGATAGAGCGCGATCCACTTGTTGAATTCGACGATGCGACGCTCCAGGCCGCGATCCCGATCCTTGAACGTGAGCCGCTTCAGTGGTGAGCACGCCCAGCTGAAGCCGAGCATGACCAGCAGGGCCACGACCTCGAGCCAGATTCCCAGCGACACCGTGAAGGTCAGGGCGACCGCAAGACCGAGCAGCAGCGCCACGAGCTTCGCGAGCGCACGGGAGGTGCTGACCAGCGTCCCCAGGCGGAATTGCTTGTACGCCTGAAACACCGGGACATACGAAGCGGCGAGGATGCCGAGGGCGACGACGACGAGGGAGAACCGGAGGTACCCGGTCAGGTGGCTGTCGACATGGCCAAACTGCCAGCGCACCAGCGGTCCGATGAAGACGATCGACGCGAGGATCAGCCCCGTTCCGATGAAGACACGGATTCTGAAGACGATCGACACCACCCGCATCATTCCCGGGGCATCACCCTGCGAAAGCCGCTCGGAGCCGAACTTGACGACCGCGCTGTTGAAACCCAGATCGGCCAGATCCGTCAGGAGAAGCGCGAAGGAAACCACCAGGGTCAGGGTTCCGAAATCCTCGACGCCGAGTTTGCGGGCGAGGATGGCGGAGTAGACGGCGCCGAGCACACCGCTGACCGCGGTTCCGGCCGCGACCCAGCCGACGTTCTGGAGGGTCTGCGAGAACCAGGCGCGCCGGAGCAGACCCGTGAACCGGGACACGCCGGAGCCCTGGCTCGACTCAGGCGTCGAGGGTTTCATCGATGGTCTGGAGCATGAGAGCCGCCGCCCTTTCCCAGGTGTGCTCGCGCGCGACGTTCACACGCGCCTGTCTTCGCGTGTCGCTGCGGTCCTCCAGGCCGGCACGAAGGGCCGCCACGAACCCCTCCTTCCCCTCGCCGGCATACACCAGAGCCTGCTGCTCGTACTCCTTGAGATCGGTCATCGGCGTGGTGACGACCGGCTTTCCGAATGCGAAATACTCGTACAGCTTCACCGGGTTCGTCCGGTCCGCGGTCCCACCGGGATGAAATGGAATGAGCCCGACGTCGAACCGGTCTATGTAGCGAGGGACCTCTTCGAACGGAATGCGGCCGGTGAAGACGACATTCGGTTCGGTCTTCAAGCGGGCCAGCCGGCGGGGATCCTCGACCGGTCCCACCAGGACGAAGGTGATCGCCGGCATCGTGCGCGCGGCAGCGAGGACCAGCTCTTCGTCGAACCACTCCCGCAGGGATCCCACATAACCGGCGATCGGCGAGCGAACCTCCGGGAGTACCGGGTGTGCTCCGCGGACGGATCGATCCTTCTCGAACCACGATTGGTCGACTCCATTGGGTACGCGGACGACGGGCAGGGATACGCCACCTTCCCGGAGTTCCCGCTCCAGGACCAGCGATGTGACGAAGACGGCCTTCGACATCGCGATCAACCGACGCTCGTAACTCCGAAATCGATCCACGGAAGCACGGCCTGCAAAGAGCGCGATGTCGTCCATGCAGTCGTAGTACACGGCGTCGGCATCACCGTCGCGCAGGACAGCTCCCAGAAACGGGGTCTGGGCAAGGATGATCACACGCTCCCCGGAAGCGCGTCGCGGGAGAATCTCCTCGACGATGGCCGCCCGCAGGACACGCGCGTTCAATCGTTCCAGGTGTTCGGAGTCGGCGAGAACCGAGGGGACTACAAACGGAAGGGACACGATGTCGAGACCGTGGGGAGTCGGCTCCGGCAGGGTGCCTGCCCTGGCGGCCCGCGCTCCAGAAGCAGCCATCGCGCCCGCACGAAGGTGGTACTTGAGTGAGCGACCGATCAGGGAGGCGAGTCCAGGGCGCCGCCCCGCAACGTACTCGCGGAACCCGCTGGGCTCGACAAAGGTGACCGGGATCGACCGTCGAACGAACTGTTCGGCCAGCTTCTGCGGGCGTTGATGGAGGAACGAGTGGAGTATGGGAGAGAACAGGAACAGACGCACCGGCCCTGTCATGAGGCCTTGCCACCTCTGGAATCTGGCCGGCGCAAGTTCAGCGCGTCATCTCCCGATAACCCGGACGTGAACCTCGACCGCCGGACTGCCGCGTGGGCCGCCTTCGCCGCCACGCTCCCGATCTACCTCCTCACGATGAACCGCACCATCGGGTTCATCGACCGCGGGGAGCTGGCCGCCGTCGCGTGGACGTTCGGCGTCCCGCACTCTACCGGATACCCGACACTCATGCTGCTCGCCGGGGCGGTGGCGCACCTCGTCCCGCTGCGGCCCGTACTGACGCTCAACATCCTGGCGGCGGTATTGGTCGCGGCGGGCGCCGCCGTGCTGGTGCTGCTCTTCGACCACATCCTGCGCAAGCTCGACCCGGAAGGCTCACCCGCCTCCGGCAACCGCACGAGGCTCGCGCTCGGCGCTGCACTGATCACCGCGTTCAGCCTCACCTGGTGGCAGCAGGCGAACGGGTTCGAGGTCTACGCGCTCCACGCGCTGTTGATGCCGCTCGTCACGCTTCTGTTCCTGCGCTGGCTCGATGAGCCGACGAGCCGCACGGGGCGCTGGTTCGCGCTCGCGACCGGCCTGTCGTTCACGAACCACGGGACCACCGTTCTGCTCGCCCCGGCGATGCTCACGGTTGCGGCCCTGCGGTTCGGGCGCGACTTCTGGCGGCGCGTGCTGCCGCTCGCTCCGTGGTTCGCGCTGGGGCTCCTGCCGTACGTCTACCTGCCGATCCGCTCGGCGATGAATCCCGCGCTCGATTGGGGCCACACGCGAACGCTGCGCGGGTTCCTGCATCACGTGAGCGGCGCCGACTACAAGGGCTGGATGTTCCCGGGTGTCGGCGACTATCTGACCCAGCTCCGCTACGTGCTGTGGCGGCTGCCTTGGGAGCTCTCGTGGGTGGGCGTGGTGGTGGCCGCACTCGGCGCCGCGGCGTTCGCGAAGCGCGCGCCGCTGCTCGGCGTCCTCGCCGGGCTCTTCATCGTCGCCGGCATCGGGTTCGCGGCCGGCTACCGGATCATGGACATCGAGTCCTACCTGCTCACGGCACTGCTCGGGCTCTCGCTGCTGCTCGTCGCCGGCCTCGCGCGGCTCGGCGAGCGGCTCAACGGCCGCGTCGCGCTGGCGGCGGCCGGGCTCCTCCTCGCGCTCAACGTCACGCTCCATTTCCGCGAATGCGACGAGAGCGGGAACACGATGTCCGAGCAGATGACCTACGACCAGATCGGTCCGCTGCCGCCGAACGCCGTCTTCGTGTCGGCGCTCTGGGACTTCGGCCAGTCGGCGAGCCTCTACTACCAGAACGTCGAGCACTACCGGCCCGACGTGGTCATCGTGAACCCCGACCTGGTGCGGGTGAGCTGGTACCTCGACGACCTGGCCGCACGCGAGCCGGAGCTGATCGGAAGGATCGAGCGCGAGCGCGCGACATTGCACCGTCTCCTCCGTGACTGCGAGACCGGGAAGCCGTACGTGGGCCGCGAGGTGGAAGCCGCCTATCGCGCCTTCCTCGCCGCGCTCGTCACCGCCTCCATGCGCGACCGGCCGGTGTTCGTGACCGCGGGCTTTCCGTGGCAGCCGCCGCATCTTCGAAGGGTCCCGTATCACCTGACCTACTGGCTCCAGCCCGACGGCGGCACCTACGTGCCCGAGTCCGACTGGCAGTTCCGCTGCCGGCTCTGGAAGGGGCGGATGGACGCGTACACGGCGATGGTGGCCTGGCTCTACGGGGAATCGCGCCTGAACCGCGCCCAGTACGAAGCGGCGCACGGCCACGACGAGGAGGCGCAGCGCACGCTGGCCTCGGCGGCCCGCTTCGATCCCGCGATCCAGCTCGACCGCGTCGGCACTCTGCCGCTCGCCGGGCAGGGGATCGTGGTCGAGTGCGCGAAGTTCTATGCGCGGCTGAACGCCACGCTCACGGCCTCACAACACACGGAGTAGCACACTGGTCGCGGGCCGGGATCAGGCCCTGACCGGGGCTGTCACGTGCGCGGGCTCGCCCATCGTTACCTGGACACGGTGCACGGCGCCATCGTCCACCAGGGGAATCGACCGGGCGTCCACCTGGACCCCGTCCAGCGCCGCCTCCGCGATGCCGCGGTTCACGTGACCGGGATTCTCCACGTGGATCTCGTAGAGGGTATTCGCGTGGCGCCAGCGCACGGTGAACCCGCTCCACGACCCCGGAATGCAGGGCGCGATCGAGAAGCTGCGGCCCCGCTGCCGGAGCCCGAGGATGGATTCGAGGCCGAGCCGGTACATCCAGGCCGCCGAGCCGGTGTACCAGGTCCAGCCGCCGCGGCCGATGTGCGCCGGGTGGCTGTACACGTCGGCCGCCACCACGTAGGGCTCCACCTGGTAGCGCTCGACGTCGGCCGGGGTGCGAGTGTGGTTGACCGGATTGAGCATGTGGAACAACTCGACCGCCTCGTCGCCGCTCCCGAGGTGCGCGATCGCCATCACCGTCCAGATCGCCGCGTGGGTGTACTGCCCGCCATTCTCGCGAACGCCCGGCAGGTAGCCCTTGATGTAGCCGGGGTCGAGTGGTGACTGGTCGAACGGAGGTGCGAGCAGCTGGATCACCCCCGAATCCCGCCGCACCAGCTGCATGCGGACGGCGTCCATGGCGCGCTCGGCGTGGCGCCGCGGCGCGACCTCCGACAACACGGCCCAGCTCTGGGAGATCGCATCGATCCTGCACTCCTGGGCCTGTGCCGAGCCGAGTGGGGTCCCGTCGTCGAAGTAGGCGCGGCGGTACCAGTCGCCGTCCCACGCCTGCTCGAGCATCGTCGCCATCCGGTCGCGCTCTCCGGACCAGCGGGCGACGCGCTCCACGTCACCGCGCAACCTCACCAGTACGGCGAAGTCGCGAACGATCTTCGACAGGAACCAGCCGAGCCACACGCTTTCACCACGGCCCTGGTGCCCGATCCGATTCATGCCATCGTTCCAGTCCCCGGCTCCGATCAGAGGGAGTCCGTGCGCTCCGACGACGAGCTGTCGCTCGATGGCGCGGATGCAGTGCTCGTACAGGGTCGCGCCCTCGGCCGCCGTCGCGGGCCGACCGAATCTCTCCATCTCGCCGGGCTGAAGGACGGGCGCCTCCAGGAAGGGTACCGGCACGTCGAGCACCCCGTGATCGCCGGTGCACTTCACGTAGTGGATCACCGCGTAGGGCAGCCACAGCAGGTCGTCGGAGCACCGGGTCCGAACGCCGGTGCCGTTGTGGTCGTGCCACCAATGCTGCACGTCGCCCTCGCTGAACTGGCGTGCGGCGCAGCGCAGCAAATGATCGCGGTAGAGGTCGGGTCGGGTCAGCCCGAGCGCCATCACGTCCTGCAGCTGGTCGCGGAACCCGTAGGCGCCGCCCGGTTGGAAGAACCCGGTTCGGCCCCACAGGCGCGAGCTCACCGCCTGGTAGAGCAGCCAGCGGTTCATGATCAGGTCGAAGGAGTCGTCCGGCGTCTCGACCTGCACCGTGCCGAGCATCGCGTCCCAGCGCTGTTCGACCTGTTCCAGCGCCGAGCATGCGGCCGCCGGACTGCCGAAGCGGCGCGCCAGGCTCAGGGCGTGCGTTCTCGTCTCCCCCTGGCCCAGCAGCAGCGTGATCTCCTGGGTTTCCCCAGGCTCGAGATCGATTCGAACCTGGAGGGCGGCGCAGGGGTCGAGCCCGGCGCCAAAGTGCCCCCCGAGCGACTCGCGCCCGAGCGCCGCAGGCCGCCGGAGTGAGCCGTTTCGCCCCAGGAACTCGCGCCGGTCCGCGGTCGCCGAGGCGGGCGTCCGGCTGGCGTACGCAAACGCCACGCGCCCGGAGAACTCCGTGTTGTACGGGTTTCGCGCCAGCACGGCGCCGGTCTCCTCGTCCTGCTCGGTGAGCACAAATCGCTGCTCGCCCGCGCGCGGCGGGCACAGGGCCCACTCGCTGTAGGCGAACACGCTCAAACGGCGGGTGCGCGCGGTGTGGTTGGTGAGCGAGATCCGGGAGAACTTGACGGGCTCCTCGGCGTGCACGAACACCGCCAGTTCGCACGTCACTCCCTGTTCGCGATGGGCGTAGCGCGTGACGCCGGCTCCGTGGCGCGTGACCCAGCGGCCAGCCCCGGGCGATCGCGGCAGCGGGCCCGGTGTGGCGCCCCACACTTCCGCGCGATCCTCGTCGCGCAGGTAGATGGCCTCGCCGCTGAACTCGCTCACGGCATCGTTGCCAAACGGCGTCAGACGGTTCTCGCGGCTGTTCCCCGCCCAGGTCCAGGCGGCGCCGGTGGCGCCCACCACGGTTCCGAAGCTCTCGTTCGCAATCACGTTGACCCACGGCTGCGGAGTGTCCGCGTCGCCGCGCAGCACGATCGCGTACTCGCGCCCGCCCGCGGCGAAACCGCCGAGCCCGTTGGCGAGCGTGAGGGGCGGGGCCTCGACCTCGGCGCCATCATCGCTCGCATCGGCTCCGTCGGGTTGAGAGCGCGCCACCAGCGGTTCGGGCCAGGCCGGCTCGGGGTATGGCAGGCCAAGCTGGTCGGCGAGATCACCGAGCTCACCGCTCAGCACTGCGCGAGCAGCAACGAGCAGGAGGGTGTGCTCGGCCACCGGCATGCCGTCGCCGCGCAGCAGGAATACCCCGCCGGGGCGTTGCCTCCACGCAGCCCACGGACCCTTCTCGAGCAGGCCTTCGAGCTGCTCGTGGATTTCGTCCAGATAGCTCACGGGGCTTTCGTTGATGATGACGACGTCCGCCGTGAGGCCCTTGAGCCGCCAGTACTCCTGCGCGCGCAGCACCTGTCCCACCAGGGCAAGGTCCCCCGCGGCGACCAGACGCACGACCAGGATCGGGAGGTCGCCCGAGATACCGTGGGCCCACAGGCCCGACTGCCCGAGCGTATTGCCGGCGAGGGTGGCCGGTGCCGCACGGAGCGCTCCGTCGGTCCACAACACGTGGGCAGCCAGCCGTTCGTAGAGTTGTGCCTCGTCGGTCGAGATGCCCAGGTGGCGCAGCAGCAGCTGGGTCTGGGTGGTGGCGAGCGCGAAGGTGCGGGCGGCCGAGGTCGGATCGTCGTATTTTTCGGCCAGGGCGAGGGCCGCGGTCCGCGTGGCGGCGACACCGGTCGCGAAGGCGAGCCGCACCTGTCCACCGGGGGCGATGCGCACGCGCCGCCTGAGGCTCAGGACCGGGTCGAGCACCGCCCCGGTGGTACCGGAGAGTGCCCGGCCATCGAGAGCGACGGGATTCTCGGGGGTGCGTCCGCGTCCCAGGAACCGCTTGCGGTCGGTCTCCCACTCGACGCCGCCGTGGACACCGCCTTCGGTGCTCACCACATGCACTGCCCACGGCGCGGTCTCGTCGGGCGAACGCGGGCGCCGGCCGCAAAGCAGGGCGGTGCACTCGGGGCGATACTCGGTTTCGAGGAAGAGCTTGTGGTACACGGGGTGGGAGAGGTCCTCGGCATGCGGCGCGAGCACGATCTCCACCAGGCTCGTCACTTCGATCTCGCGCAGCTGGTCGGTCAGATTGACGAGCGACACGCGACGCACCTCGACGTCATCCTCGGGGGAGACGGTGACGTCGAGCCGGGTCTCGATCCCATCGTCGGTGCGGGCGAAGAAGGCCCCGTCCGCCCGGTACGTCACGCGGTAACGCTGGGCCTCGCGACACACCGGCTGGTGTGTGGCGGACCACAGCAGCCCGCTGCGGACGTCGCGCAGATAGATGAACTGGCCACCCGGGTCGCACGTGGAGTCGTCGCGCTGCCGCGTCACGGCGCGTCCGCGCCAGGTGCTCGCGCCGCCCCCGCCGTTGGTCACCACCGTGGTGTACTGGCCGTTCGACAGGAAGTGGGCGCTCGGGTAGAGGGTGTGGGGCGAGCTGAAGCGCCGCGGTGACGAGACCGGAGCGATCGCCTCGACCCGCGTGGACTCGGCGGGGCGCGGGCGGGTAACGGGCACGTAGCGCGGAACGCGCTCCTGCAGCAGCGGCTCTGTGGCCTGCACCCGCGGATCCGAGTGGAAGCGGCGCACCATCGGGGCGCCGAGCACGGCGTTCGCGAGTGCCACCAGACTCATACCCTGATGGTGGGCAAAGTAGGCTCGCACGCTGTGAACCCGGGCAGGGACGGGCGCCGCCTCCTCTTCGGGTATGGGTCCCTTGCGCGGCGTGTAGTCGAGAGCTTCGATGAACCCGAATCGGCCCGCGGCGTTTTCGCGAGTGAGGCGGCGGAAGTTGGCCGCGGCCGCGGCGGGGTCGACGAGAGCCGCGAGGGCCGTCGCGTACGGAGCGATGACGAGGTCCTCGGCGAGCCCGCGCTTGAGTCCGAGGCCGGGAACGCCGAAGGCCTTGTACCGGTAGTTCCCGTGCTGATCCACCACGTGGTACGCCGATTCAGAAATGCCCCATGGCACATGGTGGCGCCGGCCGTGGAGAACCTGCGCCCGCACTACCGCGCGGCAGCTGCTCTCGAGCAGGGTCTCGGGGTGGCTGCGCAGCATCAGCAGCGGCATCAGGTATTCGAACATCGAGCCGCTCCAGGACACCAGCGTGGTCGAGCCCTCGACATTCACCAGGGCGCGCGAGAGCCGGAACCAATGCTCCTGCGGAACGTCGCTGCGCGCGATGGCGATGAAGCTCGCAAGTCGCGCTTCGGATGCCAGCAGGTCGTAGTACGAGGGATCGAGCCGTCCCGGCCCCTCGGCGTCCGCCAAACGAAACCCGATCGAGAACGCGCCGCGGATGCGGTCGTACAGGAATCCCCACTTCATGCCGTCGGCGAGCGCGTCGCAGCGACGGGCCAGATCGTCGAGCCGTGCGCGCACATCGGGGGTCGCCGTCCCGTGTCCGGGCGCGAGTGACGCATCGAGCGCCCGGCCCCATTCCGCGACGTCGTCCGCCTCGGGGCTCGCCGGCGTCGCCGCCGCGACCCGCGCGAGGGCGGTGTTCACGGCGCTCATGAGCGGCACGGCAGCCGCGATGGGCCCGCCCGCTGCTTCCTGACCCAGAGCGATTCGCAACGGGTCGAGCTGCGTTCGCGCATCCTCGCACGCGGCCCGCAACGGCGTGGCGCCGTGCGCATGGCGGCCGAGTCCCGTCAGAGCCTCGTCGAGCACGCCCGCGGTGTCGGCGATGCCGGCGCGGGTCCGACCGGCGTCATCCGAGTTCGCGCCCAGCTCGCGCAGTCCGGCCGAGAGGGCGATGAGCACGCCGGCGAGATTGCCGCTGTCCACGGTCGACACGTAGCGTGGCAGGAGCGGAGCGAGGCTCTCCGTGTCGTACCAGTTGAGCAGGTGCCCCTCGTGGCGCTCCAACCCCTCGAGGGTCGTGAGCGTGCTCTCGATCCGCACGGCGAGAGCATCGGCCCCCAGGTAACCGAGATCGTAGGCGGCGAGCGTCGAGAGCAGAC
>DAIUEO010000086.1:0-15889 GCA_036845125.1 Candidatus Eiseniibacteriota bacterium | reverse complement strand
ACGTCGTGAGAAAGCACGTTACATCACATCAGCCCTTTGTGAGACCACTTCTAGTAGTTCACGATGAAGGCCGGAGCTAGGAGTCGGGTTTTCGACGTTCGTAAGCGAAACGAACGTAGATGGCCTGCGAGATAGGACGAAGGCCCCTCTATAGCGCCAGCGCGGCCACGATTCGGGTGGCGGCCCGCCGCGGGTCCTCGTGCTCCCACACGCGAATGACCCTCCAACCGCCTGAGCGCAGACATCGCGCCGTATCGGCGTCCCGTCGCCGATTGTCCTCGATCTTCTCTCGCCACCACTCCGCGTTTGTCTTTGGCCATGTGGCGTGCTTGGGGCACCCATGCCAGAAGCAGCCGTCGACGAAGATTGCGACCCGTGCCCTGACAAAAGTCAGATCGGCCCGCCTGCGCGTCCCCTGAATCTTCCGATCGATTCTGAACCGGAGCCCGAGACGATGAAGTGCCGAGCGTAACGCGACTTCGCACGGCGTGTCGCGCCGAGGTGTCGCCTGCATCCGTCGACGAACGTCTGGTGACGAGGCGGCGGGTCGATCTGATCTTAGTCGCCTCCGCTTCATTTCTTCTTCCTCTTCAGTGTTCTATCCGCTCCGCCCTTTCGCTTCCTCACCGGTGACGATAGCCCCGTTTCTCGCACCAATAGCGTATTGATCCGCGCCTTGATGTTCTCTCTCACGGTACGCAGCCGCTCCTTCGCAGGGTTCGTCAGGAGCGCTGTGTGGGCAACCGCGTCTCGCATCGGCTTGAACTCGCTCGCGTCTCGTGCAAGAGCGGACTCCGTAAGTCTGTCCCGCGGCTTGTCGACTAGATTTGCGAGACCATCCATAGACAAATAACTCAACTCTCCACCCTGACGACGAATCGCGATGCTTATGTTGCCCCGGTTCTTGCTGTCAGTCTCTTTCTGTTTCCAACGTTCCGCTTCTGCTTTGGCTTCGTCTGAAATCGGCAGCTTTCGATCCGTTATGTATGCTCGCACGAGATTCTCGGAAACAAAGCACTCTGCGTACGACTCGAAATTGAATGTTGCGTCCGCGCTGAGATCGGCTACCCACTTTTCAACCTTGCGAGCTGACGCGGTCTCCTGCTTCGGCTCAAAGTCCTTGGCCACGGCATTGTAGAGCCCTTCGGACGCGCGCTGAGCCTTCGAGATGCTCTCATTCTCGGGATCGCCCTCTTCCCGGTGCTTTCGCCGCCACACATCCCAGTCCTCTACAATCTTCAGAAGTATTTTCCGAAAGTTCTCGAGAAAAGCCATGAACTTAGGATCATCCGCAACGATTCCTTCACGGCTGCTAGTGAATCTATCTGTCTCGTCGTCCAAGGTGTCGAGATGAACCTGACCATAGAGATAATTCTCTACGACTCTAGCCGTAGGGATGTGCTTTAGGATGTCGCGCTCCCTGAGTCGGCCGTTCACGAAGAGGTCCACGCCGGCGATCATCGGTCGTCAGTATCTTGAGGTCCCTCGGCCGGACCACGGATGCGAGAAAACCCTTCGAATCCGTGATCGCAACCTGCTTCGACTCGTGCTTGTCCCGTTCTTTCGCGAAGGCAGCTTCTACCGCGGCGACAAACGGGTCGTCATACGTCCCGATCTTCCAGAGGAACTCTGTCTTCTCCACCAGGGGTCGCAGATCTCTGTGGGTGACCTCAGTACCGTCAAGATAGATACGGAAGCGTTTGTCAAGTAGTGAGAAGCGGAAATAGAGGGCAATTACCTTTCTAAGGAACTCAAGGCTGTGCCTGACGCCGTCCTTCAGTCCCACGAATCGGATAATGGTGCCTTGTTTGTGGCCCGCAATGTGTTTTGCAAATTGCGATCTATCTACCTGATCAAGAACATAATCTTGCGGTACAAGATCGTTGGTGATCGCCTTGTCCAGGTCGGAGTTGTCTATTGTGCCGCCGACGTATTCGCCCCTCTTCACCTTGGACAACACGCTAATGCGGGTCGCGCAAGACAACAGAGCCAGTTTTCCGATTCCTTTCCTACCAATGTACGGGCGCCCGTCAGGCGACCGGGCAATCCCCCCTCGTCGCTTTGAATATCCAATCTTGAGAAACTTGTTCTGAAAATCATCGGCCGTCATGCCGATCCCGTCATCCTTGATCCAGAAGCCAGCACTATTTGGCTCAAGATGTATCCAGACGTTCCGTGCGTCGGCATCCCATGCATTGGAGATTGCTTCACCAAGGACGGTGGCGAAGCTGCGATAGAGCTGCCTCCCCAGGTGGTTCAGCACGCTCAAGGAGATGTTGAACGTGTACTGACCCCGGCTGCTCGTCATCTGCGTGATCCCTTTCCAACGAGGCTAACGTGTGAGAGGAGTGCCTCTCCCAGCGCCATGGCGAGCGTGGGGGGCACTGCATTGCCGATCATTCGCCCTACCGCTTTGCGGTTCAACTTCTGGTCTTTCGGCCACAGTTCGTAGTGGCGGGGAAAGCTCTGGAACATGGCGGCCTCGCGCAGGGTTATTGCCCGATCCTGGTCTGGGTGCCCAAACCGTCCGTTTCCGAGGCCGTTGCAGAGCGTCGTCATAGTTGGCGCGGGCCTGTCCCACCACATGCGGCCGTAGATCGAACCGTAGGACTTTCCCGACTGCCGACGATGGCAACGGAGAAGGAGTTCACGCGGCCAGTTCTTCCACGTACCGCCGTCACTCGGCGTCGCTCGGATGCGCTCGCGGTTGAGGGGCGAGAGGAGTGAGGCCGAGTGCAGTGGGTCGGATGGATCGGTCTCGCCGGAATCGAGCGGACGAAGGTTTCCGATGGTTTGGCGTACAGTTCTCCAGCGGTCAGGCTCCGGGCGGCTAGCCTCGGGGACGGAGATCCTGCCAAGCCGGGACGCGACGAGCACGAGCCGGATGCGTGACTGAGGGACGCCATACTCCTGACACTGGACTAGTTTCCAGTCGATGTAATAGTGGCACCGCTCCAATGTGCGAAGGAACCGGTTGAACACGTCCCGCCCTCTGTCCTTGAGTTCGGGAACATTCTCCATGGTCACAAGCTCCGGGAGGATCTGCCTGACAAATCGCTTGAAGTTGTCGAGCAGATTCCAGGACTCGTGTTCTCCTGAGCCGTTTGTGAGTTTCGAGAAGGGCTGACACGGAGCACAGCCGGCCAATAGTCGGACCTTAGCCGGGCCGAACAGCCGTCCGATGCTCTGGTGGTTCTTGCGAGCTACATCCCAACAGAAGAACTCCGCGTTTGGATTGTTCCGGCGAAAGGCGTATTCGACCTGTGGATCGATATCAATCCCAGCTTCAACTCGAATCCCAGCCCTCACCAAGCCATGGGTTAGCCCTCCCGCGCCGCAAAACAAGTCGACTGCAGTAATCAGACTTTCCTGTGGTTCCCTGGGTCTGTTTTGTCGTGGTTGCTTCATCGAACGTCCTGGGAGGGTCCGTGATCGCGCAGAGCTAAAGATGGGAAGGATGGAGACTGCTGGGGAGATCCATGGGCGCTACTAGTGCAGAGTAGCAAGCGGTCCCGGCGCACACGACGTCCGTCCTACACCACCTCGAGCCGCGGTCCTGCTGCGAGCACACCTGAGGCGACTGCGCGCTCGTAGAGCTTCTCCAGGGCCTGGCGGCCGCGGGCGCCCATGTCGAGCGTGAGCTCGTTGACGTACATGCGGACGAACTTGCGGCCGGTGCCGTGGTCGACGCCGCGGCCGAATTGGAGGGCATAGGTCAGGGCGGCATCCTCGTCGTCTATGGCCGACTGGATGCTGGCGCGGAAGCCGCGGGAGATCTCGCGCATGAGATCGGGGCCGAGGTCGCGGCGGACGACGTCGAGGCCTAGCGGGAGGGGGAGGCCGTCGCGTTTCTCCCAGAGCTCGCCGAAGTCCACGATCTTGACGAGGCCTTGCTCGCCGTAGGTGAGCTGGCTTTCGTGGATGATGACGCCGGCTTCGAACTCGCCGTTCACGATGGCGTCGGGGATCGCGTCGAAGCGGTGTTCGACGGGGATGGCGTCGGGGCATTCGATGCGGAGCAGCAGGGCGGCGGTCGTCATCGGACCGGGGATCGCTACACGCACTCCCGCGAGCGAAGCGAGTGAGCGGGATTCCTTGGCGACGACCAATGGGCCGTAGCCGAAGCCCATCGACGCTCCGCACGAGAGCACGGCGTATTTGTCGGCGAGGAATGCGTAGGCGTGGGCGGAGACGGCGGTGATCTCGAGGTCGGCCTGGTCGAGGGCTCGGCGGTTCAGGCTCTGGATGTCTTCGAGCACGTGCTCCACGGTGCAGCCGGCGATCGTGGCGCGGCCGGTGTGGAAGCCGTAGAACATGAAGGCGTCGTCGGCGTCGGGGCTGTGGCCGAAGCGGATCGTGCGGAGCGTCGCGGAGGTGGTCATGACGCCACCTTGGCGCGGTGGCTCCGCTCGGCGGCGAGACTCCAGACGTGCGCGCGGAGCGTATCGAGGCCGGCGCCGGTGCGGGCGGAAATCGTCATGCATTCGGGGTAGCGCGCCTTCAAGCCCGCCACCGCCTCCTCGTCCAGGAGGTCGATCTTGTTGAACACCAGAATCCGGGGTCTTGGGCTCGGCAACAGCTCCTCGAGCACCAGGTCCACGACCTCCATGTGGCGCTCGTGGTCGGGATCGGCGACGTCCACCACGTGGAGCAGCAGGTCCGCCTCGAGGGTCTCCGTGAGCGTGCTCTTGAACGAGGCGACCAGGTGGTGCGGGAGCTTGTGGATGAAGCCGACGGTGTCGGTGATGAGCGCCACCTGGCGCTTCGGGCTCACCATCTGTCGCGTGGTGGCATCGAGTGTCGCGAACAGGAGGTTCTCGACGAACACCTGGGAGCGCGTGATGGCGTTGAACAGCGTGCTCTTCCCGGCGTTGGTGTAGCCGACGAGCGCGGCGCGGAACTCGCGACGGCGGCGGCTGCGCTGGGTCTCGCGCTCACGCTCGACCGACTCGAGCTCGCGCTTCAAGTGCGCGATGCGCTCGCGCACCAGACGGCGGTCGGTCTCGAGCTGGGTTTCGCCTGGTCCGCGTGTGCCGATGCCGCCCGCTTGCCGCTCCAGGTGCTTCCACATGCCGGTGAGCCTCGGCATCATGTACGAGAGCTGGGCCAGCTCGACCTGGAGCCGCGCCTCACGGGAGCGAGCGCGCTGGGCGAAGATCGCGAGGATCAGCTCCGAGCGGTCGACCACTTTGCAGGTGAGCGCCTTCTCGAGGTTTCGCACCTGGGGCGGCGAGAGATCGTCGTTGAAGATCACGACGTCGGCCTTCCGTGATTCGGCCTCGACCCGGACCTCCTCGACTTTGCCCTTGCCGATGAAGGTGGCCGGGTGCACGGTGCCGCGCTTCTGGACCATGCGGCCGAGCACGCGGGCGCCGGCAGTGCCGGCGAGCAGCGCCAGCTCGTCGAGTGAGCGTTCCCACTCGCGGCCGTCGCGTCGCGCGTGGGCGACGAGCAGCGCACGCTCGGCGTGCGGCGGATTCACGATCTCGTGGGGGCGCTTCACCTAGGACGTCGCGATTTCCAGTTCGTAGGGTGCGGGGGTGAGGTTCTCGAAGCGTCCATCGGGATGGACCACGACGAGATCTTCGATTCGCACGCCCACGCCCTTCGAGGGGTAGTAGAGCCCGGGCTCGACGGTGATCACCATGCCGGGCACCAGGGATTGGGTGTTGGACGGCGGACCGCCGAGACGCGGCGCCTCGTGCACCGCGAGTCCCACGCCGTGGCCGAGACCGTGGACGTAGCCTTCCTGGACGCCGTCGTTCGAGCGCACCGTGGCATGGCCGCGCTGCTCGAAGAAGTCGCAGACCTTCTCCTGGTAGGAGCGGCACGGCGCGCCGACCGCGAGCGAATCCATCGCCAGCCGGTGAGCACCGGAAACGTCGTCGTAGATGCGTTTCAGGTCGTCCGGCGCCTTGCCCAGGCAGTACGTGCGGGTCACGTCGCTGTGATAACCGCCGCCGGCCTCGCCCGGGAAGATGTCGATCAGGAGCGGAGCCGAGGCGCGCAGCAGCTCGTCGTCGTTGCCGCGGTTGTGCGGCACACCGGCGTCGCGCCCCTGGGACACGATGCTGTCGCCGTCCTCGGCCAGCCCGTGCGCCAGGAACTTCTCTTGAAGAAGCCGGCGCAGGTCGCCGAGTCGGACCGTGCCGCGTCCGTTCGAAACGAAGTGATCGCCCTGGCGCTTCAGGCTTCGCAGGTGCGCGATCAACGCCTCGAGTGCCGCCACCGTGCCGCGCGCGGCGTGGCGGATGGCGGCGATTTCCTTTTCGTCCTTGGTCATGCGCGCCACCGCGATGACGTCGGGCTGCGACAGGTCGACCTGGATCGCAGGCTCGAGCTCGAGCACCCGCGCGACCAGCGCGTGAGCGAATCCGGCCGCGAGCTCGCCATGGAAGGCCACCGGCCCGCGCATGCCGAGCTGAGCGCAGGCCCCGGCGATCAGCGCCCCGAAGGCGCGCGCCGGATGACCTTCGGTCTCGAGCAGCCGGTTCAATCCGTGCTGCGGGAATCCGCTGGTCGGGCAGCCGGCGAGTGCCGCCTGGTCGCGCTCCATCGGGTCGTGCACCAGGTGGGCGTTGCCGTCCGCGGTACGGAGGTAGACGCCGTAATGGATCTTCTGCCCGGTGACGTAGTGGAACGCCGGGCTGTAGCGGTCGTAGGCGAACACGACGAGTCCGCCGAGCCCGCGCTCCTTCATGATGCGGTCGAGATCCTGGCGCATGGGCCGGCCATAGTAGCGCATCGCGCGAACCACCGGCAGCCGCGCGGCGCCTCTTGTCGCGGCTGGGTCGGTGGTCCGATGATGCCGCCGCGCCGGCCGGCTCGTCGGCCCGCGGCTGTTCCACGACTGTCCCCGGAGGTGCCGCATGGTTCCCGTGACGTCGTTGTGGCTGCCGATTCTCGTGGCTTCGGTGATTGTTTTCGTCGCCAGCTTCATTCTGCACATGGTGCTGCCGTGGCACCGCTCCGACTACCGCCGGCTGCCGTCCGAGGACGAGGTGATGGAATCGCTACGGCGTTTCAACATCGCGCCGGGCGACTACGCGATGCCGAGCGTAAGCGAACCGAAGGAGATGAGCTCGCCCGCCTTCATCGAGAAAATGAAGCGCGGACCGGTGGCGTTCCTCACCTTCCGGAAACCGGGACCGCCGACCATGGCGCCCAGCCTCGCCCAGTGGTTCGTCTTCACGGTGGTGGTCGGAGTCTTCGCGGCCTACCTGACCGGGCGCGCGCTGGGCCCGGGCACGACCTATCTCGGGGTGTTCCGGTTCGCCGGGACGACGGCGTATCTCGGCTACGGGCTGGCCATGATCCCCAATTCCATCTGGATGGGACGCCAGTGGAGCTCGACCTTGAGGTCCCAGGTCGACGCACTCATCTACGGACTGCTCACTGCCGGCGCCTTCGGCTGGCTGTGGCCCAGATGAGCTAGGGCAGCGAGACGCTGAGCGTCATCCACACCGAGCGACCCTGGCGGAAGAGCCGGGGGTCGTGGACGGGCACCCAGCCCGGGACGCCGTCCCCGTTGCGATCGTCCCAGTAGGCGCCGCCCGTGTTTCCGGTCTCGGTCCGGTAGGCGCCGTAGTCGTCGTAGATCGTGTTGATGATGGGCTGCGGATAGCCGTCCACCGACACCCGCTGCTCGCCCCGCGAGTCGAACAGGTTGCGGATCTCGACTCCGAGCGTCATGGCGCGCAGGAATCGCATCCGCCACTGCGCGGCAAGCGAGGTGTTCTCGCTCCACCCGAAGCGGCGGGTGTTGATGTTCGAGAAGTCCGGATCGAGCTGACGCAGCTCCCGCGGCGTCCACGGCAGGCCGGACCCGATCAGCGAGGCGCAGGAGAAGGACAGGTGTTTCCCGCGCTGCCACGAGCCGGTGAACGCGATCGAATGGCGGCGATCCCAGTCGAGCGGATGATCGCCGACCGGCGCCGGCCGAGTGCCGTAACGCAGCCCCCACGGAACCCCTTCCTCGTCCGACATCGTCCCGTCCGCAATCATGAAGGTGTAGTGGAGCTCGAACCCGCCGGTGGCGCCGCGCGCGAGCACGCTCGTTTCGACGCCGCGCACCGCGCCCTCTTCTGCGTTCTCGTAGCGGGGCGCGTTCCGCGTCGGGTCGACCCGCGGGCCCACCTGTCCGAACAGGTCGCGGAAGAAGAAGGCGGCCTGCATCGCCCAGGTCTCGTCGAACACGTGCTTGAGAGCCGCCTGGTAGGTGATGACCGTGGAGGGCTCGAGCGCGGCATTGCCGAGCGGCTGGCGGTTCGAAATGCTGGCCCGGTTCTCGTAGAGGAAGTCGCGCGCCGGATCCTGGTGGAGTCGCGAGTACGCCAGCGAGAACACGTCGCGCACCGAGATCGGGTAGGCGATGCCGAGCCGCGGCGAGAACGTCCAGATGCCGCCCGGCGAGCTGCCGGCCTCAGGCGTCACGCCGGCGCCGGCGGTGAAGTACTGGGCCCGCAGGCCGCCATTCAGCACCAGCCCCTCGCGAACCCAGCGGCCCTGCACGTAGGCGAACCCCTCCGGAGCCCGGGCCTGGAAGGTCCGCATCGAGTCGGCGCCGGTCCCCACCGTGCTGAGATCGAGCTCCCGCAGATCCGCGGTCACCCACGCTCCGCCGAAACCGGCGCCGAGCCGCGAGCCGCCGCGGACCTCGCGACTCCAGTCGGTGCGTCCGCGCAGCGCGCTGGAGGTGCGTCGCTGGAAGAACGGACTGTCGCCGGCATAGATGTAGAAGGGGTCGCTGAAATCGCTTTCGTAGTTCCCGTAGGTCGGTCCGCGCACCGGGATCGCATAGGACTCGTCGTCCTTGCCGTTGAGCGAGACGATGCGGCGCGTGAGGATCTCGGCCAGCGCCACGCTGACCCGTCCGCCGGCCAGCTTCCGCCACGCCTGCGCGACCACCGCCAGGTTGCGCTCGTCGCTCATCACGAAGTGATCCGCGGCGCGGTAGCGGAACGAGCCGGGTGTGGAGTCCGGGGTCATCGTCCGGTCCGAGCACATGAAGTCCTCGCACAGGTTGGTGTAGCCGTCGAGCGACCACATCGGGTCGTACGGGTACGCGACCCGCCGCGATCCGATGAGGTCGAGCGCCAGGCGCGGGTCCGAACCGGTCGCGGCGAGCTTGAGATGGCCGATCAGGTGATTGTCGTCGCGCCACCCGAACGAGCCGCCGAGCAGCTGGCGCCGCCCGAGGGTCCGCAGCGACGGGAGGTAGGTGCCGTCGAGCCTCGCCTCGCCGCTCGCGAGCAGGCCGAGGCCGCGCACCAGCGGAAACGACACGCGACCCGCGATGCGGTCGTACTGCGTGTCCAGGCCTCCATCGGTAGCCCAACGCAGTTCGCCCTCAGGCCTAACGCCGATCGTCCGGGTCGAGAGCACCAGGGTCCCGGCGAGCGTGCCGGCGTGCTCGGCGTCGGGCGCTCCCGAAATCAGGCTCACCGCTCCGAGCGAGAGCAGCGGCACCTCGAGCGGCAGGCCGCGGATCGGCTCGACCAGCGGGATGCCACCGAGCACTTCTTCGATCTCGCCGGCCCGTCCGCCACGGACGTGGAGCGCGCCATCGGCCGAGGCGACGACGCCGGCCTTGAGGGCGACCGCGCCGGAGAGGCTGCTCACCGGCAGGCGGGCGATCTCGGAGCCGTCCATCAGGTGGACGCTTGCGCTCGACAGCATGTCGTGGAGCGGCGAGGCCCGGACCACGACTTCCTCGAGCCTCAGCACCGCGGCCGGCACCGGCGGCACTGTGTCGCGCTGCGCACTGTCGGCCGCCACCACGGCGAACAGTCCGAGCAGCACGACCGGAGTCATGCGCGCATCCTCCGGGCGCCCGTAGCGGGACCCGCGAAGCGCATCACCAGCATGCCGATCGCGAAGCCGCCGATGTGAGCCCACCAGGCGACGCCGCCGCCCCCGGCGGACCACGCGAGCGACAGCGCGCCGCTGAAGAACTGGAACACGAACCAGAGGCCGAGCACGAGCATCGCCGGCAGCGCCATGATCTGGAAGAACGGAAAGAGCGGGACCAGGGTCACGACCCGCGCGTGAGGGTAGGCGACCGCGTAGGCGCCGAGCGTCGCTGCGATCGCGCCGCTCGCGCCCACGGTCGGGACCGCCGAGTTCGTATTCGCCAGGTAGTGGGTGAGGGAGGCCCCGACCCCGGCCGCCAGGTAGAAGACGAGGAAGCGCACCTTGCCGAGCCGATCTTCGACGTTGTCGCCGAAGATCCACAGGTACCACATGTTCCCGATGAGGTGGGCCCAGCCGCCGTGGAGGAACAGCGAGCTGATGAGCGTGAACGCCGGCGCCGGCAGCGGCTCGTCCCCCGCGCGCAGCGCCCCGGTGAGACGCGACGGCACGAACGCGAAGTCCATCATGAACCGGCGGAGGTCGCTCCCCAGCAGCAGCTCGTAGAGGAAGAGGGCGACGTTGAGGGCGATGATCGCCCGGGTGACGATCGGCGCTGATCCCGAGGGGTTTTCGTCCCGAAGCGGGATCATCGGCGGGCTTCCCCGGCCGCCGCCGGGCGTCCGGCCCGGCCCGCCGCCTTCCCCGGGGCCGGGGCCGGATCGACGGTTTGACGCCTAAATCGTTGGGCCCTAAGTTCTTTCGTGCGCATTTGATCTCGACGAAACCGGGGCCTCATCCCGGGCATCTCAACCTGCGCCACCAGGAGCATTGACCTAGCGGACACAGGACCAGGCCGAATTCGATCAGAGGGGGTTATGAGCATGGCCAATACGGTGACGGTGACGGAGCAGAACTTCCAGGCCGAGGTGCTTCAGTCGCCTGTCCCGGTGCTGGTGGACTTCTGGGCGGAGTGGTGCGGGCCCTGCAAGGCGGTGGCCCCGTCGCTCGAGGAGCTCGCCAGCGAGTACTCGGGTCGCCTCAAGGTGGTAAAGCTCGACGTCGACGAGAACCAGGACCTTTCCATGCAGTACGACGTGAGGAGCATCCCCACCCTGATGCTCTTCAAGGACGGCGAGGCGGTCGAGCGCCTGGTCGGCGCCTACCCGAAGCCGACCATCCTGAAGAAGATCCAGCCCCACATCGGCTGATCTCCGCCGCCGAGGCGGCTCCGGCACGGTCACGTGCCGGAGCGCTTCAGCGGCCGCGCGCACGCGCGAGTGCATCCAGCGTGCGCGGCACCGTATCGAGCAGATCGGAGGCGGCGAGCCCGAGTTCGCCGCGTTCCGCGACCGCCAGGTCTCCGGCCCGCCCATGAACGTAGGCGCCGAGCCGCGCGGCGTCATAGGCCGCAAGCCCCTGGGCGAGCAGCGCCGCGATCACGCCGGTGAGCACGTCGCCGGTCCCGGCGGTCGCCAGTCCCGGATTGCCCGAAGTGTTCACGGTGGCGCGGCCATCCGGATGCGCGGTCACGGTCGGCGCTCCCTTCAGCACCACCACCACGTTCCAGCGCGCGGCGTAGGTCACCGCCACGTCGATGCGGTCCCGATCCAGCTCGGGCGTGGTGAGCCCGGTGAGTCGCGCCATCTCCCCGAGGTGCGGGGTCACGATGCGCGGCTCGGGAGCGCGGCCGAGCATCTCGCCGCGGCCGCTGAACGCGGTGAGCGCGTCGGCGTCGATCACCATCGGCCACGGTGCCTCGGACACGAGACGGCGGCACAGGTCGGCGGTCGAAGGATCCGTGGACATCCCCGATCCCACCGCCACCGCGCGCGCTTCGCGCACCCGCGACATGATGAGGCCGAAGGCCTCGGTGGACAGCGCGCGGTGCGGCGTCTCCGGCATTCCGATCGAGATCTCCTCGACGAGCTTGACCGCGAAGACGGACTCGAAGCTCTGCGGGACGCACACCGTGACGTAGCCCGCGCCGGAGCGGGTCGCGGCCTTCGCGGCGAGCGTCACCGCTCCGGTCAGCCCCGGCGAGCCGCCAATCACGACGAGCCGGCCCGCCGCGCCTTTGTGAACGCGTGGATCCCGGCGGGGAACGAGTGCCGCCATCACCGCTTCCGACGAGGTCTCGATCGCCGAGGTGGCGGGATCGAGCCCGATGTCCAGCACCTCCACCGCTCCCGCGAATGCCCGCCCGGGATAGAGCCAGTGGCCCCGCTTGGCGGCGCCGAAGGTCACCGTGAGATCGGCGCGCACCGCGCGCCGCGCAATCTCGCCGTGGTCGGCGTCGACGCCGGTCGGGAGGTCCACCGCGACCACCCGCGTGCCGCGCTCGTCGAGAACGCGCAGCACTTCGACGCCGGCCGCGATCATGGCCTCGGGCTCGCCGCGCGCCCCGGTGCCGAGCAGTGCGTCCACCGCGTAATCCCAGGCGTCGCGGCTCGCCACCAGCTTTTCGAGCGCCGCGGCGTCGGCTCCGGGGGCGAGGCTCAACCCCGCGGCCTCGAAACGCTCGAGATGCGCGCGCGCCTCGGCAGGCAGCTTCGCGCGATCGCCGAGCAGGGCGGCGTGCACTTCCGCGCCGCGCCGCGCCAGCTCGCGCGCGGCGACGAACCCGTCGCCTCCATTGTTCCCGGCGCCGCAGAGCACGAGGACGCGCATGCCGAGGAGCGGTCCGAAGCGCCGCTCCATCGCGGCCGCCACGCCTTCGCCGGCGCGCTCCATGAGGGTGAACCCGGTGACGCGTCCGGAGGCGATGGTGTCGCGGTCGAGGGCGCGCATCTCTTCGGCCGTGACGATCTTCATCGCGCCGGAATGCGTCGTGGCCGGTTCAGCGCTTGCGAGCACGGCTGCGGGCGTCATGGATCAGCTCCCGGATGAGGCGCGCGCGGTATTCGGATTCGCGGGCAATGCGCTCGATCAATGCGGGATCGGCGGAGACGAAAGGCAGATCGAATTTGTCGGGATCGGCCTCCTGCTCGAGGTAGATCTTCTCCTGCTGGTGGCGCTGGAAGGACGCCGCGCGCTCGATGTTGTCGAAGGCCTGGACCGCACGGAAGGATTCGGCCACGACGTCGAATACGTAGACGTGGAACTTGCCGTCCCCGGAGCCTTCCTCCGGAAGCGGATGCACCTTGGTCTTCGAAGCCTTCACTTTGCCCACCGACATGAACCCTCCACGATCAGGGAGCGCGCTCGGCACCGATCCCCGGTTCGGGCTCGGCACTGCGCGGTCCGTTGAGCCGGTCCACGATGTCGACCAGCTGATAGACGTCATCGATGTCGTAGTCCGCGCCGGACTCCTGGGTGTTGAACGTGTCCCCATAACGCGCGAAGACGGTTTTCATCCCGAGGCTGCGTCCGCCGACGACGTCGCGCTCCGCCCAGTCGCCGATCATCAGCGACTCCGAGGGCTCGACGCCGAGCCGGCTCAGGACGAGCCGGAAGGGCGCCGGACTCGGCTTGCGCGAAAGGGTGTCGTCGTAGGCGACCACCGCGTCGAAGGTGTGCTGGAGCGACAGCTCGCAGAGCCTGAGCCAGACCTGCATGCGCGGCGCATCGGAAACCACGCCGAGGCGGATGCCGCGCTTCACGAGCTCGATCAGGGTCAGCGAGACGTGCGGGTAGAGCACCATCGCCGAGCCGCGCCCGCGGCGGTACGCGACGATCCCCGAGGCCAGGATGCGCGCGTCGATCTGACCGAGCGCGGTTTCGAGCAGCGTGTCGAACACGCGCTGGTATTCGAGACCGTGCTCCTGGTAGATCGCGTCGATGCGCTCCTTCACCGCCTCGCGCGGCAGCGTGAGGCCGGCGTCGATCATGCCGTCGATGGCGGCGCTCACGGCGTCCGACTTCATCTTCATGAAATCGACGAGGGTGTTGTCGAGATCGAAGACGATGGCGCGGATCATTCCCGGTCCCGGCGGAGCGTCATCCCCGGCAGCGCGATGCCGCGCGTCACTTGGAGGAGACGCCGATGGTCCGACCCCAGCTGATTTCGCCGTTGTCAATTCTCACGTTCCACCCGCAGGTGGGATTGCTGCACACCCATGCCTTGTAGTTGATCGGAGCTCCGTCGCGCCCGTAGTCGGAGAGCGGCAGCAGGACGCCGTCGTTGCATTTCCGGCACTCGGGAAAGGTTTGTTCCATCACCGGACGCCTCCCGCGAAAAGCCTCCAACCGGCTTTCGCTCGGGGTTCATTCTAGGCGAGCGGTCGCGCGGGAAGCCAACCGTCAGGCGAGACCGTGACGCGCCCGCTCGGCCGCGTTCCCGGGATGCACCGCGTGGATGAAGAAGCGCCGCCTCTCGGCGGGGGCGGCGGGAAATCCTTCCCGATCGAGCGGAGCGGCGAGTCGCTCCAGTGCGCGCTCGAGCGGATCGATGCCGCCGGTTTCGAGCGCCTCGCGCAGCAGGGGCACCACGGCGGCCTCATCGGCGAGCGTGGCCAGCTCGCGATCCAGCCAGTGCTCGAGCGGCACCCAGCGTCCCTCGAGCGCGAAGACGACGCGGAGCAGCGCGCGCACGGACCGATGCGCCAGCGCGCGCATCCCGAGCGGCACGCCACGGGTGCGCATCTTCGCGGCGCGGCGCACCGGGATCAGCGCGTCGAGGGCGGCGTGACGCAGCCGGGCCGCGCGAAAACCAGGATCCATCCGCCCCGCCGCCGCCGCGGCGCGGGCCGTGCGGCCGTCGCGATCGAAGAGCACGATCGCCCGCTCGTAAGGCCAGTGGTCGAGGTCGATCGCCGAGTGCGCGCGGCGCTCGATCTCGCCGAGCGGCAGGAACTGGGCGTCGTAGAGCGAGTGCGGCGGGTCGGCGCCCTCTTCCTCGACGATCTCGATGCACTCGTCCGGCGTGAGACGCGCGAACGCCTCGTCTAAGAGCAGCACTTCGAGATCGTCGTCCGACCAGGCGTCCTGGTGGCCCCGGCTCCGTGAGCCGACGAGGAGTACCCCCAGCACCGCGGGATCGCGGCTCCACTCGATGATGCGCTCGCGGGTGCGCGGGAAGGCGGGGTCGAGGTTCAGCGTCACGTCGTCTCCGGGTCGAAAAGTGCTGCCTGCGAAACTGGCTCCACCGTGCAGGGTCGGCCCTCGCCGTGGAGGTAGACCGTGCGATCGCGGGTGAAGGCGCCGAGCGCATAGGACACGGTGGGCATCGGTCCTTCGTGGAGGCACACCGCCGGCGCCGGCTCGCCGGAGACCGTATCGCCGTGAAGCGCCAGCAGCCGGCGCAATCGGTCGAGTGCGGCGGTTTCCGATTCCGGCGTCCAGTCCGCGAGCTCGGCATGCAATCGCGCCGTGCGCGGCTCGCGACGGTCGTCCATGCCGGCGTGGGTGACGACGTGCCAGCCCGCCGGGATCTCCTGAAACCGGAGTTCGATGCTCTGGTGGCGGGTCGCAAGGCCGTCCCACGCCAGGATCCAGCTTCCTTCACGGGACAGGAACAGCATGCTGAAGGGCGCGAACCGCTCGCGCTCGCACTGGTCGCGAGCCGCCCGCTTCACGGCCTCCGCGAGCGTTGCCGTCCCGGCGGGCGCGTTCGCGGCGTCGAGCGCGAGCAGGCCCCGCGAACGCGTGGGAGGCGGTGCGCCGGCCGAGAGCGGGCGTCGGTTGAGCATCGCGATCGCCCCGCCCTCGGCGCGGACGGCGAGCCAGGTGCCGCCGGCAACCCGATCACGCCCGCCCACGACGCGCGGCTCCCGGCTCAGAATGCCGGGCGGGTCGCTCGGCCGGAGCGGGCTCTCGTCGCGGTTGGCGCCGAAAACCAGGGTGCCCGGGCCGAGCAGGTCCCGGCCGGCAATCAGGGTGCACATGCCGGCACTCTAGTCTAAAATCGCTGTCCCCCGGACTTCGTGCCCACCCTTCAGAGAGCTCGATACCTGCGCGCCTTCGCCCCGCACCGAACCACATCCATCATGGCGCTGGTGGTCTCGATGTTGCACGCCTCGTTCCGTCCCGCGCTGGCGGTGCTCGACATCGACGACCGCGGAACGACCCTGACCGCCGGGGGCCTGGCGATGCGCATCAC
>DAIUEO010000085.1:0-16006 GCA_036845125.1 Candidatus Eiseniibacteriota bacterium | reverse complement strand
TCCACAGGAAAATTCGAACGATCGCTATTGATTCTTCGGTTAATCGAGTCGCCGACCCGATTAAATCTGCGTCGACGCCGGCTTGAGCGCGACCGGCTTGGGCAACTCAGGCGTCCAGTCCTCGCCGGGGTTGATGAAGCGGTTGGTCTCGAGCTTGTATTGTTTATCGTACAACTGGCGGTAACGTCCATCGCGCGCCAGGAGCTCGTCGTGCGTGCCCCGCTCGACGATCTCGCCGTGCTCCATGACCAGGATCTGATCGGCGCTGCGGATCGTCGACAGGCGGTGCGCGATCACGAACGTGGTGCGGCCGCTGCGGAGCTGCTTCAGGCCGTCCTGGATCATCGCCTCGCTCTCGCTGTCGAGGCTCGAGGTCGCCTCGTCGAGGATCAGGATGCGCGGGTCCGCCAGGATCGCCCGCGCGATTGCGACCCGCTGGCGCTGGCCGCCCGAGAGTTTCACCCCGCGCTCGCCGACCACCGTGTCGTAGCCCTTTTCGAAGCCGCTCACGAACTCGTCGCAGTGCGCGATCTGCGCGACGTCGAGGATCTCCTGGCGGGTCGCCCCGGGGCGCGAGAAAGCGATGTTCTCGGCCACGGTGCCGTCGAACAGGAAGTTGTCCTGCAGCACCACGCCGAGGTGGCTGCGGTAGGCGCCGAGCTTGAGTGAGTCGAGGTCCCGCCCGTCTGCCAGGATCCGGCCGGACTTCGGGCGGTGGAACGCCATCACCAGGCCGATCAGCGTGCTCTTCCCCGAGCCGCTCGAGCCGACCAGCGCGGTGGTGGTGCCGGCCGGCGCATGGAACGACACGTGGCGGAGCACCGGGACGCCCGGGTTGTACTCGAACGACACGTCGCGGAACTCGATCTCGCCGCGCAGCGCCGGGATCGGAGCGCGCTTCGCGTCTTCGTCATCCTCGGTGGTCATTCCCATCACCTCACGGATCCGGTCGAGTCCGGCGAACGCCTCGGTGATCTGGGTGCCGATCGAGGCGAGCTGCATCAGCGGCGCCGCCAGCATGCCGGTGAACGTGAGGTACATGAAGAACTCGCCGAGCGTCATCTCGCCGCCCAGCACGGCGTGGCCGCCGACCGTCATGATGATCAGCCCGATCGCGCCCACCACCAGCGAGGATCCCTCGGTGAAGAACGCGACGCCGGTCATGGTCTGCGCGACGTTGCGGAACAGGCGGTGCGCGCCGCGCGCAAAGATCAGCCGCTCGCGCCGCTCCGCGGTATAGGCCTTGACGATGCGGATTCCGCCCAACGTCTCGCCGAGCCGCCCGGTGATCTCGCCCTGCATCTTGCTGCGCTCGCGGAACAGCGGACGCAGCCGCTGGAACGCGTAGGTCATCCCCCAGCTGAAGACCGCGAGGAACACCAGGTTCGCGAGCGTCAGCTTCCAGTTGAGCCACATCAGAACGCCCAGCGCGATGGTCGCGGTGACGAGGCCGCCGCTCAGCTGCACGAGGCCGGTCCCGACCAGGTTCCGGATGCCATCGGCGTCGTTCATGATCCGCGAGATCAGGATGCCGGTCTGGGTCGAGTCGAAGTAGGCGATCGGCAGCCGGCTGACGTGCTCCATCACGCGCTTGCGCATCTCGGTGATCTGCCGCTGGGCGGCCACGCCGAGGAGCTGGGAGAGCGCGAACGAGCTCGCGACCTGCATCAGGGTGGCGACTCCGGCGGCGAGGGCGAGCAGCATGAGCAGCTCGACGCGGCGCTTGCCGATCACGTCGTCGATCAGGAACTTGGTGGTGGCGGGCAGCACGAGGCCGGCGAGCCGGCTCACCAGCATCAGCACCAGGCCGACGGCCAGCCGGCGGCGGTGCTTCCAGACCAGCGCGCGGGCTTCCTCGAGTGCGAGCGACGGCCGTTTCTTCTTCTTCGCGGCGGCTTCGCTCAACGAGGGCTGCTCCGCGGGGCCACGGACTGAACTTCGGCGATCTTCGCCTTGTCGTCGGGGAAGAGCCCGGCTTTGGCGAGCCGCGGAACCAGGTCCACCCAGCGTCGTTCACGCGCGAATACCAGGCGGAACTCCTCGAGCGCTTCCTTCTCGTGGCCACTCGTGTACATCGAGACCGCGGCCCAGAAGCGGAGCTCCACCACGTCGGGCGCCAGCTTCGCCGCTTCCGCGTACTCCTTGAGGGCGACATCGGTCTTGCCCTCGGCGATCGCGTTGTCGCCGGCGTCCTCGCGATTGTAGGCACGACGCAGGCGGATCAGGCGGCGCAGCTCGCCGATCGGATCGGCGTGATCCTCGACCCTCAGATCGATGATCCGGTCCACCCACGGCTTGCCGCTCGACTTGGGAGCCACGACCACCATGGCGGCCGACTGCCGGCCGCGGATGTCGCCGCCCGCCTTCTCGGCGGCCTCGAGCGCCTGCATCATGCGCTCGGCGAGGTCGCCTTCGGCCTTCTCGTAGGCGGCCGCCATCGCGGGCCACACCTGCGGGTTCGACATCAGGTTCGCCTGCACCGAGTACTGCTTGCCGGTGCGGTGCCCGGCATCGGGGATGCACGAAGGTCCGGTGTAGGCGGCGACGTTGCCCTGCGCGTCCACCATCGCGACCTGGCGCGCCTGGTTGTGCGCGTCGGCTTTGATCAGCGAGTCGAGCGCCTGCTGGGCCGTGAACCCCTGGCGCATGAGTTCGAGCCCCTTGGGCCCGTAGTCCACGAGCACCAGCGACTGGGTGGCCACCGCGCCGACCCCGGACTCCGCCCACGGCACGATCGGCCCCACCGAGAAATAGTGAGACTGCACCGCCACCCCCAGCTCGCCGGTGGCCGGGTCGCGCGCCACGATCGAATAGGTGTGGACGAGCGGCCCCCGGAGCGCCGCCGAGGGCGCCGGCAGAAAGCCGCTCATCGCGGCGATGAGCAGCGGAACCCAGTACATCCCGGTCCTCCGATCGCAGGGGCGATCAAGGGAAGCGCGTGACGACCCCGGTCTTGAGATTCATTCGATAGCGGAACTGCGGCGCGGCGTTGTTGGGATCGTTCGTGACCCCGATGAGGGGAGTCTGCGTGCCGTCGAAGGTGATCGTGATTTCCGCATCGACGAAGTCATCCGTGCGGTCCGTCGGATTCAGGCTGTTGAGCCGCTCGGCCAGCATGGAAATGGTCGCCGTGCCGGTCCACGGGAACGGCGGGTTGTTGGCGCGATTCCAGCCGAAATCGAAATCGGTGAAGAAGTTGGTGTTGTAGTAGCGGATGGTGGCCGGGCTGCTGAACTGCGCGAAGCGGTTGAACAGCGAGTCGTTGGAGCTGCCGATGAAATCGAGCGTGTCGGCGGCGTCGGACTCGAAGAGACCGAACCCGTTGCCCTGCGCGGTGTGATGGAAGCCGCCGGAATCGGCGCCCGCCTGGATCGTCCCGCTTCCGGTGCTCGAGAACTGCACTTCCCGCACGTCCGAATTCCAGTCGGCGATCGAGTCGGTCCCGGCGGTATCCGCGTAGAGATAGTGAATAACGTAATGCACATTGGCGCGGTCGAAGATCGAGTCGCGCAGCGCTCCGAAACCGGGCCCGGGATTGGACGCGAACCGGAAATCCGGATTACCGCCCCGGATCGAGCCGAGGCCGCCGCGGAACCTCTGGGGCGCGAAGGGCATGCCCCCCTGCGTGGCCTCGAGCACCGTGAGCCAGCCGCCCTGGTCGGTCCCGGTCGCGATCCCGGCGAGTTGGGCCACGTCGTCGGCCTCGGTCTGGGTCAGCGGCGGAACTTGGATGTCACCGGGGCCGTCGTCACCACAGCCGGTGGCGAGGGGAAGAAGGAGCAGAAGGAGCAATGGGAAGAGGCGAAAACGAGCCAGCATGGTGCGTTCCTCGGTTCGGGGGGTCGGCTTGGGCGCCAATGAGCCTAGGCCATGCGGCGCAGGGCCAGCAAGGGAATAGCCCGGGCCCCTCAGCGTGAATGGACCCAGCGATCGCCCAGCCCGAAGCGCCGGCCCGGGTCGAGCGCCTCGCGGATGCGGGTGCGCAGAGCGAGCGTCGGGGAGGAGACTGGGGCGGTTTCACCACTGGGGCGCGTTCCGATGCGCCGGAACCCGGCAGTCTCGGCGGCGTCGAGGAGCTTGGGGGTCGCGTCCGAGTCGCTTTCGAGGTGAAGTCGCCCGGTGGCCGCATGGAACACGATGTGCTCGAGCGCCGTGACCCCGGCAGGGTCGTTCAGCAGCGGCGCGAGATCGCCCGGCGTCCCCTGCGGACCGGCCAGCGTGATCCGCGACGGGCCCGAGCCCTCGAGATCGGAGAGCGTCTGCCACAGCGCGGCCACCTCCTCACCGGCCAGACGCGCGACCGGCTCGCCGAGCATGCGACGCAGACGCGGTTCCTCTTCGGCGACGTGCGCCGCGTCTTCCTCCAGCCCCACGCACACCCAGAAGCGTCCCGGTCGCGGCGCCGCAGGCAGGGCGCGCGCCTGGGCCGCCCCGACCACCGTCAGGACCGCGGGCTCGCGAGCGAGCAGCGACGCCCAGCGGGTTCGATCGGCGATCTCGGCGGCGCCGGCTTCGTAGATCAGCGCCACGCGGCTCCCCGGCTGCGGCAGCAGCTTGAGGCTCGCCTCGATCAGGATCGCGAGCCCGCCACGCGATCCGCAGAGCAGGCGATGGATCGCGTAGCCGGCCACGTTCTTGACGACGCGCCCGCCGGTGCGCGCGAGCGTGCCGTCGCCGAGCACGAAGCGCGCTCCGAGCAGCCGGTCGCGCGGCGATCCCAGCCGCAGCCGGCGCGGGCCCGAGGCGTTGGCCGCCAGCACGCCGCCGAGCGTGGCGCGCCCGGCGTGCGGCGCTTCGAGCGGAAAATCCTGGCCCTTCGCCGCCGTCAGCGCCGCGAGCCGGGCGAGCGGGATCCCGCACTCGGCGGTGAGCGTGAGGTCCTCGGGGTCGTACTCGACGACGCGGTCGAGACGCGTGAGGTCGAGGGCGAGATCGTAACGCTCGAGTCGCGCCGCATGTGCGAGCGCGACTCCGCCGCCCCACGGCACGACCGATTGGCCATCGCGTGCCGCGGCGCGCAGGATTTCGCACAGCTCGTCGCGACTCGCTGGTCTCATCACGCGGCGCGGCGGCTGACCCGCGATCGCGTAGGCGCTCGCGTCCACGCCCGTGCCCGTGGTCGCGCTCAGATCCACGGGCCCTCGCCATCACCGCCCGGCCGCATCCCGCCGAGCTGGGCGGGCGGGTGAGCGCGCGCCTCGCCGCAGCCCCCGCCACCCGGCAGCACCTTGCAGGGGTTGAGCAGGCCGTCAGGATTGAACGCCTCGCGCAGCCGGCGCATCGCGTCGAGGTCGGCGGGCGCAAACAGCTCGCCCATGAGCGGGCGCTTCTCGATCCCCACACCGTGCTCGCCCGAGATGGTGCCGCCGAGCCGGATGCACGTGCGCAGGATCTCGACCGATGCCTCGAGCGCGCGCGCCTGCTCGGCGGCGTTGCCCGCCTCGAACAGCACGTTGGGATGGAGGTTGCCATCGCCCGCGTGGAACACGTTGCCGACCCTCAGGCCCCGCTCTTTGCACAGGCGATCGACGGCGGCGAGCGCCTCGGCGAGACGGGTGCGTGGCACCACGCCGTCCATCACGTAGAAGCCGCTCGCGGCACGCCCGAACGCGCCGAACGCCGACTTCCGGCCCTTCCAGATCGCCGCGCGCTCCGCCTCGTCTTTCGCCACGCGGGTCGAGCGCGCGCCTTCGGCGACCGCCTCGGCGGTGATGCGCTCCACCTGGCCCGGGAGTGCCACGGCCGGGCCGTCCACCTCGATCAGCAGGATGGCGGCGGCGTCGAGCGGCAGTCCGAGATGGAGCCACGACTCCACGAGCCCGGCGGTGAACTGGTCGATGATCTCCATCGCCGCCGGCACGATGCCGGCCGCGATCACGCGCGAGACCGTGCGGCAGGCCGCCTCGATGCTCATGAAGTCGAAGAGCACGGTGCGCACCGCGGCGGGCCGCGGCAGGAGCCGCACGCAGATCTCGGTGACGATCGCGAGCGTGCCTTCACTGCCGACCACGACCGCGAGCAGATCCGAATCCGGGCCGTCCGGTTCCTCGCCGCCCAGCGATACGATCGTGCCGTCGTGCAGCACCGCCACCACGCCCAGCACGTGGTTGAGCGTCACCCCGTACTTGAGGCAGTGCGGACCGCCGGCGTTGGTGGCCACGTTGCCGCCCACGGTGCTGACCTGCTGCGAGGCCGGGTCGGGCGCGTAGTAAAGGTTGTGCTCGGCGACCGCCGTCGAGAGCCAGAGGTTGACGAGCCCCGGCTGAACCCAGGCATGGAGCCGCTCGGGCTCGACCCGGATCACGCGGTCCATGCGATTGAGCGACAGCACGACCCCGCCGCGCTCGGCGGTTGCACCGCCGGCGAGCCCGGTGCCGGCGCCGCGCGGCGTGACCGCGATGCGCTGCGCGTGCGCCCAGCGCATGAGGGCCGCCACCTCGTCGGTGGTGCGCGGCAGCGCCACCACGTCGGGCCGGAACTTCTCGGCGGTGAGCGCGTCGGCCTCGTAGGTGAAGAGCGCGGCTTCGCTCGCCAGTACGCCGTCGTCGCCCAGCAGCGCGCGCAGTTCTTCGAGACGTTCCAGAGGAAGGCTCACGGTCGCAGGTTAGCATCAGGCATCGTTCCGGCCGCCAGCGCCCCATATATAAGGAGGGGGGCCGCTCAATCGTCGGATTGCAATCTGCAATCTCAGGACGGCTCGCGGGCCGGCCGATAACGCCTGACATGAGTTCCGACCTTCCTACTCGTGTGCCTTCTTCGCTGGCCATTTCGGACGTCCTGGGCGCGCTGTCGCTGGCGCTCGACCTGACCGAAGGCCAGCCGGTGGGACACACGCTGCGCGCGTGCGGCATCAGTATCGAGATCGCGCGGCAGGTCGGGCTGCCCGAGGAGGAGCAGGTGACGCTCTATCACGCGGCTCTCCTCAAGGACGCCGGCTGCTCGAGCAACGCGGCGCGGGTGTTCCAGCTCTTCGGCGGCAACGACCAAATCACCAAGCGCGACTTCAAGCTCGTCGACTGGACGCACTACTTCGAGGCCGCGAGCTTCGCGATGTCGCACGCGGTGCCGGGCGCGAGCATCTTCGAGCGTGCCGAGCGCATCGCTGCACTCGCCAAGGCCGGACCGAACGCGGCCGACGAGCTGGTCGAGATCCGCTGCACGCGGGGCGCGAGCATCGCGGCCCGTCTCGGCTTCGGGCCCAAGGTGGCGGCGGCGATCGCGGCGCTGGACGAGCATTGGGACGGCAACGGCCGGCCGGCGCGCTTCCGTGGCGAGGAGATCCCGATCTCGGCGCGCATCCTCCTGCTCGCACAGACGCTCGACGTCTTCGCCTGGAACGAAGGAGCGGATGCCGCGCTCGAGATGGCGAGACGCCGCTCCGGCACCTGGTTCGATCCGGCGCTGGTCGCGGCCTGCGAAGGACTCCGCGAGCATCTCTCAGCGTGGCGCTCACAGCAGCTCCCGTCGCTGCAGCACGCGGTGCGTATGCGCGACCCGTCACCTCCGATGGAGCTCTCCGGGCAGGGTGCGCTCGGCGACGTCGCCGAAGCGTTCGCGTCGATCGTCGACGCCAAGTCTCCGTTCACCCAGCGGCATTCGCGGCGCGTCGCCGACATCGCGATGGCGATCGCGCGCGAACGCGGGGTCGAGAGCGAGATGCTGCGGGTCGCCGCGCTGCTCCACGATCTCGGCAAACTGGCGGTCCCGAACTCGATCCTCGACAAGCCCGGGCCGCTCACCGAACCGGAGTGGAAGATCATGCGGCGGCACCCGGAGGATTCGCTGCGCATCCTGCGGCGCCTGAAAGGACTCGGCGGGTGGGCGGACGTGGCGGCGGCCCATCACGAAAGGCTGGACGGCCAGGGCTACCACCTCGGCCTCGACGGGCGGGTCCTCAACCTCGAGGCCCGCATTCTCGCCGTGGCCGACGTCTCCGAGTCGCTGACCGCGGACCGGCCCTATCGCGCTGCACTCGATCGCACGGCGACCTTCGCAATCCTCGAGGCCGGTCGTGGCAACGCCTTCGATGGGGACTGCATCGACGCCCTCGCGGCCCTGCTCGACCGGGGCGAGTTGCAGGACGACACCGGGCCGGACTCGGTCTCCCGCGCAGCCTGAAGACCTCCACGTCGATGCGCCCCGGAGCGGCGTCACGACGGGCTGCGAGTTTCAGGGCGTCTGCGAATCCTCGGGCGGGACCTGCTGCTCCATTTCCTTGGCGCGGGCGGCGGCCTTGTCGGACTCCTTGAGCGCGCGGCCGACCACGCGGGATCCCGGCAGCAGCGGCTGCTGCGCGATGATGCTGTCGCGCTCGCGTTCCGAGAGCTTGCGGTCCGGCTTCTCCTCGATCGAGCACCCGGCCAGGGCGGCCAGGGCCAGGGCACCGAGGATCGTCAAACGAAGGGCGTGCATGCCGAGGTCATCGGCAGCACGCCCCCCATTCCTAAAGCCGGTTCTCAGTTGCCCTTGAGCAGCACCAGCTTGCGCGAGGCCCTCGCCTCGCCGGACTGGGCGAGCGCGAAGTAGACGCCGTTCGGCAGCGCGGACCCGTCGCCGTCCCGGCCGTTCCACACGATCGGGTGGGACCCGGCGGTGAGCGGTCCACTCTGGGGGGTGGCCACCAGGCGGCCGCTGAGATCGTAGATGCCGACCGTCACGTCCGCCGGCTGGTCGAGGGTGATCGCGAAGACGGTTTCGTCACCGAACGGATTCGGCCGCGCCTCGGAAAGCGCGAGCTTCGCGGGGCCGGTGAGCGGCTGAACCAGTGCGAACGGCACCTGCAGCAGCTTGCCGTCGTTTCCGCTGAACTCGCCGCCGGCCGACCGCACGTCACCGCCCGGCGTCTGACCGGGCTTGAGCCGGAGCGTGAGCAGCAGCTCGAGCTGCTGGTTCGTGTCGAGGGTCACTTCGGGGCCGATCCGGACGATGCCGGCCACTACACGGTTCCCACGCACCTCATGGAGCGAAAGCCAGTTCGGCTTGCCTCCGGCGAGACTCATGTCCTCGACTTCGTAGCGATCGGAGGGGAACGCCAGCTCGAGCCGCGCGCCGCCCAGGTGTTCGGCGTAGCCGAGGCGGACCGGAACGACCACGCGATCCTGGGAAACGACGGGTGTCCCCATCGAAACCTGGACCGGCGTCGGCCGCGGAGGCGTGGTGTCGGGCGGACAGTCGAAGCACGGGTTCCCGATCAGGATGCGCCGCGCGCAGCACAACACATCGTCGATCGACTGGATGGAGTCGCCGTTACAGTCGAAGAACGGGCACGGAATGATCATGCTCCGGTCGTCGCGCAACATGAGGCACTGCACCATCAGCACGAGATCGCGGATGTCCGCGTGTCCATCGTGGTTCGTGTCGCATCCGGGCTGGGTGCAGATCCTCGCCATGATGGGCGCGAAGCGCATCATGGTCGGGCACCCGTAGACCGCCTGGCCATTCGGATCGGAGCCGAGCAGCTCCTCCGGCCGGAGGTACGTCACCCGCGCGGGCGCGTTGGCGCCTGCGGCCAGGCTGATCCGCAGGATGCGGCCGTCACACCGCCCGGTATCGATGCACGGATCCAGCGTGCTCCCGTCGTCCGAGAACAGCGTGAAGCGCGCCCCGTTCGGGGTCGTTCGCCAGGCGAGGCGCATGCCCGCGGCCCCGCCGATCGGCTCGAGGCCCGTGATCTCGAGCCCGGGTGGTTCGAGCACGAAAGTTCCCTGCAGGCCCGCGAGCGGTGTGTTGGTCGAGAGCGTGAAATCGAGCTGGGAACGCCGGTCCGGACCGATGACGGCATCGCATTCGCCGTTGCCCGCGAATCCCGGCATGAAGCAGCCCGGGCCCGGCGAGCATTCGCGAACGTCGAATTGGGCGTACGTCCGCTGTCTCGAGACCACGTTGTCGTCCGTGCACGCGGTGGCGATGACCTGGACCGGAAGGGCGTATTGCCCCGCATAGAGCGGAGCAATCACCACCTCGGCGCTCCAGGGGACGATCGCAAGCCCGCAGGCCTGCTGGCAGTTCGTCAGATCGAGCCAGACGGCGAACGCCGGCGGGTAGCTCTCCGCCACTTCGATCCTCTCGAAGCTCCCGCAGGTGTTCGGGAACTCGCCCTCGAAGCGGATCCGAATGCTGTCCTGGGCGCAGATCGAATCTCCAGGCACGCCGTGTGCCGGCGAAACGATGATGCGGCTCAGGTATTTCACCGTGTCGCCGACCACGCTGAATGGAGCCGAGGTTTGATGCTTGGCGACGATCGAATCCGGCAAGGCGCAATCCGTCTCCGTCATGCGAAGGATCTGCTGATAGAAGCCGGCAGCGAGCGGCGGTTGCACGAGGCTCGCCTCGAACGGCGTGAGCACCTCGGGGCAATCGAGACAGTTCCCCCGCTCCACGGTCATGTCGATGGGCGCGGGGAAGATGCGGCTCCGCACGGGGGCCAGTTCGAACTTGGTCAGCGAGTAGCACGCATTGGGGAAGTGGCCGCGCACGGTGACGCGGATGCTGTCACCTGGCGCGATGGGCCGTCCCGGAACGCCGGCGCCCGCCGGCTCGATCCGGATCTCCTCCACGTACGGCATGGGGGGCAGGGGAATATCGAACTCGAAGACGCCCTGGTAGAGGGTCGACGTCACACCCTCGACCACGTTCATGGTGAGCAGGAGCCGGTAGTGACCCGGCATCATCTGGCCGAGGTCGAAATGCCACTGCCAGATATCGCTGGTGAGCGTATCGGGGCAGTCCTCCCCCAGGAGGTGGACCATGTTCAGGGACAGGGACCCCGAGCCGGGTCCAATCGTCCAGCAGGTCGTGTCCGGGAAGAACCCCCGCAGATGGAGCGTCACATCGCCGGCATCCGAGCGGGTGGTTGCGGCGTTGGTGATGTAGGGGATTCCCGGGACCGGGCGATCAGCGTGCGCCACAGTGGCACACGCGAGCCCGAGCACGAGCATCAGCGCGAAGCGGGATGAAGAATTTCGATGCATTGGGAAATGGCTCCAAACCCCGGTCAGTGGGTTCGGACGCGGCAACGCCGGGTTGGCCTGGTCCGTAGCGGGCGGGGCATGGAGCGCCAGCGCTGCGAAGAGGATTTGCCCTGGCGGGTCTTCTGTCAAGAACCTTTTCCCGCGCGAGCCCGGGCAGCGACTTAAGCTATTGCCCGCGCACCAGGACCAGCCGGCGCGAATCGGTGAGGACCATGCCCTCAGTCCGCGCCGTGACTCGGGCGAAGTAGACACCGCTCGGCAGAGCCGAGCCCTCCGTGCCGGTACCGTCCCACATCACCGTGTGCTGTCCTGAACGATATCGGCCCTGATGGGGTGTGGCGACCAGTCGCCCTCCGAGGTCGAGGATCTCGATGTCCACGTCCGCCGTGTTTTTCAGGGAGAAGACGATCGTGGTGCCTCCACTGAACGGATTGGGTCGCGCTCCGAGCAGCGACAGACCGCCCGCGCAAATGACCAACTCGCCCTCCGCGTACTGAAGGCACGGCTCGACGATCACATCGGGCGGGGCGAGGCTCGGCAGGTTGCGGACCTTCACCAGCGTTGGCCCTCGGACGTCACCCCGCGGCACGAGATCCACTTCCAGCACGAGGCACCCCTGGCTGTCGCTATAGCCCGTCGTGGAATAGTTCAGACAGCTCGGCAGAGGCGCGCCCGCCGCCTCGAGACGGAAGCGGGCGCCCGTCGGGATGGACTCCCATGCGACCCGTGTCCCCTCCGCACGGCCGCGCGGGGTGAGTGCCTTCACCGAAAATTGCGGCGGATCGATCGTGATCTCGCCCGCGAGTTCGAGCAGGGCCGTGTCGGAGGTCGTCGCGATCCAGAGCTTGGTGGCGCCCTCGGCGTAGCCGATATCCAGGCATGCGAGGTAGCCGTAGTAGAAGCCGGAAGTCAGGCAGGGAGGCGGCTTCTCGACCTCGAATGAGACAGGAGCCAGGTTCCATGCCTTCTCCACACCCGGCGCCGAGCAGTCGACTTCGATCGTTTCGATGAGCACTTCGTTCGTCCCGGCCTTGGAAGGCGGGAATGTCCACGATGCCTCGAACCCGGCGTCGCCGGGGCACGAGGTCCGACAGCCGCCTCGATCCACCATCAGCCGCAGCGTGCGTCGCCCGGGTTGAGCCGGGTCGAGGATCACGGCATCGACGATCGAATAGCACGCTCCTGGAAACACTCCCCGCACGACCACTCGAACGCTGTCCGGAGTCAGGATGGGAGACGACCCTCTCGCGGATGTGACGTGCACTTCGGTCGCATAGGGGATGCGCGCTGCCGGAGTGCTTGCCGAGATCGAGACGTCGAGCACGTCCTCCGAGAACACCGGGTCGTGGTCGAAATTGGGGAATTCCAACCCGAGCCAGACATCATGGGATCCGGGATCGAGCACCCCGAGGTCGAACGTCGAGTTCCACCGCTCGGAGGGAGCCATGCAAGGGTCCTGCTTCACCATCTGCAGCCACAAGCCCTGGGCTTCGAACCCGCGGACGGACCAGCACTCTCCTTCGGCTGAGGGCGGGAACGAGCCCGAGAGGCGAATGAACGCTCTGCCGGTTTCGGAGGAGCGGACAAGCTGCGCCTGATCGATGGAGGGGATGCCGGGCACCGGTCCCGTCGGCCCCGCGAGCGTGGAGCGGGTCGGCAACGAGACGATCAGGACAGCGACAAGAACGAAGGGTCTGGGAATGTTCGTCACCACCCCGGTCGGGGCTGCAGCTTCGGATCCAGGCGCGGGCCGAGGATCCGGCCCGCGGCAGATCCCGTCAAGGAGGATGGATGGGGAGGCTCAGCCGCTCGCGGCTCCGACCTGGAGCCGTTCGGCGAACTTCGCGACCACCTCCGCCACCTGCTTGAAGCCGGTCTCGATCAGGAAGTTCGGGTTCCGCCCGTACGACTTGTTGCCGAGGATGTAGAAGTCCGGCTCCGGGTTCGCGAGCACATCGGCTCCGAACGCCGGCGTGTCCAGGCAGTCGGAGGCGCCCGCGCCCTCGAGCGCCGTCGCGAGCTTCATCGGCGCGCGCGAGCCGTAGCACTCGTGGATGCGCAGCTCGCGATAGATCGAGTTGTCGGGCCCGTACCCGCACGCGACCAGGATCTGATCGCACTCGACCGGGTGCATCCGTTCATCGACTGCGAGCTGGGCCTTGTAGCGATGGGTCGCCGAGTTGAACTCGAGGCCTTCGACCCGGATTCCCCCGACGTGGCTCACGCGCGGATGCGAGCCGGCTGCCAGCGCCCGGGCGCGCTCGTGGAGCGCGCGGCGTTCGGGCAGAGGATCGTCCGGGAACCCACGGGCGACCGCGGCGGCCTCGCCGCGGGTCGCCCACACCACGCTCGTCTCCGGCGCCTCGTCGGCGAGGCGCGCCAGGTTCACGACCAGCGTCATCGCGCTCGCGCCGGCGCCGATCACGAGTGTCTTCCTGCCCGCATAGCGCGTGCGGCGGATGCCGAGCACGTCGTCCAGGTGATACGACATCTGCGGCGCCAGGTAGGTCTCGCCGCGCGCCGGAATGCCGCCGTCGCCCGCCCAGCCGGGCTGCCCGTAGACGCCGGACGCATCGATGATCGCGAACGCATGCAGGTAGCTCTCGCGTCCGCCCGGATCCCGCACCATGAGCCGGAACGGATGCTCGCGACGCCCCTCGCCCTCGGACTTGAGCTTCCCCTGCCGCGAGACATGGACGACCTGCGAGTGGCGATGGAGCCGGGTGCCGAAATCCGCGAGCCCGCCGAGCGGTTCCAGATACTGCTCGACGTATTCGGCCCCGGTCGGGCACTGCTCGGCGTCGGGAGCCTTCCATCCGCCGCGCTCGAGATGGGCCTTCGACACTGGTCCCAAGTTCATCCGCCATGGCGTGAAGAGCTGAACATGGCCCCACGCGCGCACGTGATCGCCCACCTCGCCGCGCTCGAAGAGGTGCACGTCGAACCCGGCGGCGAGCGCCGCGAGGGCGGCCTCGAGGCCGATCGGTCCGGCGCCGATGATGGCGAGCGTGTTGCGGGCGGGAAGGGGCATGCGGTTCTCTCCGTGGACCTCGGTCGTCAAGGGGCAACGATCCTAGCCAAATGGACCCGATCCTCCAATGGAGGGAACCCCGGCTGTGACGGCATCCCGTCGCACGCTCCTCGCGGCACTCGCGTTGTGCGGGGGCGTGTTCCTGCTCGGCTACACGGGCGCGCTGTTCGAGCCGTTCTTCAGCGACGACTACATCCTGCTCGACAAGGTGCGCCGCACCGCGGTCGGAGCCCTGTTCTCGCCGTCGGGGCTGGCGTACGGCTACTGGCGTCCATGGTCGCGCGAGCTTCACTACTGGCTGCTCGACGGGCTCTCGGGCGGCCGGCCCTGGGTTTTCCACGTCGCGAGTCTCGCGCTCTGGCTGACCGCGCTCGGGCTCTACTGGAGCCTGTGCCGCCGGCTGGCCTCGACGCGCGCGGCGACCGTGGCGCTCGCCGGCGTTCTGGCGCTGGCCGCGTGGGGGGTGCCGCTGCACTGGGCGCCGGCCGCCCAGGATCTCTGGATGCTCGTGTTCTCACTGCTCTGTCTTCATTCGTTCGCGCGCGGTCGGGACGTTCTTGCGGCGGTCGCACTCGCGTTCGCACTCATGAGCAAGGAGCTGGCGGCGATCGTGCCGCTGATCGCATTCGCGATGACCGGCCGCAGCACATCGTGGAAGCGATTCCGGCCGATGCTGGTCGTGCTCGGTACCTGGGCCCTGGTCCATCCCGCGCTCGGCGGACGCTGGCTGTGGCCCGATGCGCGTGCCGTGACGCCGACCGCCGCCGCGAGCCCGGCGCTCGCGCTGGTCCGCTCGCTGCTCTCGGTCGTGAACCTCGACCTCGTGCCGCGTCCGATGTCGGGGTGGATGAACGCCCTGGCGCTGGCATCGCCCGCCGCCATGCTGCTGTTCTTCGCGGTGCTGCGCCCGTGGGGCGCCGAAGCCGGGGAGGAACCTGCGCCGCGCGCCGGCGCCGTGCGGTTCGGCTTCGTGTGGGCCGCGATCGCATGGCTGCCGCTCGCCGCGCCGAGCCTCCTGTGGCAGCCCTATTACGCGCTGCTGGGTGCGCTCGGCCTGTGGCTCGCGATCGGCGCGTGGCTCGAGCGTCGCACGGCGACCGCGGCCACGATCGTCGCCGCCATCGCGCTGCTCCGCGTCGCCCGTGACGACACGCCGACCCGCGAGTGGGGGAACGAGCGGCTCATGGCGTTCGGTCGGAGCTTCATGGCGATGACCGAGGGCTATCTCGCGCAAGCGGTGCCGCCGCCCGCCCCCCATGCGCGCCTCTACTTCACGAGCGTGCCGCGCGGCGTCGTGTTCATCACCGGCAGGAACGACGCCCCGGCGCTCCGCGTCTGGTATCGCGACACCACGGTGCAGGGCGGCTTCTGGTCGGACTACCGCATGCGCGACGCGTCAGGCCCCCGCGGCCGCGACTTCTTCTTCCGGTACGACAGCCTGAACGCGACGTGGATGGAGATCGTCGCCGGCACCGAGAACCTCGCCTCGACGCGCACGTCGAACCTGGCGTGGCAGGCCGATCACGAGGGCCTGGCGCTCACTTTCACCAACGCCGGCGACGTGCGCCGCGCCGCCCCCGAATACGTGAAGCTCGCCGACACCTACCCGGATCGCGCCGACTATGCCTACCTCGCGGCGCTCTCGTTCGAAGCCGCGGGCGATTCGATCTCGGCGGCGCGCTGGTACCAGGCCGCGGCGCAGCGCCCCGGTGCCGAGCCGGCGAGGATCAGCCGCGCGAGATCCTTCCAGCGCCGGTAGGGTCTCACCACAGCTCGGCGACGACCGGGGCGTGATCGGAGGCGAGCCCGGGCCCGTTGAGCCCGGTCACCGTGTAGCCGGTTCCGCCCTTCCAGCCGCGCCCGCAGATCCAGTCGAGCCTGAGCGTGCCGCGTTTCTCGGCCCAGGCCAGCCACCCGCGCAGCGCCCGGAGCGCCGGGGGCGGCAGGAAGTTCACCTCGTCGATGCGGTCGAAGCGGAGCTGGAGCGTGGCCTGGCGGTCCACGA
>DAIUEO010000084.1:13999-16229 GCA_036845125.1 Candidatus Eiseniibacteriota bacterium | reverse complement strand
GCCGACAAGGCGCAGCACACGATCATCATCAAGCGCAGCATGAATCCCGGCTTCGCGGGCGTGGACAACCCGCTCTACTACGAACCGCGCACGCTCATGCTGTTTGGTGACGCTAAAAGCGCGGTCGCGAAGCTGATCGAAGCGCTCAAAGCCGCGTAACTCAGCGACTTAGAAATCTCCTGAAACGAAATTCACGAGCGCTCATCGCAATACGGTGTTCCCTGATGCCACGAAGTTAACGCTTCGTCATGTGTCAGCCTGCCTGAAGGCGTGTCGCATCACTTCAAAACCAGATTTGTCGCTCCACCAGTGCTCCCCGTCACTGTGGTTGGCAACGAACTTGTGCGCGCTCGGCAATTCGACAACACGAGACGCGCCCATCGGAGGTTCGCAGCATGAAGAAGTCCCTCATTCTCGCAGCGCTCTGTTTGTCCGTGATGGCGACCGGTGCGTCAGCCGCCGGAAACTGGACCGGAAGCCTCGGTGCCGGCGTCGGCATGCCGACCGGTGATTTCGGCGACGCCTGGGGCTCCGGCTTCCTCGGCACCGCGGCCGCCGACTACTGGCTCAGCGACAAGGTCTCGGTCGGCCTCGGGTTCGGCTGGCTTTCGAGCGGGCGCAGCGAGGATCTGTCCGGCGAAGGCGATCTCAGCTTCATGAACTACGAAGCGCGCACGCAGTACATGTTCCCGATGAGTGGCGCCCTGCACCCGTACGTCGTGGGCGGCCTCGGCATGTACATGGCGGGCACGGAGGTCACTCCGACCCCCGGCGGCCCGACCACGGAGAGCGATGACTCGTTCTTCGGTATGCGCGGCGGCCTGGGTCTCGCGTGGTCGATGTCACCGGCGATGAAGCTGATGGCCGAGGGCAGCTACCACCACGTCATGACCGACAAGGACAAGTTCGGCATCGACGCGGCGCCGTTCTTCGGAATCACGGGCGGCGTGCAGTACGCGTTCGGGGGCAATGGAGCGCCCAAGTCCGGCCAGTAATCATCAGTCAATGCAAAGGGCGGAGGTCTCCGGACCTCCGCCCTTTTTTTACGGCTCCATGCGTCGCCTGGTTACGGCTTCATTCGTCGCCGGCTACGCACCCATGGCGGCCAGGCTCTCGTCCATGCGGGCGAGTGCATCGTCCACGTCGGCGGCGGTCACGATGAGGGGCGGCGAGATCCGCAACACATTGCCGTAGAGACCGCCCTTCCCGATCAGAAGGCCGCGCTGCTTGGTCTCCTCGAAGAACTGGTTCACCTTCTTGGGTGCCGGCGTGCGATCCTTCCGGGTCTCGTCCTCGACGAACTCCACGCCCTGCATGAGGCCCATCCCGCGGACGTCGCCGATCGTGCGCGGGTATTTCGCCTTCAGGCGCTCGAGCCCCTCGCGCAGCCGCCGTCCCTGCACCTCCGAATTGCGGCGGAGGTCGTCGGTCTCGATCACCTCGATGGTGGCGTTGGCAGCCGCCACGCTCACCGGATTGCCGCCGAAGGTGGAGATCGTGAGCTTGGTGAGCGAATCCGCGATGGCCGGCGTGCAGATGGTGGCCGAGAGCGGGAGCCCGTTCGCGATCCCCTTCGCCATGGTCATGATCTCGGGCTCGACTCCGTACTGCTCACAGCCCCACCACTTGCCGCCGGTGCGCCCGAAACCGGTCTGGACCTCGTCGCAGATGAAGACGCCGCCATAGCGCCGCACGATCTCGACCGCGATCTGGAAGTACTCCTTGGGCGGCGTGATGAACCCGCCAACCCCCTGGATCGGCTCGGCGATGAACGCCGCGACCTGGCCGGTGGTGGTGGTGCGGATCAGCTCCTCGATGTCCCGCGCGCAGCGCACCTCGCACGACGGGTAGCTCAAGCCCAGCGGGCAGCGGTAGCAGTAGGGCGAGAGCGCGTGCCGCACGTCGGCGATCTTTCCCGGGAGTGCCCGCCACGTGGAATTAGCGGTCAGCGACTGGGCCAGCATCGACCGTCCCGAGTAGCCGTAACGCAGCGCGATCACCTCGCTGCGCCCGGTCGCGAGCTGGGCCATCATCACCGCGGTCTCGTCGGCCTCGGTGCCGCTCGCGGTGAAGTAGCACTTCTGGAGGGCGCCCGGTGTGATCGACGCGAGCTTTTCGGCGAGCTGGACGAGCGGCACGGTCGGGTAGAGCGTCGAGACGTGGCTCAGGCGATCGACCTGGGCCTTGATCGCGGCGTTCACGCGGTCGTTGGCGTGACCGCCCGAGACCG
>DAIUEO010000084.1:0-13989 GCA_036845125.1 Candidatus Eiseniibacteriota bacterium | reverse complement strand
CCGAAGAAGTCGAGGTATTCGCGCCCGTCGAGATCGCGCAGGCGCATGCCCTTGCCTTCGGCCATCACCACCGGCTCCTGGTAGTAATTGGTGCAGGCCGGGAACAGGAACTGGCGATGCTTCTCGCGGACCTCGGCCGACGTGGTCGTCTTGTCGGCAGACGCCGGAGGGTTCATCCGGTGCGGCTCCGCCGCCGGCGCCGGGCGAGCGGCAGCAGGCCGACCGCGGCCGATGCCACCACCAGGGCGCCGCACACCACGATGAACGTGGTGAGGAATTCGAGGAGCAGCGTCTCGGGTCGCGTGGCGCCGCCCTCGAGACGACTGACGAAGGTCCAGGTGATGAGCAGCGCGATCGAGATCATCACACCGAGGATCGCGATGTTCGGAACGCCCCGCCGCGGGGCTCTGCTCCTGAACGTGCTCTGCATGGCTTCCCCTTCCCCGGTCGGGTCCGCGTGGCTTCCGGCGCGCAGTATATCAGGGTCGTGTGGCGCTCCCGGGCGGCCTCAGCTCCCGCGCTGGAACTCCACCAGCTTCATCCAGGGACGGGTCGCGTCGAGCCCTTCGAAGGATTCGATCACGAACCCCTCCTCGTCGGCCCAGAACATCCACTCCTCGCCCGCGCGCCCGGAAATGCTCACCACGTAGCGGCGCGCGTCCACCACTCCAGCCGGGGTTTCCCGGCGCGAGCGCTCGGCACAGCGATAGAGCATGCGGTCGGGGGTCACCGCCATGAACGGCGGCCCGATGCGCAGCACCGGGAACTCGTGCTCGCCGTCGACCTGGAAGTCGCGCCGCGCGAGCACGGTGGCGTTGAAGAGATGCGTGCCGAAATCGACCTCGCAGAACTCCGGATAGTCGCCGTGCTGCTCCCGCACCTCGCCGCCGTACTCGATGCGGACCCGCCAGGTGCCGCCGTCGGCGCGGTGGGTGGCGATCACCATGCGGCTTCCGACATACCAGTGGACGTCGAGGCCGGTCGGCCGCCAGCGCTCGTTCAGCGTGGCGCGATATTCCTGCCGGCTCGGGAACGGATGCGGCGCGATGGTGATGATTTCGCCCGTGATCACGAGGCCGCCCGGCACGCGCTCGATCCGCCAGCGCTCCTCGCCGCACTCCTCGCCGCCGGCGAAGATCGCGTATCGCCCGGAGGCCAGCGTCTCGCTCGCGAGCAGCGACGGATTCGACGATTCGCGCATCACGCGGGTAGTCTAGCACTCATGGAATCACGGCCCGGGGCTTCCATGAGCGACGTTTCGCCCGCGCACCCGGCGCCGGCGCCGCTCCCCCGGCTGCCGTTCCTGCTCTCGATCGTCACCCTGCTGCTCGCGCTCGCTGGCGCCGCCATCGCGCTCATGCTGGTGAAGGAGCACCTGGAGGTGATGGGCGGCGGGATCTCGCAGGGGCTCTTCTGCGGCGCGGCCGCCGGGCGCTACGACTGCAGCCAGGTCGCCGCGCATCCATCGTCGACCATCGCGGGGCTCCCGGTCGCCGCGTGGGGGCTCCTCTTCTACGTCGCGATGATCGCGCTCGCGCTAGGCGGGCTGATCCTGCGCGACGCCGCACGCGCCGCGGCACTCGACCTCGGTGCCGGGCTCGCGACTCTCGCGGTCGTGATCGACGCCGGGCTCGCGTACGTGATGGTCACCCAGATCGGCGCGATCTGCCTCAACTGTGTCGCGACGTACGTCGTGAACGTGCTGCTCGCGATCGTGTTCTGGACGCTGGCGCGCCGCGAGAAAGCGAACCGCTCGTGGGGAGCCCTGCTGTCTCCCTCCCCCCTCGCATTCAAACTGATCCTGCTCGGCGTCGTGGTCGCGGGCTGGGGGACGGCGATCGCGCTCACGGCACCCGAGGTGATGAAGCTGCGCGAGTTCGCGGCGCTCGAGGTGGAGGAGTTCCGCGAGCAGGTCGCGCAGCCGCCGGAGATCGACATGGCCGCGTTCGCCGGCCAGCCGAGCCGCGGCCCGGACAGCGCTCGCCTCACCATCGTCCAGACCGGCGATTTCGAGTGCACGTACTGCCGTGCGATGGCGGTGGCGCTCGAGCACCTGCGCCGGCGCCACCCGCAGGACATCCGGCTCGCGTTCGTGAACTCGCCGGTACACTCGGACTGCAATCCCGGGATCAAGCGCCCGGTGCACGAGGAGGCGTGCGCGCTCGGCGAGCTGGCCGAGGCGGCGACGATGCTCGGGAAGTTTTGGGAATACCACGACTACGTCTTCACGCAGATCCCGGGCGCGGCGGTCACGGCGGAGAACGCGGTCGCGCACCTCAAGGACATGGGAATCGATCCCGAAGCGGCCCACCGCGTGCTGGTTTCCGGCGAGCCCAAGGCGGCGCTCGAGCGGGACGTCGAGCTGAGCAACCGCTTCAAGCTCATCAACACGCCGTCGCTGGTGATGAACGGCTACCCGAAGCGCGGCGGCGTCTATCCCGGGGCGCTGGGCCCGATCGTCGAGATCATGCTCGAGAAGTCCGCGGCGCGCTGATCCGGTCTCACTTCGTGGCGTTCCCCCGCGCGGTGTCGATCGCCGCGTAGACCGGATCCCAGTGCTCGGTCCATCCCCCGAGCAGGTATCCCACGCCGAACGCCACCGAGGCCGGGATCACGGCGCCGGCCCAGGCCACCGACTCGTCCGCATTGTTGGTTCGCGCGTAGATCAGCCCCGTGATGACGCCGCTCGCGATCCCGATGGCCATGGCGTGGCTGCGCTTCGCCTCGATGCTCCGGACCTGGGACCAAGGAATCGGATTGGGCGCGGGCGGGATCGTGTCCCACGCGACCTCCGTCACGAGCGCGGGACGATGCGGCGGGTATCCGGGGGTTTTCCGGAACGCGAGCCCGTAGGGTGTCGCCTTCGGCTTCTCGACGGAGAGGGTCGCGAACGTCGTGACCACGCGGCCGCTCGCGCCGCGGAGCGATTCGTTGATGTCGTTCACCGTCTTTTCGGTGAAAACGACCGCGGTCGTCGAATCGGCCGCGGCGGCGGCTGCGGTCGTGGGTGAAAAGACCAACAGGACGTGATTCAGCAGCAGTGTCACTGCGATCAGCCGTACTGAATTCTCCGCCAGCAACGAACCGCCCGTGTGATGGTTCTTCACGCAGATTTGTGCTCCGGGGACAGGTCCGGAAGTTACCATTGACGCGGCATCGACCTTGCGAAACGGGTCCGCGGCCTTCGTCGCGAGCCCTTACTTCTCCCCCGGACAAACTTCCCTGGAGGTCCCAGAACATGAAGCGTCACATGGTTTCGGGTCTCATGATCGCCGCCGGGATGCTGGCGGCGCTCACTACCGGTTGTGGCAAGGACGCCGCACCCACCGCGGCCGCACCGCCTCGCAGCGAGCTGACGAGCCAGGCGGCCAAGGATATCGCCACCCAGTTCGGATCCACTCTGTCGCGTCAGGGCGGACTCGGGCTCAATCAGGTCGGCCAGAGCACCCTCCTGGCCATGGCGCGCGGGCAGGGCGCCGCGGCCGCCCACCCCGGACAGAACGTCGTCCAGGACGAAGCCGAGTTCACGTGGAGCCTCTCGGTCACGTTCTTCAACGAGGCGGGCGAGGAGCAGCTCACGTTCGATCCCGCGACCACCGCGCGCATGTCGGTCCTGGCGCGCGCGCGGGGCCACGTCACCACCGCCGAGCGCCAGGCTTCGGTCGGCGTGCGGCGCAGCCTCGACGTCGACGGACTGCTGCCGGCCGAAACCGAGATCGAGATCGACGGCTCGTCCGCCGACAGCGCCGACTGTTCGTTCAAGGCCCAGGACGGCACCGTCGAGCGTCGCTACTCGATCCTCGCCGCCGGCGCCCTCACCGACGTGCGTCAGCTCAAGGACGAATCGGTGAACCCGTATCCGCTGAGCGGCACGGCGAGCTGGAACGTGGTCGCCGACGCCTTCGAGCACAACGACCAGGGCGAGGCCACCGCACACTACGAGGCGAAGGTGAAGGTGACGTTCAACGGGACGCGTTTCCCGACGGTCGAAGTCGAGGAGAGCTACCGCTACAAACTCGACCTCGAGACCGGCAAGATCACCGAGCTGCCGAGCTGATCCGTCCGCTTCGCCTGCCGGGCGCCGGGAGCACCTTCCGGCGCCCGCGCTTTTTCGCGCCGCGGCCGAGTTTTTTTGCGGCGTCCCGGAAGACCGTCTTCATGTGCGGCCAGGCGAAGTCGCGGGCGTGCCGCTGGATCGAATCGAGCGCGATCCATTCCGCGCTCGCGGCGTCGTCCGCGGCGACCGGCGTCCCGGAACGCCAGCGGGCGACGTAGTAGAAGTTCATCGTCGGGAACCGGCCGAAACCCTCGAGCTGGTAGCGATCCCAGTAGAGTCCGAGCGGCGCGAGCACTCCGACGCGCAAGCCCGTCTCCTCGAGCAGCTCCCGGCGCGCGGCCGCGACGATGCTCTCGCCGGCTTCCATGAAGCCGCCCGGGATGTCGAGGGCACCGATCCGCGGCGGGTGTGCGCGGCGCAGCGCGAGCACGCAGGCGTCGCGGATCACGATGACGCCCGAGCACGGGCGGGGATAGTCGAAGATCAGGTAACGGCAGCGCGGGCATCGCAGCTCGACGCGCCCCGGGACCTTCTGGCGCCGCATCCGCGTCCCGCAGCGCACGCACGGAAACCAGCCGCCAATCGGGCGGGCGGCCGGGCTCATTCGGAGAGCACCGCGATCACCGCGGGCAGCGGCGCTGCCGGACTCAGGTCGGGAGCCTTCGCTCCCGGTTTCCACGAGCTGAAATTGGCGTAGGCGAACTTCCGCCCGCGCACGCAGAGCTGGGCCTCTTCGCCCCCATCCATCGACATCGCGTGGGTGAGACCGAGCGGCGCGGACTTGAGCAGGATCGCGAAGTCGTGAAGCGTATAGCTGCCCTCGGTGCTGACGATGACGACGTGATGGCGGCTGTCCTCCGCGACCGCCGTGCGTCGCGCCACCTGGTTGGTGGTTCTCACCCGGATCCGGCCCTGATCGTCGAAGAGCATGAACGACTGCGCGACCTGCCGCCATTCCGGCCGCGCGGGATCGATGGAAAGCGAGTCGAGATCGAGCACCCGGGCGTCCGGGCCCCCGCCCACGGGATCGGCCACGAACGCCGCGCGGAACGTGGCATGCGGGCGCTTCGACACCACCTGGCCGTCGCTCACGAGCAGGCCCATGTAGGTGAAATCCGGGTAGTACTGCCCGGCGTTGAACACCGCGATCGCGCGCGTGCGCTCCATCCATTGCGCGATCGGGATCGGGTCCTCCTCGGACTCGCTGGTGTGGTGGAGCACCTGAAAGCGCGCCACCCGCGGATCCACGCGCAGTGCGCCGATGCGGGCGGAGCCGTGCCGGCAATAGGGCGCGCCGTTGATCTCCGCGAACTCGACACCGTGCGCCACGGTCCGGAAGCGCGGGGTCCGGGTGGTGCTCAGGATGAGGAACACCGCGACCACCGCCGCGATCGCGGCGGCGATGCGGCCCGCCGGGAGCCGGCTCATGCCGGGCGGCTGTGCCGCCGCAGTGCGTTCTGGACGAGCAGGAGCTCGCCGACGTTCTCGAGCGTGATCAGCCCGACCAGCGCGCCGTGATGGAGCACCGGCAGCACTGACCGTCCGTTCGCGCGCATCCGCTGCAGCGCCTGCTCGAGAGGCTCCTGCGCATCCGCGTGATCCGAGTAGGGCTCGATCACGCTGCCGATCGACGCTTCCGCGCCGTTCTTCTGAAGGCCCGTCACCAGCGTCTTCCGGGAAAGGACGCCGATGAAGCGGCCCTCGGAGAGCACCGGAAAGTCCTGCTGGCTGCCGCTCATCAGGTGGTCGACCGCGCGCTGCAGCGGATCGGAGGCATCGAGGGCGGCAAAATCGGTGACCATGGCGGCGCGCACCGGAATCCCCGAGAGCGCCGCGCGGCTCTCCACGACCGAACGCTCCTCGCCCGCCGCCAGGAACACGAACAGGGCGACGAAGATCAGCGTGGGAACCTGGTTGAGGAGCCCCACGATGCCGAACACGATGGCGACCGCCTGCCCCACGATGGAAGCGATGCGGGTGGCCTGGGCGTACGAAAGTCGGAGCGCGAGCAGGGCGCGCAGCACGCGCCCGCCGTCCATCGGGAAGGCGGGGATGAGATTGAAGAGCAGCATGACCACGTTCACGAAGAACAGCACTTCGAGGATGCCACCCTGCATGTTCAGCTCGCCGTTGACGAGGATGTGGTCGCGGACGAAGAAGAAGAGCACGCCGGCGAGCACCACGTTCACCATCGGGCCGGCGATCGCGACCACGATCTCCTCCTGCGGGCGCTCCGGCATGCGCTCGAGGCGGGCGACTCCACCGAATGGAAGCAGGATGATGTCGCGGGTCCGGATGCCGTAGCGGCGCGCGGCCATGGCGTGTCCGAGCTCGTGGAGGAGCACGCAGCCGAAGACGAGCAGCAGCAGCAGCACCGCTTCGAGCGCGCGCCCGACGTCACCGACCCCGAGCCCGCGCGAGAGGGCGATCCACCCCACGAAGAGGACGAACGTGACGTGAATCTCGATGCGGATGCCCGCAATTTTCCCGACTCCGAAGGACCAGCGCACGGGCGGAGTGTGTCACAGGGCTCGGAGAGGTGACAAAAGCGAGGGATTCGTGGATCGCGCCCGAGGGTGGCGCGCGAGCGGCCACGGCGGCCGCCCGGAGGGCTCAGGCGGCCTGCTCTCCTTCAGCGCCCTCGAGGAACGCCGACAGCGCCTTGAGATCCGCCTTGGCCGCGGCGTGGCCGGGGTGGATCCAGAGCGTTTGGCAGAGCAGCCGCACCGCGAGCTCGACCGAGCCGGCTTCGAAGGCCGCGGAGGAGAGCGAATAGTGGAGGTTCGGATCGTGCGGCGCGAACGAGAGGCCGCGCAGTGCACGCGACATCGCCTGCCGGAGATCGCCGCGCTCGAGCGCGATGCCCGCGGCGCGGTTCATCGCCGTGGCGGCATCCGCATCCGGCGCCGGGTCGAGGCCGGGCACGAATTCGCGCAGATCGTCGAGCAGATGGCGGATGGTCTGGTCCACGCCGGGTTCGACGGACGAATTGGACGACTCGCCGACTTCATCGGCGAGATCCACGAACGCTTGGCTGATGTCTTCGATCGAGGGCCGCCAGGGTTCCGACACAGGACCTCCCTTCCTGGAGGTTTCTATCGTCAGCCCCTCGCGAAATCTGAACCTCGCGATCACGATCGCGATCCGCGCTGGTGAGTTTCACCCACACGCACCGGCGGCTCACGGCAGCAGGCGGGTGCGGAAACGGCGGCTCAGCTTGAGCACGGTCGCATCCTCGAGCACCACGTCGAAGTCGCCGTGCGCCGCAGGCACCACCTCGCGCACCGCGGCCACCCTCACGATCGTGCCGCGGTGGATGCGTGCGAAGCGGGCAGGATCGAGGCCCGACTCGATTTCCGCCATCGTGGCACGCACCAGGTGGGTCGCACCGGCCACGTGGAGCTCGACGTAGTTCCCGGCGGCGGAGAACCAGCGAACCTCCGCGGCCGGGACAATGACGAACCGGTCCTTCGTGCGCACCGCGAACCGCTCGATGCGCCGCCGCTCGTCCCCGGCGGCGCCACCTCGGACGTGATCGAGCAGGGCGGTCAGCCGCGCCGGGCCTTCCCGCTCCTCCCCGCGACCCAGCTCGCGCCGCACCCGGTCGAGGGCGGTCCGGAAGCGCTCCTCGCGCACCGGCTTGAGCAGGAAGTCGAGTGCCGCGAGGTCGAAGGCGCGCAGCGCATGGCGCTCGTGCGCGGTCACGAAGACGACCTCGGGAAGATGCTCGGCGCCGATCGCCTCCAGCACGTCGAAGCCGTCGCCCTCCGGCATCTGAACGTCGAGGAACAGCAAGTCCGGACGCTCGCGCAGCACCAGGCGGATCGCCTCGACCGGGGATCCCGCCTCGCCCACCACCTCGACGTCCGATTCCTCCGCGAGCCACAGGCGCAGGCCCTCGCGCGCAACCGGTTCGTCGTCGACGATCACCGTGCGGATCATGCCGCCGTCCCGTCCACGGTCCGCCACGGGAGGCGCACCGTCACCCGGCCGCCGCCTCCGGGCGGATTGTCGCAGCGCAGCACGCCGCGCAGGCCATAGAGCAGCGCGAGCCGCTCGCGGGTATTGGCGAGGCCGATCCCGCGCGTCGAAACGTCCCCGGGCGGAAAGCCGGAGCCGTCGTCCCGTACCTCCAGCACGAGGTCGTTACCCTCGCGGCGCGCCTCCACCACCAGGCGCCCGCCACGCACCGTCGAAAGCCCGTGCTCGAGCGCGTTCTCCACCAGCGGCTGCACCAGCAGCGCCGGCACCCGCGCGTCACGGGTGTCTGCGCCGATCCGCCATTCCACTTCCAGGCGGTCGGGAAACCGGATGCGCTGGAGGCTCACGTAGCGCTCCAGGAATTCCAGCTCGCGCCCGAGCGGGATCTCCTGGCGGCCCTCGGTCTCGAAGGACGCGCGCAGCAGTTCCCCGAGATCGCCGATCGCGTGGTCGACCGCCGGGCCGTCGCCCCGGCGGGCCAGCACCGCCAGAGCGTTGAGTGTGTTGAACAGGAAGTGCGGGCGGATCTGCGCCTGCAGGCTCCCGAGCCGGGCCTCCGCCAGGCTCTCCGCCAGCCGCGCTTCGGCGATGGCGCGCTCGGCGGCTTCGCGGCGCGCCTCGAGCAGCATCACCACCAGCACGATCGCCGAATACACGCTCAGGAGGAGCGCCGCGTAGAAGAAGTAGATGTGCACGAGCTGCGGCCCGGAAGCCAGGTGCTCCGCGCCGGCGAAGGCGACGTGGTATCCGGTCATCACCGCGAGGTGGAACGCCACGAACACGGCGCCACCCGCCGTGTGAGCGCCGATCGTGCGGACCAGATGGCCGCCCCGGAATGGGAAACGTTGCGCCATGAACGCGCACCAGGGGGAGATCAGGACCACCGAGATCCAGGTCGGAACCACCCGGTGCACGAGGTCCCAGAGCGTGACCGTCTGCCCTTCGAGCACGCGGGTGAGCTGGGTGCGGAGGATTTCGAAGAAGGCGAGGAACGCGGCCGCCGCGAGGGCTGCGGCGACGTTGCGCAGGGAGCGCTGCATGACCCGCAATCTAGCATCGCGGACACGGAACGGATCGCGCGATTCGCGCGCGGAGCCCATCGCCGCTCGTCCCTGCCCTGCTCCGGTCATCACGGGTTTCGCATCGGCGGTCCCAACACCATGGCGTGAGCGCGGTGAAACGCGGGAGTCTGCGGCGTTCTGTCCCATCCCACCGGAGGCGCGAAGCACGTGATTTCACTCCAGGGCATCACCCGAACCTTCGAGACCGCGGCCGGCGTGTTCCACGCGCTGCGCGGCATCGATCTCGAGATCCAGCCGGGCGAGTTCGTCGCCGTGGTCGGCAAGTCGGGCAGCGGAAAATCGACGCTGCTGAACATGATGGCCGGCATCGATCGTCCGACCGCGGGCAGCGTGTCGGTGGGCGGCACCGCGATCGAGCGGCTCGGCAATGACCGGCTCGCGACGTGGCGCGGGCGCAGCGTCGGCATCGTGTTCCAGTTCTTCCAGCTCCTGCCCACGCTGACCGCCGCTGAGAACGTCATGCTGCCGATGGACTTCAGCAACTCGTTGCCGGCCGCGCGACGGCGCGCGCGCGCGCTGGAGCTGCTCGACCGGGTGGGCGTGCCGGAGCAGGCGGACAAGCTCCCGGCGACGCTGTCCGGCGGCCAGCAGCAGCGCGTCGCGATCGCCCGCGCGCTCGCCAACGACCCTCCCGTCATCCTCGCCGACGAGCCGACCGGGAACCTGGACAGCGTCACCGGGGCCGAAGTGTTCCGGCTCTTCGGCGAGCTGTCCGCCGCGGGGAAGACACTGGTTGTCGTGACCCACGAGCGCGACGCGCTGCCCGCGGTCTCGCGCACCGTGATGCTCACGGACGGACGGGTCGCTTCGTGATTGCGCCGCGCTGGCGCAAGGTCGCGCGCGACACGCTCGGCCGCCCGTGGCGCTCGCTGCTCGCGGTGCTCGCGCTCTCGGCCGGCGTGTTCCAGGTCGGCGCGATGCTCTTCAAATACTCCCTGCTCCAGCCCGAGCTGACCACCATGTACGGGCGCACCCACCCGGCCTCGGCCACGTTCTCCCTGGATCGGATCTCCGACGCGCTGGTCGATTCCGTCCGGCATCTCCCGGGGATCGCCGAGGCCGAGGCACGACCGGTGGTGCTGGCGCGCGTGCGCGTGGGGGACGCCGAATGGGTGCCCGGATTCTTCCAGGTGATCCGCGATTTCGACGCGCTCCGCATCGACACGTTCACGCCGGAGGACGGTGCATGGCCGCCGCGCGGTGACCAGATCCTGCTCGAGCGCACCGCGCTCCAGGTCGCGAAGGCGGGCATCGACGACCGGATCACCCTCCGCACACCGGGCGATGATGACCGGACGGTCCACGTCGCCGGCACCGTGCACGCCCCCGGCCTCCCGCCGGCGTGGATGGAGCACATGGTGTCGGGCTTCGTGCCGTGGGATTCGCCGCTCCGTGCCTCCGAATCCGCGCAGCTCCGGATCGTGGTGGCCGACCATCCGCTCGACGAAGGCCATGTCCGCGAGGTCGCCGATTCGGTGCGCGCCGCCCTCGAGCGGATGGGCCACACCGTCGGCCGCGTCGAGGTCCCGGTCCCCGGCCGGCATCCGCACGCGGACCAGATGGAAGCGTTTCTCTTCCTGCTGCTCGCCTTCGGCATCCTGAGCTTCGCCCTCAGCACCGTGCTGGTCGCCGGCATGGCCCACACCGTGATGGCCGAGCAGCTCCGCGAGATCGGAATCATGAAGGCGATCGGCGCCACCGACCGCCAGATCACCGGTCTCTTCCTCGGACACGTTTCGCTGCTCGCGGCGGCGGCGCTGGTGATCGGCATCCCGGCCGGGATCGCCGTCGGTCGCGCCTACGCGACGTTCGCGGCCGGCATCCTCAACGCCGACATTTCGCACCAGGCGATCCCCGGGTGGCTGATCGCGGCGGTGGCGGTGGTCGGGATGATCGTGCCGCTGCTCGTCGCGCTGGCTCCCGTGCGGCGCGCCTCCCGCATCACGGTGCTCGAGGCACTGAGCGACGAGGGCATCCCGCCTCCGCTCGCGAAGCCGCGCCTGGATCGCTGGCTCGAAGGCTCCGGGCTGCCGCGACCGCTCGCTCTCTCGCTGCGCACGACCTTCGCGCGCCGCCCGCGGCTGATCCTCACGATCGGCGCCATGGCGGTCGCCGGTGCGGTGTTCATGGCCGCACTCAACGTGTCCGCCGCATGGCGGCGCGCGGTGAACTCCGATTTCGCGGCCCGCCGGTTCGACATCGCGGTCAGCATCGCGGCGCCCGTTCCGGTGGATTCGCTCGACCGCCTGTTCGCGTCCGTCTCCGCGGTCGAACGCGCCGAGTACTGGCCGGGCGGCAACGGATTCCTCGTGAACGCGGAGGGCGTCGCCGGCGCTCCCGCCTCCCTGCTCGGATGGGACCCCGGCTCGGACCTGCTCGACTTCCCGCTGCTCGAAGGACGGCGCCTCACGGCAGAGGACGGCAACGTCGCGCTCGTCAATCGTGCGGTGATGGTGCGCGATCCCGTCGTCGCGGTCGGCGACTCGGTACGGATCCGGTTGCGGGGCCGGACGGTGGGTTTCGCAGTGGTCGGGGTGGTGAACGAGCTGAACCCGCATCCCACCGTGTACGCCGTTCCCGCGGCGGTGCGCGCGGCCACCGGGCAGGTGCCCGGCCTTTCCCGCAGCGCGCGCATCGTGACGCGTGATCACACGGCCGCAGGCCAGCTCGCCGCCGCCCGCGAGCTCGAGCGCGTCTTCGAGCGCGCGGGGCTCGAAGTGACGGGGCTCCAGCGCATGCAGGACGCCCGCCAGGGCATCCTCGACCACCTCGTGATCATCATCGCGATCCTGACCATGGCCTCGGTCATCGTGGTGTTTGTCGCGGCCCTCGGACTCACCTCGACCCTCACGCTCAACGTGATCCAGCGCACCCGCGAGATCGGGATCCTCGGCGCGATCGGAGCCACGCCCGGCGTCCTGTCCCGCCAGGTGTGGATCGAGGCGATGGTGATCGGAATCCTGGGCTGGATCGCCGCGAACCTGCTCACGGTGCCGGTCAGCTGGGCGCTCGAGACCGCGGCCGGAACGATCTTCTTCAAGGTCCCGCTGCCGTTTCATCTTTCGCCCGCCGCGTCCGCGGCGTGGCTCGTCCTGGTTCTCGTGCTGGCCTCGGCGAGCAGCCTCTATCCGGCGCACCGGGCGGCACGACTCACCGTGAGGGAGGCACTGAGCCATGCGTAGGAGTTCCTGGATCGCACTGCTGATCGTGGCGACGCTGGTGGCTGCCGGCATCGTGTACTGGCCGCGGCTCGAGCAGAAGCTACTCGAGCTCCACGGCGTCCGCCCGGCGTCCGCGTCGGTCGCGAAACGGAGCCCGAAGGAGGAAGGCTGGCCGGACACGAACGCCGGATCGATCGGGCGCCAGTGGGTGGCCGCATACGATTCGGGTGAGGTCGCGATGCGCGGTTTCTACGCCCGCGCCATGAGCGCGGAGAGCCTCGCGAAGAAGCCACCCGAGGCGCGGCTCGAAAGCTATCGCAAGCTGCGCGAGCGGATCGGCAAGCTGATGCTGGCCTCGGTCGTGGATTCCCGCGACACGATGCTCGTCGTCTCGCTCCTCGCGGAAGACGGCGTGCCGCGCGAGTTCACCTTCACGCTCGAGGGCAAGCCTCCCCACAAGCTGCTCAGTGTCAGCATGCTCGACGTGCAGCATGGCGGGCACGGCGGGGGTGGCCACGGCCATCCCTGAAGCGGCCGTCAAGTTCGCCCCGTTTCTGCCGATCACAGGAGCATGAAGGGCCTGCTCCTGATCGCGCTGATCGCGCTGGCTGCCTGGTACGGGTGGAAGTACTACCCGTCCCTCGCCGGCAAGAAGATGAAGCCCGAGTTCGTCGAGGCAGTGATCGAGAACATCAGCGGCCAGACCGCGGTTCGGGTGCGCCTCAAGGTTGGCGACGAGGGCTTCGCCACCGAGACCCTGGCTCCCGGCCAGAAGGTCGCGTTCCGCTTCAAGGTCACCCAGGACTCGGAGTTCTACGTGGGCTGGGACTGGCAGGGCGTGCTGGGTGAGCACGAGTGGCGGGGCGGCAAGGTCTTCAGGGGCCCCGGGGTCACACGCCAGATCTTCTCGCTCGACGACGACGGCGTGAGCTACCGGACGGAGAACAAGCTCGCGGGCAGCTGAGCGGCCCCGGGGACTTTCTCCCGCGTAGTAGTATCCGCGCCCATGCACCGTGCGGCTTCCTCCCCCGGTCTCGTGACCGCGATCGCGATCCTCGCGATCGGAACGCTGATCCTCCCCACCACCGGACGTGCCCAATCCCGGATGCAGCTCCGGGTGCCCCGTCGGGTGAGCGCCGGCGAAATCGTCCCGCTCTCGATGCCGGAGGTCCTTCCCGGCGTCGAGGAGATGGAAGTGCTGCTCTCGCTCGACGACGGTCGCACCTACCCCTACCGCGTCACCCAGGACGGTCTCGAGCCGGGCCGCGTCGTCCGCTGGGAGGTGCCGAATGTTGCCTTCGCTGCGGCCCGCGTGAGGCTCCGCTATCGCATCTCGGGTCGCGAGATCGACGGCGCCGCCAGCGAGCGGTTCACCATCGTCGCGAACCCGGCCCGCGCTCCCGATCGTCTCCTGCCGCGCGAGAACGATCGCGAGGACGTGGCCGGGCACGGTGAACCGGGGCCCGGTTCGCTCGCCGCCGACCGCGGCCCTTCGTTCAGCGCCGCCTCCGCGGACGCGGTCGCCGATCCCGACCCGCCGGATCCGGATCTCACACCGCGGGAGTCGCGCCGCGTCCCCGCGCCCGGCACGGTGGCCGCGACCGGCTCACCGGCGCTTTCTCCCCACACCCCCAGGAGTTTCACCCCGCTTCGGAACTGATCCTTTCCTCTCGAACTCACACACCCAACTTCGAGAAGGAGGCTCTCA
>DAIUEO010000083.1:15194-16388 GCA_036845125.1 Candidatus Eiseniibacteriota bacterium | reverse complement strand
AGCATGGGTTCGGTGGTGGGCGAGAAGGTGGCGCGCTCGATCGAGGTGGCGCTCGCCGAGCGCCGCGCGCTGATCATCGTCTCGGCGACCGGCGGGGCGCGCATGCAGGAAGGCATCCTCTCGCTGATGCAGATGGCGAAGACCTCGGCGCTGCTCGGCAGGTTGCGCGAGGCGCGACTGCCCTATCTCTCGATCCTGACCGATCCCTCGACGGCCGGCGTGCTCGCCTCCTACGCCTCGCTCGGCGACCTGATCCTGGCCGAGCCCGGCGCCCTGGTTGGATTCGCGGGCGCCCGGGTGATCCGCCAGACCATCGGCCAGGACCTGCCGCCCGGATTCCAGCGGGCCGAGTTCGTGCTCGAAAAGGGTTTTATCGACCGCATCGTCCATCGCAAGCAGATGCGGTCCGAGGTCTCGCGCATTCTCGAATTCTTCTGGCGCTCGACCGGCGGCTTCGGCGTGCCGGACCGTGCCGTCGAGCGCATCGCAGAGCAGGCGCCATCTCCGTCCACCGCGCTCCCGCCGGTCGACGGCACCCCGAGGCCGAAGACGTGACGCGGTGAGTCTCAATCTCCAGCACTCCCTCGAAGAACTCTACGGACTCGAGCGGCGCCGCGAATCCCTCGGCGTCGAGGGAACCGCGCTGCTGCTCGGCCCCCTCGGCCGGCCCGAGCGGCGGTTCCGCTCGATCCACGTCGCCGGCACCAACGGCAAGGGCTCGGTCTCGGCGCTGATCGAGCGCGCGCTGCGCGCGGGCGGCGTGCGCAGCGGGCTCTACACCTCGCCCCACCTCGTCGACTTCCGCGAGCGGATCCGCGTCAACGGCTGGTGGCCGGAGGAGGATCGGATCGCCCGCCGCCTCGAGTACCTGAAGCTGCGTCCCGAGGGCGTCGGACGCACGTTCTTCGAGGTGACCACCGCGCTCGCGTTCGACGACTTCGCCGCGCGCGGCGTGGATTGGGCGGTGGTCGAGGTCGGGCTCGGCGGCCGGCTCGACTGCACCAACGTGATCACGCCCGAGGTCGCGGTGATCACGCCGGTCGCGCTCGATCACACGGCGATCCTGGGCAACACCATTGCCGAGGTGGCGGCGGAGAAGGCGGGGATCATCAAGCGCGGCATCCCGGTGGTGGTGGGAGAGCAGGCCGCCGCGGTCGGTCACGGGTGGGGCGCGGTCGCGAGTCCCCGCAAGCT
>DAIUEO010000083.1:0-15184 GCA_036845125.1 Candidatus Eiseniibacteriota bacterium | reverse complement strand
CGCGGCCCGCGAGGTGATCACGGCGGCCGCTCGCGAGCGCGGCGCCGCGCTGCGCTCGGCGCCCGACTGGGTGCGGGTGCGCCGCATCGAATGCGGCCCGCACGGCTCGCAGCTCGAAGTGGAGTGTCCGCCGTGGGGACGGCTCGAGCTCACGATCGGGCTCCGCGGCCGGCACCAGGTCGGCAACGCGCTGACGGCACTCGCCGCGCTCTCGGCGGCGACCGTGCGCGGGCTGCCGCTGCCGGGTGCGGCGATCCAGGCCGGTTTCGCCGCCGCGCGCTGGCCGGGCCGGCTCGAGCCCTGCCCCGCGGAGGCGCGGCTCTGGTGGGACGGCGCCCACAATCCCGACGGCATCACGCGCCTCGCCGAGGGGTGGCGCGATCTCGGCTTCGAGCCGCCGGCTGCGATCGTGCTCGCGATCTCCTCGGACAAGGATGCGCCGGCGATGCTCCGCCCGCTCCACCGGCTCGCTCCGCAATCGCTGCTGGTCGTCACCCGTACGCGCAGTGGCCGCGCACTCGAGCCGGAGCGGCTGCGCGAGGCGGCGGAGGGTCTCGGCTGGGGGAGCGTGCTGGAGCCGGCGACGCCCACGGCGCTGCGGCGCGCGCTCGAAGCGACGAAGGGCCGCGTGCTGCTCACCGGATCGCTGTTCGTGGTGGGCGAGGCGATGAAGGAGCTGGGCGGCGCGCCCGGCGAGCTGCTGTGAAGAGCCGCGCGCGCGGGATGCTGGGGGGCGTCGCCGCCGCGATGTTCCTGGCGGCGGCCGCGCGGGCCCAGATCGCTCCGCCGCCCACGATCATCGACACCCATGCCCCGGTCGACACCCTGCTCGCCGAAACGCCGCTCAGCATCACCGCGCGCAACATGACGGGCAGCCGCGGTCCGGAGGGCGACGTCGTCAACCTGAACGGCGACGTGCGCATCACCCGCGGCTCGACCGTGATCACGGCCGAGCGCGGCCGCTATGTCCGGGCCATCGGCATGCTGTACCTCAACGACCACGTGAAGCTCGTCGACAGCACGACCACCGTGACCTGCGACGAGGCCCGCTACTCCGAGAAGAATGACCGACTCAACGTGAAGGGCCGGGTGGTCGTGGTGGACGGTGAATCGCGTCTCGAGGGGCCGGAAGCCACCTACGACCGCGCGAAGGGGATCGCCGAGATGTGGGGCGGCGTCTCCGCGAAGGACAAGGACCAGCGGCTGCTGGCGGACCGCGCGATCTACGTCCGCGATTCGACGCTGCTCAAGGCGCGCGGCAACGTGCGGGCCTCGGACACCGAGGGCCGGAACGAGCTCCACGCGCGCGAGGTGGACTACGACCGTGACGATCACTTCGCGATCGCGCGCGGCGCCCCGGTGCTGCGGAGCCACGAGGAGGGGGGCGGCGGGATCACCGAGCTCCGGGCGCGGCTCCTCAAGCTCGACACCGAGGCGCGCATCGCCGAGGCGATCGACTCGGTCACCGTCGACCGCGACACGCTCCACGCCCGCGCCGACTACGCCCGCTTCGACGATTCGCTCGGCACCGGCTTCCTCACCGGGAGTCCGCGCGCCTGGGACGAGGAGACCAACGTCACGGGCGACACCATCTGGATCCACTCCGTCGAGAAGGAGCTGGACCGGGTGGTGGTGCTGGGGAACGCCACGATGGACTACAAGGGCATCGGGACGGAGCAGGCCGGCGAGCAGAACCGGCTCACCGGCCAGCGCGTCGAGCTGTTCTTCATCGAGGACGAGCTCGACAGCCTGGTCGCGACCGGAACTCCGCAGAACCTGTACTCGGCGCCGCCGCGCGCGGCGAAGACCGCCGAGACCAACGCCACCCAGGGCGACACCATCGTCGTGTTCTTCGACGACCGGGCGATTTCGAAGGCGCGCGTCCAGGGCAACGCGACCGGCGAATACCAGTTCGCCGTGAACGCCGGCGACACCGCGGCGGCCGCCAGCGAGCGCATCAACTACGACGCCCGCTCGATCGAGTTCCTGGTGCCGAGCCGCGAGATCGTGCTCGATCCTGGGGCGCATCTCACCTACAACGACCTCGAGCTCAGGGCCCAGCGCGTCGTCTTCAACAGCGAGAAGCAGACCCTGGTGGCGCGCGGCGATCCCCAGCTCCAGGACCGCGGCGACGACGTGGAAGGCAACCTCATGACCTACGACCTCACCACGCGCGTCGGGAACATCTACCAGGCCGAGACCAAGTACGAGACCGGCTTCTACCACGGCGACCGCATCCGGAAGGCGACCGAGAACCAGCTCGAGGTGCTCGACGGGAGCTACACCACCTGCACGCTGCCGCACCCGCACTATCGCTTCCAGTCCCACTGGATGAAGATCTATCTCAAGGACAAGGTGGTGGCGAAGCCGGTGGTGTTCTACGTCGAGAACGTCCCGGTGCTGCCGCTGCCGTTCTGGTTCTTCCCGCTCCGCACCGGGCGGCAGTCCGGGTTCCTGTTCCCGCAGTTCGAGCTGGGCTTCAACCAGCCGGGCGGCCAGTTCGTGCGCAACCTCGGCTACTACTACGCGCCGAACGACTACGTGGACTTCACGGTCTCCGGCGACTTCTACCAGGCCGATCCGTCGTGGGTGATCCGCGGCGAGAGCCAGTACCGCCTCCAGTACGTGCTCGACGGCGAGGTGAACGGCAGCTTCCAGCGCAACCAGGCGTTCGAAACCGAGGAGTGGGACTTCAACGCGTTCCACAACCAGGAGCTGACGCCGCGCACGCGGTTCATCGGGCGCGCCTCGTTCGTCTCGAGCCGCGAGTACAACTCGAGCAACCAGTACGGACGTCCGCTCGCGCTCCGGCTCAACCGCTTCCTCACCTCGAGCCTCTCGCTGACCCACAACGCGGACTGGGCGACCGTCGCCGCCCTGCTCGAGCGCCGCGAGGACCTCGACGCCGACCAGGCGCTCGAGGATCCGGACGGTCCGGGCCCGGCGCCCGGGCCGCCCGTGGGCTCGGTCGCCTCGCTGCCCAGCCTGAGCGTCGTGTTCCCGACGCTGTCGATGATCCTGCCGACGCGCGCCGTGGGATCGGTGGGACTTTTCCGCAACACGCCGCTCGAGAAGGCGCTCGCCTCGATGTACGTGAGCGTCAACGGGCGCTTCCAGTCGTTCAAGGAGCGGCGCGGCTTCGTGCTCGACCGCCAGTTCTCGACCACCCAGCCCGGGAGCGACTCGATTCTCGTGATCGGGCAGAGCGAGGTGATCCGCCACGGCTTCCAGACCGACATCTCGGTGTCGGATGCGCGCCGCGCCTTCGGCTGGCTCACGGTCCGCCCGAACCTGAACAGCACCGTGGCGGTGTTCGACCACGACGAGCTCGGCAACAAAAACGTTCCGACCGGCACGTGGTCGACGGGCGTCGGCACCAGCGCCACCTTCTACGGTACGTACAAGCCCTCACTGGGACCGCTCACGGGGCTCCGGCACGTGCTGTTCCCGTTCGCCTCGGTGGTCTACAGCCCCGAGTTCCCGCACCTCGTGTACACCGACTCGCTCGGCTTCCAGCGGAACCGCTTCCAGAGCTTCGGGTCGATCGGAGTCTCGGGGTTCAAGAGCTTCCGCACCGACTTCGGGCTCGACCAGCGGCTTCAGGTGAAGCTCCGTCACGGGGAAAACACGGTGCGGCTCGACAACCTGATGAGCCTCGCGATCCGCAGCTCGTACAACTTCCTGTGGAAGGAGCAGAACCAGAAGCATCCGTTCACGCCGATCACGTGGGCGTTCCTGCTCCAGCCGCCGGCCTACCTCAGCTCGACCGTGAGCTGGGTCACCGACGTTTACGACGACCGCCCGCTGCGCTCACTGGGCGCGACCATGGGCTTCCGGGCGTCGAGCTCGCAGTCGCGCCGCACCGACGCGCCGGATCTCGCCGTGGACCGCAGCGCCGCCCCGAAGGAGATCTTCGACGACGCGTGGGAGGTGAACCTGGCCTACTCCTACGCGGGCGGGCGCGCGACGAACGAGGCCTGGACCAACAGCCAGAACATCAACGCGGTGACGACGTACCAGCTGAGTCCGGCGTGGCACCTCGAGTACTCGACGTCCTACGACATCACGCTGCGCCACCTGGGCACCCAGCAGTTCTCGCTGCTGCGCGACCTCCACTGCTGGCAGATCCAGTTCACGCGGACGTTCGTGGGCAACGGGGAGTCCGAGTTCTACTTCCGACTGGGGATCAAGGATCAGCCTGAGGTCTACGTCGACCGCGGCACGCGCGGCGGCACCATCGGCGGCATCGACTAGGCGAGGCCTGCTAGGCGAGGCCCCATTCGTCGAGGTGCTCTTCGCCGCCGAAGAGATGACCGACCTCGTGCTGCACCGTGATCCGGATCTCGCGTTCGAGGTCCTCGAGGTCGTGGCAGAAGCGGAGCAGGTTGCGGCGGAAGAGATAGATCGCGCCCGGCGTCTGCGGGACGTCGTTCACCGAGCGCTGGAAGAGATCGCGCTCGGCGAAGAGGCCGAGCAGATCGGGCGGCAGCGGTGGATCCGCCTCGCGCAGCATGTCGAGGCGCGGCAGGTCCTCGACGAACACCGGCATGCGCTCGAGCTCGGTGCGGATCCGCTCCGGCAGCTCCTGGAGGCTCTTCTCGACCAGCCGGTCGAACTCGGCGTCGTCGAGCTCGAGCGCCAGCGGGAAACGATCCGGATCGAGATCGGCCGCCGCCTCCGCCTCCTCGCGGGCGCCGTCGGCGTCACCGAGCTGCTCGAGGGTGCGGGAGAGGAGGTCGCGGGTCTCGGCGAAGTCGCCGCGGATCGCGATCGAGCGCTCGGCGTCGCTGCGCGCACCATCGAGCCGGCAGAGGTCGAACGAGGCGCGGGCCCGGAGATAGAAGAAGAGCGCGGGATCGGCCGAGCGCTCGGCGCCCTCGAGCACCTGGATCGCCTGGGCGGCCAGGCCCTCCTCGATCCGGAGCGCCGCCTCCACGATCCGGAGATCGGCGTGCCCCGGGCGCTCGCGATAGAGGCTCTCCACCTCGGCGCGGGCCTCGGCGACCTTGCCCTCGTCGAGCAGCTCCCAGGCGCGGTCGACGCGGCTCCATTCGGATTCGTTGAGGGTCTCGTATTCCATGGGGGGATGGAGCGTAACGATTGCCGGACCCGGTGTCACCCGGCACGGCCCCGCGCCGGCCGCGTCTGCTAGCATCGCAACACCCCGGGAAGGAGGTCCATGACCCAGAACGTGGTTCTCAGGAGCACGCGCCGCCGCTTGTGGCGCTCGCTCGAGCAGCTGATGCGGGACGTGTACCGGCAGGGTCACGAAGATGGGCTCGCGCGCGCCCACGGCCACGGCCGGCGGGCCCGCACCGTGCGCCGCGACGCCACCGTCCAGGGCCTGATCCGGCTGATCGAGCGCCATTTCAGCCTCGACCGCTACCGGTTCGAAGTCCGGATCGTGCACTCGGGAACCGGCCGGCGGGTGGCCGGTGGAGATCGCATCGGGAAGTACCGATTGGAAGGGTGATCCCCGAGGTCAGCGTCCTGTAAAAGGTTGTGTGGCCGGGCGGCGGGGGTCCCGAGGATTCTTGACCATGCGGCGAATCCGCCCGTAAACTCCACGCCCTCAGAAGTTTCTCGTGACCCGGAGACTCCATGAAGCGCATTTCCACGGTATTGCTCGCGCTGACGCTCGCGATCGTGGCGTGTCTCACGCTCGCCGCGGCCGCCAATGCACCGGTGCTGCAGCCCGACAAGCTGGTCATCCTCTCGACGACGGACGTCAAGGGCGAAACCAGCCCTTGTGGCTGACACACGCCCAAAGGTGGTCTGGCCCGGCGGGCCAGCTTCGCAGACAGCGTTCGAGCGGCGTACGGACAGGTCCTGATCGTCGATAACGGCGGCTTCTTCCCCGAAGCCGGGAACCAGCACGGCAAGGCGTGGTTCCTCATGGACGCGATGAAGATACTCGGCGTCGACGCCGTGGGCGTCGGCGATCGCGATCTCCGCTACGGCTATGCGTGGCTCAAGTCCCAGGTCAAGCGCGCGAGCACTCCGATCGTCTGCGCCAACCTGGTGGACAAGTCCACCAAGAAGACGGCGTTCCCGCCGATGCTGATTTCGAAGAAGGTGCCGAACCTCAAGGTCGGCTTCTTCAGCCTGATCAGCGACAAGGTGGATCTCGGTCCCGGTCGTGATTCGCTGTCGGTCGAAGATCCGCACGCTGCGGCGCGCCGCGCCATCGCGGATCTCCGCAAGCAGGGCGCCACGGTCGTGGTGCTGCTCTCCCAGCTCGGCAAGGTCGAGAGCGAGGACCTCGTGACCGCGGTCGACGGCCTCGACGCCGTGATCGTGGGCCGGAACGTGTCGCTCCTCCAGAAGGGCCGCCTCATCAAGAACACGATCCTCACCTACGGCGGCGAGCGCGGGCAGTACATGGGACGCACCGTCCTCAGCCTCGACAAGTCCCGCAAGGTCGTCGCGAGCGAGAGCGACACCTACATGCTGGGTCCGGAAGTCGGCGAGCGGGCGGACATCCTGGCCCTGGTCAAGAGCTTCGAGGACGCCTTCAACGAGAAGATGCGGCGTCAGGAGAAGGAGACGGCTGCACAGACCCAGTCGGTCAAGAACCAGGAGGGGCAGGACCACTTCCTGGGCTCGGAGCTGTGCATCCGCTGCCACGCCGAGGAAGGCGCGCAGTGGAAAACCACGTCGCACTCGGTCGCCTGGCAGACGCTGATCAACGCCAAGAAAGACGCGACGCCGGAGTGCATCGGCTGCCACGTGGTCGGCTACAACCAGCCGGGCGGGTTCGTGAGCGCGACCTCGACGCCCAACATGTCGAACGTCCAGTGCGAGAACTGCCACGGCATGGGCACGCGCCACGAGGCGTTCCCCTCGAGCACGCGGGCGGTGACCGCTCAGGTCTGCATCACCTGCCACCAGGGCGAGAACGACCCCGAGTTCAACTGGGAGAAGAAGCTCCCGATGATCGCGCACGACAATCTCTCGGGCCAGACCATCAAGAACAAGAAGCAGAAACCCGACGGCACCACGATGATGAAGGGGAGCGGTTCGGGTTCCGGCCACTAGGCCTTAGTCTTTCTGCTAACCTCCTGCCGTCCACCGTCACCCTGAACCCCGCGCAGGAGCGTTTCACCGTGAGTCGCGTGCTCGAAGGCGTCGACTACCACGAGAGCATTCTCGACACCGTGGGACGGACGCCGCTGGTCCGCCTGCGCAAGGTCGCGCGCGACTGCCCGGCTCCCATCCTGGCCAAGCTCGAGGCCTTCAATCCCGGCGGCAGCGTCAAGGACCGCATCGGGCTCGGGATGGTCGAAGCGGCGGAGCGCGAGGGCCGGCTCAAGCCGGGCGGCACGATCGTCGAGTGCACCTCGGGCAACACCGGGCTCGGGCTCGCGATGGTGGCGGCGGTGCGCGGCTACCGCGCCGTGTTCTGCATGCCCGACAAGGTGGCGATCGAGAAGGTCAGCCTGCTCAAGGCATTCGGCGCCGAGGTGCTGCTGAGCCCGACTGCGGTGGCCCCCGACTCCCCGGAGTCCTACTACTCGGTCGCGAAGCGCTTGGAGAAGGAACGGCCGGGCGCGGTGCTGATGAACCAGTATCACAACCCCGCGAACCCCGAGGCGCACTACCGCACGACCGGTCCCGAGCTGTGGGAGCAGACCGCGGGGAAGATCACGCACTACGTCGCGGGCATGGGCACCGGCGGCACGATCTCGGGCACCGCGCGCTACCTCAAGGAGAAGAACCCGAAGGTGCAGGTGGTCGGCGTCGATCCCATTGGCTCGATTCTCAAGGCCTACAAAGAGACCGGCAAGATCACCGAGGCCCACACCTACAAGATCGAGGGCGTGGGCGAGGACTTCATCCCGACCGCCACCGATTTCTCCTTGATCGACCGCGTCATCGCCTGCGACGACCGCAGCGCGCTCAACATGGCGCGCCGTCTGGCGCGTGAGGACGCGATCTTCACCGGCAGCTCGGGCGGGATGGCGGTGTGGGGGGCGCTCCAGCTCGCGCGCGAGCTGGGCCCCGAAGCGCTGGTGGTCGTGATCGTGCCCGACACCGGCGAGCGCTACCTCAGCAAGGTGCACAGCGACGAATGGATGCGCGACAATCACCTGCTCGATCCGAGCGCCGCGTCCGCGGGCGAGGTGGTGCAGAACAAGGCGCGCCGCATCCCGATGCTGCTGTCGGTCGAGTCCGGTGTGCCACTGCGCCAGGCGCTTGCGCTGATCGAGAAGCACGACATCAGCCAGATCCCCGTGATGAAGAACGGACAGGTGGTGGGGACGCTCCAGGAGAGCGAGGCGCTCAAGGCCGCGCTTGCCGACCCGCGCGCGGTGGAGTTCCCGGTGGACCGGTGGATGTCCGCATCGCTTCCGGTGGTGACCGCCGAGGAACACGTTGCCGAGCTGACCCGCCTGCTCGCGCGCGAGCCCGCCGTGCTGGTGCGTCGGAACGGCGAGGTCGTCGGGATCCTGACGCGCTACGACATGCTGCAGTTCATCGCGGGAGGCGAGTAATGGGCGGCGATCATTCCCTGAAGCCCGAGTCCGGCATCAGCACGCGCGCGATCCACGCCGGGCAGGAGGCCGATCCCACCACGGGTGCGGTGGTGGTGCCGATCTACCAGACGTCGACGTATGCGCAGGAGGCGCTCGGGAAGCACAAGGGCTTCGAGTACGCGCGCACCCACAACGCCACGCGCTTCGCGCTCGAGAGGAACCTCGCGGCGCTCGAGGGCGGGCGTCACGGGTTCTGCTTCGCCTCCGGGCTCGCCGCCACGACGACCCTGATGCACACGCTCTCGACCGGGGATCACGTGGTCGCCGGCAACGATCTCTATGGCGGCACCTACCGGCTCTTCGAGAAGGTGTTCCGCCGGCTCGGGCTGGAGTTCACCTTCGTCGACGCCTCGGACACCACCGCGATCGAGCGCGCGATGACGCCGCGCACCCGCTTCGTGTTCGTCGAGACGCCGACCAATCCGATGATGAAGCTCACCGATCTCTCGGTCGCGGCCGGGATCGCCCGTGCCCGCGGCGCGCGGCTCGTGGTCGACAACACCTTCATGACCCCGTTCTTCCAGCGGCCGCTCGCGCTCGGCGCGGACGTGGTGCTGCACTCGGTGACCAAGTACCTGAACGGCCACAGCGACATGGTGGGGGGCGCGCTGGTCACGAGCGACGACCCGCTGGCCGAGCAGCTTCGCTTCCTGCAGAACGCGGCGGGCGCGGTGCCGGGACCGATGGATTGCTGGCTCGCGCTGCGGGGAACCAAGACCCTCGCGGTCCGCATGCAGCGCCATGAGGAGAACGCGCGCGCGCTCGCGCGGTTCCTCGAATCGCACCCCGCGATCCGGACCGTCCATTACCCCGGTCTCGAGAGCCATCCGCAGCACGCTCTGGCGCGCCGGCAGGCCACGGGATTCGGCGGCATCATTTCCTTCATCGCCGGCGACGGTTCACTCGAGAGCGGCCGCATGGTCTTCGACCGGTTCCGGCTCTTCACCCGTGCCGAAAGTCTCGGCGGCGTCGAGAGTCTGGTGTGCCACCCGGCATCGATGACGCATGCCTCGGTTCCCCGTGAGGTCCGGGAGGCGACGGGGTTCGCGGACGGCCTGCTCCGGCTCTCGGTCGGGATCGAGGACCTGGCGGATCTTCAGGCCGACCTGGCCCATGCGCTCGAACCCGTTGCCGGCCAGCACGTTGGCGGCGAGGCCCGGGCGGCGGCCAGCCCCCGGCGTGGTTGACACGCCGCACCAAGCGGACCTAGCTTACAGCCGCTTTGGCCTGGGGTTGAGGTCCCTGAGCTCTCGCCCACCCCCTCGCATGACAGCTCGGAGCACTCGAGCACAGGGACGTTGCGCGCCAGGACACCTATGCGTTCGCAGTGGTGTCCTTCGGTTTTGTGTGAATAAGGAAGAACGAGGGCCGTGGCCGGCGACTCCGGACGCGGCAGTCCGAGAGGAGGTGACGTGAACACAATGCGGAAGTTCGTCGCGATGGGTCTTATCGCCATGCTGGCGGCATTCATGGCCTTCGCCGCTCTGAGCTGCGGCGGCCAGAAGCCGGCCGAGGAGACCACGACCGAGACGCCGATGGAAAACGCCATGCCCGATACGGGAATGGGCGGCATGGGTACGGATACGATGATGTCCGACACGGGGGCAGCTCACTGAGCACTCCTGTCGCAAGGCTCGGGGGGCGCCCTGCTGGCGCCCCCCGTTTTCGTGCCCCGAAATGAAACCCGCGGTGGACCCCTCGCGTAGGTCAAGGCACGAAGGGAGGCACCCAGGTGAGAGTCCTGTATCCGGTGCTCGCGCTGGCGCTCGCATTTCCCGCGCTGGCCGCCGCGGAATCCACGAAAACGATGGAGGAGAGCACCGCCGAGGTCCCCGCTGCCGGGGTGTCGACGGTGGTCGTCTCCAACCCCCGCGGGCGGGTGCTGGTCCGGCGTGGGGCCGGCCCCGGGATACGTCTCCGGGCCCTCAAGATCGCGCGGGGGAGCGATGCCCGCTCGCGGCAGCGGATGAGCGATGAGACGCACGTGCTCACCTCCCGCGAAGGTTCGCGATGGTCGGTGCGCGTGAACTACCCTGATCGCCAGCAGTACCGGGTGACGTTCTGGGACCTGATGAATGGACACGAAGTACAGCGGGTGAGCGTCGAGCTGGAGATCGATGTCCCGCCCGGCATCGCGCTCGATCTCAAGTCCGCGAGCGGAGATCTGGAGACCGAAGGAATTGCCGCCGACCAGACCCTGGAAACCTCGAGCGGAGACATCGAAGTGCGGAGCGCCGGGCGCGTGATGCTCGAAGCGGCGAGCGGCGACGCCACGGTGCTCGGCCTCAGCGCGGGCCACCTGCGCGTGCAGAGCGGCGACCTCCGGGTTCAGAACGTGACGGGCCCCCTCGATGCGCGGACCTCGAGCGGCGATCTCACCGTGGGTGATGCCGGCGACTCGCTCGTGCTCGAGACCGTGAGCGGGGACCTCGAGGTCGACCGTGCGCCGGCCGGGATCCGGGCCACCAGCACGAGCGGCGAGATCGAAGTGAGCCGGGCGCGCGGGCGAGTGGATCTCGAGAGCGTGAGCGGGGGAATCCATGCGACGCTCGAGCGCGGCACCGTCGCGGCGCATCTCGAGACCAGCAGCGGCGACATTCGCGTGCGCCTCGCGGGGCTTCCCTGCGAGCTGGACGCGCAGACCAGCAGCGGCGACATCGAAACGGCCGTGGCCATGCAGATTCGTGAAGTCACGCGCCGCCGGGTGGCGGGCCGCGTGGGATCGGGGGATACGCCGGTGCGCCTGCGAACCTCGTCCGGGGACATCGACGTTGCGGAGGGGGAATGAAATACATCAGGGGTAAGGGGGCATGGCTGGCGCTCGCTCTGCTCGCCGGAGCGATCCTCGCGATCCTGGCCGCGGAGCGCAGCCCGTGGGCGCACGTGATCCTGCGCCAGGGCGGCCGGGTGCTCGCCCAAGCGGCGAACACGGTGGTGAATGCGGCGTGGGCCGAAGAGAAGCCGCTCACGTTCAAGCCGGTTCCTCCGGAGAGCACCACCGAGATCGAGAAGCGGCGCGCGGCGCGGCGCACGGAGCAGATGCCGGCCGAGAAGCGTGCCGACGAGGTGCATCCGCTCGAGCCGTCCGCTGTGCCTCCGACCCCGAAGACTCCGGCGACGCCGACCACCCCGGTGCCCCCCCAGGTTCTCGTCACCCGCAGCGGCGACGTCATGCGCGTGGCCTCGGACATCCACGTGGGGCCCGACGAGGTGATCGAAGGCGACCTGCTCTCCGTGGCGGGTGACGTCACGGTCGAAGGAAGGATCGAAGGCGACCTGGTCGCGATGGGCGGCGACATCTACCTCCGCTCCTCCGCGCAGGTCGACGGCGACGTGGTCGCGATGGGCGGCGAGCTGCACGAGGACGACGGCGCGAACGTCGGCGGCCAGCGCGTGATCGGGATGGGCGTGCGCGACGGCAAGCGGGTCAGCCGCCGCGCGCACGAGCGCGAAGAAGGAAAGAGCGGCGATTCCCACGCGGTGGACGCGCTGATCTTCCTGCTCATCCTGCTGGGCATCGGCTGGCTGTTCTCGAGCCTGGGCGCGAGCCGCACCCGCGCGGCCCTCGCGACGCTGTCGGCGGCCCCGGCGTCCTCGCTCGGCATCGGCGCCGTGATCTGCGCGCTGGCGATCCCGTCACTGGTGGCGCTCGTGATCGTGGTGGCGCTGCTGTGCATCACGATCATCGGCATCCCGGTGGCCCTCGCGGCGCTGCTCGGCTACCTGATCTTTGTGTGCGTGATGTTCCTGTGGGGCTACATCGTCGCGGCATCCGCGGTGGGCGGCATGGTTCTGCGCCGGCGTGCGCAGTCCGTGATGGCTCCGCCGACCCCGCCTCAACCGCCGATCATCGAGGGCATGCCGACCGGATTTGCGACGGCGGGCCAGACGATGTCGGCCGCACCGGCGATGGCTCCGGTCTCGCTCACCCGCAGCGTGATGTTTGGGATCCTCATCCTGAGCGGCAGCGGCACCCTGGGGCACATTCTCAAGATCTCCGGACCGCTCGGCGGTCTCGGCAGCCTGCTCATCGTGCTCTCGTGGCTGGCGGTCGCGGTGGCCGCGGTGGTGGGTGCGGGCGCCTGGCTCACCAGCGAGGCACGCACCGGGTTGATCGCGCGCATCTGGGCGGGACGCCGCCGCGCCACCGTCGCACCCGGGACCCCGGCGACTGCCACGCCGCCCGCCACCGGGGGCGCCGCCTAGCCGGCGTCAGTCCAGAATCGCCCGGCGTCCCTGCTAGGATGCCGGGCGATTTTCGTTTCCAGTTTTGCATGGGCGCCGCCAGCACCGGAGGGCCGTCATCGGGGAATCACTGCTTCTTCTCTGCGCGGTGCTCTACCTCGACGCGGCCACGCTCGCTTTCGCGACCACCGCGCTGCTGCTCGTGTACGGGCGGAACTACGAGGCATGGCAGGTCGCCGTCTTCGGCGGTGCCGCGAGTGCGGCGGGAAGCGCGACCCAGCTCCTGCTGCTGCGCTGGGCGCTGGCGAGCGGCCAGCCCTGGATGCGCCGCTTCGCGCCCTCGCGCGACCGCGTGCAGGCGGCGCTCGCGAAGTTCCCATCGGCCTCGTTTCTCGCGCTGACGCTGGCGCGCGCGACGCCGCTCCCCGACGCGCCGCTCAAGATCGTCGCGGCGGTGGTGGGCTACCCGATCTACCTCTACGGCCTCGCGACGTTCCTGGGCTCGATTCCCTACTACTGGGCGCTCGCTCTGCTCGGTCGCGCCTTCAAGTTCCCGTGGTGGGTGCTCGGGGCGGCCGCGGCGCTGTTCGTGGTGGGGATCGGTGTGGACGCGCTGCGGCGCCGGCGGAAGGCGGCATGAGCGCGCGCACGCCGCGTCGTGCTCCCGCGCCGGTGGCGATCGGCATCGACACCGGCGGCACGTTCACCGACTTCGTGGCGCTCGCGAACGGCCGCCTCGTGACCAACAAGATCCTCTCGACTCCGGCCGCCCCCGAGCGCGCCGTACTCAGCGGTCTCGACATGCTGGGCGCCGGGCGCACCACCGCGGTCCGCCACGGCTCGACCGTGGCGACCAACGCGCTCCTCGAGCGCAAGGGGGCGCGCGTCGCCTTCGTCACCAATCGCGGCTTCGAGGACCTGCTCGAGATCGGCCGGCAGGACCGGCCCGAGCTCTACGCGCTCCTCCCGCGACGGATTCCGCCGCTGGTGCCGGCCGAGCGGCGGCTCGGCGTGGGAGTGCGCCGCGCCGCGGACGGTGACGCGGTGATACGTCTGCGTTCCTCCGACCTCGCACGGCTGCGGCGGCAGATCGCGCGCCTCGAGGTAGAGGCGGTGGCGATCGGATTGCTGCACTCCTACTCCGACGGCACGGATGAACGCACCATCGCGCGGGCCCTCGCCCGCCTCGGGCTCCCGATCACGCTCTCCTCCGAGCTGTGTCCCGAACATCGCGAGTACGAGCGTTTCGCCACTTGCGCCGCGAACGCCTACCTGGCCCCGCGCGTCGCGCGCTATCTCGGCGGCCTGGCGCGCGCGGCGCGCGGCTCGCTCGAGGTCGTGCTGTCCCACGGCGGCACCGCGCCCATCGCGGTCGCCGCGCGCGAGCCGGTGCGCCAGCTCCTCTCGGGGCCTGCGGCCGGCGTGCGCGCCGCCTTCGACGCGGCGCGACAGGCGGGCTTCGACACCGCGCTCACGCTCGATGTGGGCGGCACCTCCACCGACTGCGCGCTCGTGCGCGGCGAGCTGCCGCGGCGGCGCGCCCGCGAAATCGCGGGCTTCCCGATCCAGCTCCCGATGCTCGACGTGCACACGATCGGCGCGGGCGGTGGCTCGATCGCGCGCGTGGACCGCGGCGGGCTGCTGCACGTGGGGCCGGAGAGCGCGGGCGCCGATCCGGGCCCGGCCTGTTACGGGCGCGGCGGTCCGCCGACCGTCACCGATGCGCTGCTCGTGCTCGGACGGATCCGCGAGCAGGAATTCGCGGGCGGCGCGATCCGGCTCGACTTGGGCGCCGCGCGGCGGGCGATCGGCGCCGTGGCCCGCGCACTCGGCGTGCGCCAGGTGCTCGACGCCGCGCAGGGCATCGTGGCGCTGGCCGAGGCCCACATGGCCGCGGCCCTCCGCAAGGTTTCAGTCGAGCGTGGACACGATCCGCGCAGCGGAGTGCTGGTGGCGTTCGGTGGGGCCGGCGGGCTCCAGGCGCGCGCGCTCGCCGCGGCGCTCGGCACCCCAGTGCTCTTCCCGCGGCACGCCGGCGTGCTGTCCGCGCTCGGTGCGCTCACCGGCGGCTCGCGCCGCGAGAAAAGCCGCACCGTGCTGCTGGAAGCCGGGGACGCACGCGCGATCGGCGGGGCGATCGCTGCGCTCTCCGCCGCCGTGCGCCGCGAGTTCCCGGCCGCGGCGCGCCGGCGGCTCCGCATCGAGCACTGGGCGGAGATGCGCTACGCGGGGCAGTCGCACGAGCTGCCGGTCGCACTCGGCGCGGCGCTGGCGGAGCGGTTCCATCGCGAGCACGAGCGCGCTTACGGCTTCGCCGACCGGCGAGCGAGCGTCGAGGTGGTGACGCTCGAGGCGCGCGCCGCGCTCCCAGGCGTGACGCTGCCACGGGAGCGCGCCGCGACCGGCCATGCGCAGATCGCTCGAACCCGGGTGTGGTCCGAGGGCGGGTGGCGGTCCGCGCA
>DAIUEO010000082.1:4732-16785 GCA_036845125.1 Candidatus Eiseniibacteriota bacterium | reverse complement strand
GAACGCCTCGAGCCTCCTCGGTCACGGATTCTCCGCGGGGCTGACGCTGCTGTGGGCATCGGGCACTCCGATCAGCGAGCTGGGCTCGACGCCGTACCCGCCTCCGTATTTCCGGCTGCTCGCTCCGCGCGGCTCGCTGGGTCGGACGCCGTCGATCTACGACGTGAGCCTGAGAATCGCGTACGAGCCTGGCTTCGCGCCGGCGCGAATCGGAAAACCCCGACTGCTGGCGGACGTCTATCACATCGGGAATCCACGACGGGCAGTGGTCTATGACCAGCTCCGCTATCTCGCCGTCGATGACGCGGGGAACCAGTCGTCGCCGAATCCGAACTACGGCCACGTGCTCCAGTTCCAGCCCCAGGTCGCCTACCGGCTGGGCTTCGAGCTGGGATGGTGACGAAGCCGGCTGTATCGATCGACAGCGCTGACTTCTGATTCGTGAAGTCGCGGGGGCGCAGAAGGCGCCCCCGGGGCCGGCCCGTGCTCCCCGCACCATGAACTGGATCCTGAGGGAACCCGTTGTGGCAGGCGGGCGTATCCCACGGAGACCCGGCGCCAAGGCGCCGGGCGAGTGCCGCGGCATGTGAGGTGCAGTAGCAGCCTCGCGTCGCCTCGCAACTTTCGAGGGCCACGGCCAACCCCGGCAGGAGCGCCCCCTCCGCGAGGCAGGACGGAGGCCGCCATGTCGCGTGAACGGGATCGTCAGGCTCAGCACCACGACCGCTGGATACGGGGAATTGCGATCGCAGCGATCGTGGTTCTCGCCCGCGTGGACCACGGTTTCGCCCAGCCGGCCGGGGAGTGGGGTTCGCTTCCCGGCGTGTCACAGACCGCGGAAGCGAAGGTGCCGCCCGGATCCGCCGACCCGCTGCTCGTCATCGGCTCCGTGTACGTCGGCGGTTTTCGCATGAACGGGAACCCCGGACAGCTCGGACCCTCCAGCAGTCAGGTCGACCTCGGGCTCACGTTCGGCATCATCGTTCACCACGCGTTTTCGCTCGAGGTCGAGACCGACTGGCGCACCGGCGACTTCGACGCCGTATGGAGCCCGCCCCCGCTGCCGAATGGCGGCGCCTACGAGAGCCGCATGAACTACTCCGCGCTCGAGGTCGGTCTCTCGGCCAAGCTGCTGAAGAGCATGCAGAACATGGAGCCCTACCTGGTCGGCGGGCTCGGCATCCAGAACACGAGCCTCAGTCTCGACGGCCACTGGGTCGAAAGCCTCGTCATCTGGCCGATCATCGCCGTCGACTTTCCCCAGGACGTCACCGTTTCGCGTCACGCGAGCGGGCTTGCCGGGCACCTCGGCGCAGGCATCAACCTGCTCGTCCCGGAGAACCCGCGTTGCTACATCGGCCTCGAGATGCGCCATACGTGGCATGACGCCGATCTCGCCGAGATGAGTGGCGGCGGCGTCGATCTCGGGGGATGGCGCGCTTCGATCGCCCTGGGGGTTCGGATGGAGCCCCGCGTCGCAGCGAAGGGGCCTGGTCGGCCGCCGGGTCAGCCGCAATGAGCGGTCGGCCTCGCCATTTCACTCAGCCGCTCATGTGGTGCTCGTTCGCTCTTTCGTGGAGGTCGGCATGTTCGTCATTCGACTCTCGGTCCGCCCGGTCCTCTTCCTCGCTCTCGTCGTGGGGCCGGTCTCGCTCTGCTTCCCCAGTTTCGTAGCGGCACAAAACGCCTTTTCAATCGACGCCGGGACGGCGAACATCGATCACCCGGAGTTCCATGACACCCTGAGTCCCACCCTGGGGATCCGGTATGCATGGATGAACCCGAGATCGCTGGGTGCAGACGTCTCGCTGGCCACTGCCGACCTTGGCGGCATCCTCGACGTCGATCTCGCGACCTCGTTTCCGATCGGGAGGCGCGCTTTGTTCTCGCCCCGTGCCGGTGCGTCGATGTACGGCGGGTACTTCGGAGTCTTTCGTGGCTGGAACGCGGGTGTCGACTACCTGATGCGCATCACACCCGGCTTCGGCGTCCGGGTGGATGGCTCGGTGAGGATGATGGAATACAACGTCTCGGGCGATGCCGCGAGCCGGGAACCGATGCGTCTCGGCACCCTGACCGCGGGAGTGGTGTGGACGGGGCACAAGGGCTTCAACGACGATCCGTCGCGGAACGAGGCGCGACTCACCTCGCCTGCGGCCGATCGTTGATCGGGCCCGAGTGGGGCGAGACTCGCGAACCGGTGGCCGTCGGGTCGCGCACATCGTCGTGGAACCAGCCCTCGACCTGGTCGCGCGGAGGCAGCCCGAATTGCGGGGCCAGCCCCGGACCCTCCGGCGGATACAGCTCCGCGAACGCTTCGCGTGACGACCAGAACGTGGGAAGCCCGGTCGTCCATGCGACGAAATCAGGGCTGTCCGAGAAGAGGACGGGTGGCGGAACGTAGCGGTGCGGTATGTCGGGCCCGAGGAACGAATCCCGACCGAAGCTCTCGAACTCGGCCTTGAGCGCGCGCCGCTCGGCGGCCAGCCGCACTTCGAGGAGCCGCGCTTCCTGGCCCGCAGCGCGCGCGGCCGGGAACGAAACCGGCACCGTGATGAGGATCAGGAGCCCGATCCACAACCGGTCGCGTCTTCCCCAATCCGGCATGCGTGAGCCCAGCGCCGCGGCGCCGGCCGCCGCGCCGAGCGCCAACAGCGTCGAGAACGGAACCACGTACAGCCGCTGGTGCTGGGTCAGCGTCATCGACGCCGCGGGGATCAGCACGAGGAAGAGCGCGAGCCACGCGAGGCGGCCGCGATCGGCGAGCCGGCGCTCCTCGGCCGACCGCCCTTCCGTGCGCGTGGTGGCCAGCGTCACGATCAGTCCCACGATGGCGAGCCAGCCGGTCGTGCCGCTCGGCGTGAACAGCAGGTGCTTGAGCGCACGCGGGGCGAACGCCGCCCACTTGGCGGTCATGAGGGGCAGATGTTCGGCCAGCACCGCCGGCCAGCGATCGGGCGTGAGCGAGAAGTCCTGGAGCACCGAGGGGCCGGGGTATCCGTTCCAGTAGCCGATGAGCGTGTACGAGGTGAGGTTGAAGAACGGGTTTCCCGTGCTGTGCTGGAGGTGCAGCCACCAGGGAAAAGCACCGGCCGTGAACGCGGCGACGAACAGCAGCGCCGCCCCCATCGGCGAAATCGGCATACCGGGCTCGGGCGCCGGCGGGAGCGCGGGCCGCGATCCCGTGTGATCGGGCGCCACGTCGTCGAGCCGCGGGCGCCGGCCCTCGAACAGACGCTGAGCGCGGTGCGTGGCGTGGGCCTGCCACAGCGTGAACGCCGCGAGCACCGGAGCCGCCACCAGCAGCTCCGGGCGCACCAGGTAACCGACGCCGAGCCAGAGTCCGCCGAAGAAGGGCCGGGGCCGCGGGCGCGCGAGCAGGTTCAGCGTCCACGCCAGGCAGAAGGCGCCCACGATCACCGAGCCGCTGTGATGCACCGCCTCGAGCGTGAGCGGCGAGCACGTGTAGAGGAACGCCGCAGCGAATCCGACCGGCGGTCCGAAGTGGCGGGTGCCGAGCCGGAAGAGTGGAATCACCGTGAGCCACGCCACCACCGCCACCGGCAGCGCGAGGCGATCCAGCGCGTCACGCCCGAGAAATTTCAGCGCCGGCACGGTGACGAGCGGGAGCAGCGGGCCGTGGACGAGCACGGGGATCGTGCGGCTCAGCGGATCGCGGAATTGCCACAGCGGGGGATAGAGCATCCGCGTGCGGAAGGCTTCACCGCGCAGCAGGTGCTCGGCGACGATCTGGTCCTCCCAGTGATCGTCGAGCGGGTGCGGCACGCCCGCGCCCAGGACGGCCAGGTCCCAGAGCCACCAGGCGGCGGCGATCACGAGCGACGCACGCAACCAGAGGGTGAAGCGGGGCTCGCGCGCCATGGCTCGCGGAAATGTTCCATGCGGTCCGCGGGGTGTCAACGCGCCGGCGTGTTATCGTCGCCCGCCGTTACGCGTCTTTCAGAGAATTCCTCGTCACACGTTTCTAGAGATTTCGCCGTCACTCGTTTCTCAGAGATTTCGCCGTTACTCACCAGGAGCCGCGGGTGAACCTCGACTGGCACCGTCTCAAGGCGGTCGTGATCGAGAGCGACGATTGGGGACTGTGCGGTTGGAGCCCCGACGCCCAGGCCCACCGCGTGCTCGCCGACACGCCGGCGTTCCGGAGCCGCGCGGGTCACCGCTACGGCGCGTCGACCCTGGAGAGCGCCACCGACGTCTCCGCGATGCGCGAGCTGCTGCTCTCGTATCGGGGCGGTGACGGCTTCCCCCCGGTGCTGCAGGCCAACACCATCGTGGGCGCGCCTGACTATGACCGGCTCGTGCCTCCGCTCTTCGAATGCGACGCGCTGCCGGTGTTGTTCCACCCGCGGGCACCGTCGCGGTGGCAGCGTCCCGGGCTGTGGGAGGAAGTCGCGCGCGCCCGCGATGCCGGCGTGTGGTGGCCCGAGCTCCACGGCCTCCACCACGTCCCGGAGCACGCCTGGCTGGATGCGCTCCGCCGCGGAAGCGACGACGCACGCCGCGCGCACGAGCAGCAGAGCGCGGTGTGTGAGGCGGTCGAGGAGAGCGGCGAGCACGATCCCCTGGAGCCCGGCCCCGATCGCGCGCGCCGGCTGCGGCTCGCGGTGGCCGCGTTCCGCGACCTCTTCGGGGCCGAGCCGCGCTCGTTCTGTCCGCCCGACTACCGCTGGGACGAGGAGACGGAGGAGGACGCCGAGCGCCTCGGCCTGCGCATCATCCAGGGACGGGGCGAGCAACATGGCGTGGTGTGGCCGCTCGTGCGGCGGCTCGACATGCGGCGTCGCTGGCCGCAGACGAGCGGCAATCGCCTCTACATGCCGGCCCGCATCGCTTTCGAGCCGGGCGTGCGCGAAGCGACCGCCGCGTCGGACCTGTCGGGCGTACTGAACCGGGTGCGCGCGGCGTGGTCGCACGCCCAGCCCGCGGTGCTCAGCACGCACCGGGCGAACTACGTGCAGCTCGATCCCTCACGCGGAGCGGAGCGCCGCGAGGCGTTCGCGCTGCTGCTCGAGAAGCTGTGCGACGAGAACGCCGTGTTCCTCACCGACGCCGAGGTGCTCGATCTCCACGAGCGGCAGTGGTCGGCACGGCCGATCGGGAAGCGCGGTTCGCTGGTGCGTTACTACGGCGTGCCGCGCGAGCCGATCCATTTCCCGGCGCCGCCCGGCGCGGTGCGGGCCACGGTGCAGGAAGGCCGCGGCCCCGGGTCGGAGATCTCGGTCTTGGGCGGCGAGGCCACCCTGCGTCCGAACGTCGGCGAGCTGCTCGTGGAGTGGAAATGACGAGCCAGATGACGAGCCAGCCGAGGCATGAGAATTCCGGTCGCGAGCTCAGTCCGTTCGGCGCCACCGCCCGCCGGCACCCGGGCCGCTGGGAGTTCTGGAAGTTCAACTGGCTGATCCACCATCGAATGATCGCCGCGCTGGAGCGCGCGAGCGCCCACGCCTCGGGCACGCTGCTCGATGTCGGCTGCGGATCGCGCCCCTTCGAGCCGCTCTTCCAGGGGCGCATCACGCGCGCGTTCGGCACCGATCTCGCGCGCTCGCCCTATCTCGGTGACCGGCGTCCGGACGCCTTCGCGCGCGCCGAGGCGCTGCCGGTCCGGAGCGGTGCGATCGACACGGTGCTCGCGACCTCCATGCTGACGTGCCTTCCGGAGCCGTCCGCGATGCTGCGCGAGGTGCACCGGGTCCTCCGACCCGGCGGCGTCGCGATCCTCGAGTTCGAGCAGATGATCCCGGTGCACGACGAGCCGCACGACTACTTCCGATTCACCCGTTTCGGTGCGGCGCACCTGCTCGAGTCCGCGGGGCTCGAGCCCGTGGAGTTCATCCCGGTCGGCGGGCTCATGTCCAAGGTGGGGATGAGCCTGATCGGCTGGCTCAACCGCGTGAACCGCGGTCCGACCCGGATCCTCACCGAGATTCCGGTGCGCATTCTCTACGTCGTGCTCCAGCTCGGCTTCGCACTGCTCGACCGGCTGTTCTTCGACCCGCGCGAGGTGATGGCGCACATCGTGGTCGCGCGCCGAAAGCGATAGAAATTTCGTAGGTGCCTGACACAGCCTCCGACGAAAACCGTCCAGACGAACGGCCTCCACATGCCGAAGTTGGATCGGCGGGGCGTTCGTCTTGTGACGGAGTCAGGGGGTGGCATGATCTTGGGCAGCCAGCCGGGGAGGGAGACTCGTCTGATGAAGCGCCAACGCACGCAGCCTGAGGCTCTCGTGCTCGCACTCTTTGTCGCGACGGTGGTGAGCGCGTGCGCGGCCAGAACCACTGCGGAAGTCCAACCCTGCACGTGGCAGATCGCGAGCATTCGCCCCACTTCAACCAACGATACCGCCTTTGTCGACCGCAACCGGATTCTCGTTGAGCCCGCAACCACGCATGACGCCCCAGGACCGGGGTCACTCAGACTTCTCAACGTCCGCAAGGCACCACGCACCTGGGGCATCTACCTCTATGACACCCTCAGCGGAGACAGCACGCTTTTGGTGAAGCGCGGCTCTCTCCCGCGTCTCTCGCCGGACGGCCGATACGTCTCCTACTCTCTCTGGAAGTCCGTTGACGAGCCGTGGAATCTTGTCATCCTTGATCGGACAACCGGCCGCACAATCGAACCTCCTCTCGGCGGGTGCGTTAGTTCCTACCGGCGCTGGTCGCCCGATAGCCGCTGGCTAGCCGTCGAGGCCCATATCTGTAAGACGCCGATGACCCGCCTAGTGCTCGTGAATCTCCCGAGCGGCACTGTCCACGTCGTTGATTCGCTCCGTGTATTCGCCGAGTACGAATTCTCCTGGTCTCCGAAGTCGAGGACGCTGGCGGTCATTCGCCCGGAGGCCGTTGACCACAACACCGAGTCCACATCGGCAGCGGACGTGTGGCTCCTCTCGGTTCCCGGCGGCACGAAATGCTTGCCGGAAGCCACACCGGGCCTTGTCGAGAGTGACCCGCAGTGGGTGACAGAGCGTTCGCTTCTCGTCACCCGTTCTTCGCACGCAGGAGAATCGAGCCGTCGCTTCCTTGTTCAACTCTCGGGAGGCTGGCCATGATCTCCCGAGCCGCGGGCTACGCGCGGCGCTTCGTGTTCCGCGCCGGCGCCGCGTCGAGCCGCTCGCGGCGGTACACGACGCCGCCGTGCTCGTCGATCGTGAGCACGTGGCGCTGGACGAGCGGCCCTGCGGGAACCACGCCGCCCTTCCAGTAGCCCGAGCCAGGGCGCGCGGTCCAGTTCCAGCGGATCTCGAACGGCGAATCGTTCCGGATGAGGAAGCGGAACGACACCGAGCCATCGTTGGCGACCGAATCGGCGGCGAAGGTCTGACCGCCGATCTTGAGCTGGAGGTCCTCGAGGACCGCGCCGGTGCGGTTTTCGATCACCGCCTCGTGACGCGGGCGGCGCTCGAGGAGTCCCGGGATGGTCTTCCACGCGATCAGTCCGACCGCGACCAGCAGCACGTAGGGGATCAGGCGTCTCATTCGGAGAGCGGACCCTCGCCGCGGGCGCCCTTGGCCTCCTCGGTCAGCACGAACCCGGGAACGGCCCGGGCCCGCGCGGCGGGAGAGAAGGCGCGGTAGAAGTACACGGAGGCGACGGCATAGAGCACCGCCGTCACGTAGAACGGCACCGCGTAGCCGAAGCGCTGGATGATGCGGCCGCTCGCCGTCGAGCTGAGCGCCCAGCCGATGTTCCACAGCAGGTTGAGCACGCTGGTCGAGCGCGCGCGCAGCTGGGGCGGTACCTCCTGCATGATGAGCGACTGGAGCAGCGGCGTCGCCGCCTGCATCAGCGTGGCGCGGATCCAGAAGGCGCCCACCGCGAGCCCGAGCTGGCGCTCCGCACCCAGCGACACCAGGAACGGCAGCGACAGGAGCTGCGAGCCGATCGCGGTCCTCAGGTTGCCGAAGCTGCGCGCGATCACGGGGCCGATCAGCGCGGCGGCCGCGGTCAGGATCATGGCTACCGAGAAGAACAGGCCGATCTGGGCGGCCGAGCAGTTGAAGCGGGTGGCGAAGTAGAGGTTCATGAACGGGATCACGAGCCCGGCGCCGGCGCCGATCATCAGCGCGAAGATCCCGATCGGCACGAGCAGCCGGCTGCCGCCCGCGTCGCTGCCCGCAACCGTCTCGTGCGGCACCGGCGGTCCCGGCCGCAGGATCGCGACCGGGATCGCGGCCGACATCGAAGCCAGTCCCCCGACGATCAACGTCACCCGGTAGGCGAGCAGGAGATCCACGCCCGCCGCCGCTCGCACGAGACCCGGCAGCGATCCTCCGATCGCGCTGCCGACTACGCCGGCCATCAGCTCGACGGCGAAGAACGCGCTGAAGAGGTGGGTGCGCTCGCGCGAGGTCGAGTTCTCGCTGATGAACGGGGCCGCGGCGATCGCGAGCAGGGCCTGGCCGGTTCCGGTGAGGAAGGCGGCCATGAGGATCGGCGCCGGGTGGAGCACCGTCGAGCGCACGACCATGCCGAGGCCCTCGAGCAGCGCCCCGAGCACGAGACAGCGGCCCGTGCCCCAGCGCTCGGCGAGCCAGCCGGCGGGCAGCGCCACCACGACCACGCCGAGCCCCGTCACCGAGATCGCGGTGCCGACGAACGACTCGCGGAAACCGGCCTCGACCAGGTAGAGGTTGAACACCACCTGGCCCACGCCCTGGGCAAGCCATGCGAGGAACACCGCGCCGAGGAAGAAGCGCGCGGGCCGCGAGAAGGCCGCGACCGCTTCGCGGTACTCGGTGAGCGCGGCGCGCAGCGGACTCATGGATTCCCTTCCGTAAGCGGAATAAAGGCCCTCAAAGCGAGCGGCGGCCCCTGGAGAGGGCCGCCGCTTCGGAATCCTGCAGGGCTTTCGAGGACCGTCAGGTCAGTTGTTCGACCTCGACGGGTTCCGCGGGCTCCTGGATCCGGAGCGTGGGCTCGGTGCTGGCCGGCGTCACCGCAAGGAGTACACGCGCCGCGCCGGAACCGCAATTCTCCACGGAGTGCACCGTGCGGCCGTCGTAGTGACAGGCGTCCCCGTTGGAGAGCGTGACGATGTTCTCACCGAGCGTGACCCGGATGGTCCCGGAGAGACAGAGGATGCAGGTCTCGCCCTGCTGATCGGGACGCTCCGTCCCGGTCACCGCACCGGGCGGAAGCTCGGCGATCAGGACTTCGAGCCCGCGCTTCGGCTGCGCCGACAGGATCTCGACCGAGCCGGACCCGTTCCCGAACTGGATGCGCGGACGCTGGCTCTCGCGCACCACGTGCGGCGTCGAATCCTCCTCGACCACCAGTGAGGAAATCGAGGTTTTCAACGCGCGTGCGAGGTCACGGAGGGTGGCCAGGGAGGGTGAGGTGCGGTCGTTCTCGACCTGGCTGATGAAGCCCTTGGAGAGACCGCTGGCCTCGGCGAGCTGCTGGACGGTGAGGCCCCTCCGGAATCGAAGATCCCGGACTTTCTTTCCCAGTTGCATGGACTACCTCCGAGGGGGTGCAGGAGGGCTGTTGTGTTTAGGTAGGCTAAGCCACGTTTGGGCCGGCGTCAAGAATTTGTGGCTCTCGGACGTCTTCCTCCTCCCAATCGGGTCTCCTCGCAGCCGCCTTCCGGTTCCCTCCGAAGTACTGCAACTCATAGAGCCGGGCATAGATGCCCCCGGTCCCGAGCAGCTCGGCGTGGGTTCCGGACTCCCGGATCCGGCCATGATGGAGGACGAGGATGCGGTCAACGTCCTGGATGGTCGAGAGGCGGTGGGCGATGACCAGGGCGGTCCGCCCGACCAGCAGCCGGCGCAGGGCGTCCTGGATCAGCAGCTCGGTCCCGGTGTCCACGGCCGAGGTCGCCTCGTCCAGGATCAGGATCTCGGGATTGCGGGCCAGGGCCCGCGCGAAGGTGAGCAGCTGGCGCTCCCCGCCCGAGAGCGTGGCGCCGCGCTCGCGCACCTCGGTGTCGAGCCCCTGGGGCAGCCGGGCGATGCTGCGGTCCACGTGCACCTCGCGCACGGCGCGCTCGATGTCGGCGCGGGTCAGGTCGGGCTGCCCCATGCGGAGGTTCGATTCGACCGACCCGGTGAACAGGAACACGTCCTGGAGCGAGATCGCGAAGTGACGGCGCAGCTCGCGGATGTCCCACTCGCGGAGATCGCGGCCGTCCACGCGGATCGTCCCGCGCTGCGGCTGGTAGAAGCCGAGCAGCAGGTTCGTGAGCGTGGTCTTGCCGGAGCCGGTGGCCCCCACGACCGCCACCTTCTCGCCGGGCGCGATCGTGAACGAGACGTCCTGGAGCACCCAGTGATCGTCGCGGTAGGCGAACCACACCCGGTCGAACTCGACGCGGCCGAGGAACGGACGCTTCACCGCCGGCGCCGCGGCGCGGCGGTGAAGCATCGGGTCCTCCGAGGTATCGAGGAGTCCAAAAATCCGCTCGGCCGACGCCATGGCCTGCTGGAGGATGCCGTACTTCTCGCTCAGGTCCGAGATCGGGCGGAAGAAGCGCTGCGTGTACTGGATGAACGCGACCAGCGTCCCGAGCGTGATGCCGGTCCACATGACCTGGCGGCCGCCGTACCAGACGATGAGCGACACGGCGATCGCGGCCACCAGCTCGAGCGCCGGGAAGAACAGCGCGTGGATGAACACCGCGCGCAGGTTGGCGTCGCGATGCTCGCCGTTGACGCGGCGGAACGCCTCGAAGCTCCGCGCCTCGCGGTTCAGGATCTGGACCGTGGCCATGCCGCCCACGTTCTCGTTGAGGAACCCGTTCATGCGGGCGAGCTTCCCGCGCACGTCGCGGAACGAGCGGCGGATGCGCGAGCGGAACAAGAGGGTGACGATGACGATCAGCGGCAGCACCGAGAAGGTCACCGCGAGCAGCTCGGCGTTGAGGCTGATCATCGCGACCACGATCCCGATCAGCGCGCACAGATCGCCGAACACCCCGACCACCCCGGCAGTGAAGAGCTCGTTCAGCGCATCGACGTCGTTCGTCACCCGGGTCATCACGCGGCCGGTCGGGTTGCGGTCGAAGTAGCCGACCGGCAGGCGCTGGAGCTTGCGGAAGAGATCGAGCCGGAGCGCCACCATGGCCTGCTGGCCGATGCGCTGCAGCACCTGGAGGTGGAGATAGCCGAGGCCGAGCCCGACGGCGATCGTGGCCAGGTAGACGAGCGCCATCTCGTCGAGGAACACCCGGTCGCGGTGGCGGATGCCGTGGTCGATCGCCTGCTTGGTGAGGTAGGGGCCCAGCAGCCCGATCAGCGAGTCGAGCAGCACCAGCACGCCCGCGAACGCGACGGACGCGCGATGCGGGCGCAGGTAGCCGAACAGCCGGCGCAGCAGACGCCGGTCGAGCATCCGCTCCGAGACCGCCTCCTCGTGGAAATCGCTCACGACGCCTCGAGCTCCTCTTCGAGCTGCTGGTCGCGGCAGAGCCGCGCGTAGCGCCCGTCGAGCGTCATGAGCTGGCCGTGGGTCCCCTGCTCGACGATGCGTCCCTCGTCGAAGACCAGGATGCGGTCCGCCTCGCGGACGGCGCTCACGCGGTGCGAGGCGAGGATCGTCGTCCGGCGCTTCATCTCGCCGCGGAGCCGGCTGAGGATCGCCTCCTCGGTCTGGGTGTCGACGTTCGACAGGCAGTCGTCGAGGAGCAGCACGGGGGAGGTGCGAAGCAGCGCGCGCGCGATGGTGACGCGCTGCTTCTGCCCGCCCGAGAGGGTGATGCCGCGCTCGCCGACCAGCGTGTCGAAGCCCGAAGGGAACGACCGCACTTCGTCCTCGAGCCGCGCGACGCGCGCCACCTCGATGATCGCCTCGCGTTCGGCGCTGTCCACGCCGGCCGCGATGTTCTCGGCGACCGTGGTCGAGAAGAGGAACGGATCCTGGGACACGCAGGCGAGCTGGCGGCGCAGCCAGTGGAGGTCGAGGCTGCGCACGTCCTGTCCGTCGAGGAACAGGGTCCCGGGCGGCGGATCGAACATCCGCGGGATCAGGGCGAGGATCGTCGGCACGTCGCTGGACGCAACCGCCTCGCGAAAGCCGAAATCGGC
>DAIUEO010000082.1:0-4722 GCA_036845125.1 Candidatus Eiseniibacteriota bacterium | reverse complement strand
GATCGTGGACTTCCCGGAGCCGGTGGGCCCGACCAGCGCGACGGTTTCGCCCGGACGGACCGAAAACGAGACCGCGTGCAGCGTCGGGTTTTCGCGCCCGGGATGGGTGAAGCTGAGATCGCGGAACTCGATCGCGCCGCGGCACGCGGCGGGAACCTGGGGCTCCCGCGGGCTCGCGATCGCCGGCGGCGTGTCGAGGACCTCGACGATGCGGCCGAACGATGCCATGCCGCGCTGAAAGAGGTTCGCCACCCAGCCGAGCGCGGTCACCGGCCAGTTGAGCATGCCGAGGTACACGGTGAAGGCGACGAACATTCCAATGGTGATGCGGCCCTCCATCACCTCGCGCCCGCCGAAGTAGAGCACCGTGAGCGCCGCGACCCCCGAGAGCGCCGCGAGCATCGGGTGGAAGAGGCCGGAGATGCGGATCAGCTCGCTGTTCTTCGCGGCGTATTCGCGGTTGAGCTCGTGGAACGAGCGGATCTCCTCGTCCTCGCGGGTGAAGGCGCGCACCACCCGCAGGCCCGCCAGGTTCTCCTGCACCCGCGATGAGATTTGCCCGAACTGCTCCTGGATTTTCTCGAAGCGGGAGTGGATGCGGCTGCCGAACACCCACACCGTGACCGACACCAGCGACAGCGGGATGATCGAGAGCATCGTGAGCCGCGGGCTGATCGCGAGCATGAACCCGATGGACACGATCGCAACCGTCACCGTGTTGACCAGGTACATGATGCCGGGGCCGACCAGCATGCGGACGGCGGAGAGGTCGTTGATGGCGCGCGACAGGATCTCGCCGGTGCGCGTGTGCTGGTAGTAGGAGGGCGGGAGCTTCTGGAGGTGGGCGAAGAGGTCGTTCCGGAGATCGAACTCGATGCGCCGCGAGATGCCGATGATCGCCATGCGCATCGCGTAGCGGAAGGCGCCGGCACCGAGCGCGATGCCGAGCAGCACGAGCGCGTAGCGCCCGAGCTTCGCGGCAGTCACCCCGCCATAGAGGTCGTCCACCGCAATGCGCAGCACCTGGGGCTGGGCGAGCGCGATGAGGTTGGTGACGACGACCGCCAGCACACCCCCGATGAGCCCGCGCCGATACCGGGCGAGATAGGGGATGAGTCGGTTGCTCAGCGAAGCCGTAGGCACCTCCGGGCGGAGGCTCCGGTTCAGGGTTTGCTGGTGTTCCCGAGGAACCCCTGGAACCGGTTGAGATGCGTGTCCTTGACCGAGATGCCCGCATAGATTTCGTTCACATGCAGAGCGTTTTCGGCCGAGAGGGTGCTGAGCGAACCGCCGAAGATGTCGAGCCGGTCACTGAGGCGATACAGGAACTCGAGCCCCGCGAGGTGCTCGAACACATCGCCTTCCTCAGGCTCCTGATTCTGAACGAACACCCGTCGCGACCGGTAGTTGCCCGCGACCAGGAAGGATTGACCGATCCAGGCCCCGAGGTCGGCCGTGAAGAGCAGGTCGTCGTCCGGATCCTTCTTTCCAGCTTCGGCATAGGCGACCGCTCCCATCCGCAGGCGGTAGCCGCCCCCGACCGTGACGAACCCGAACGGGAGTGCGGAGCCGTACTCGATGGAGCCGATCAGGTTCTGGACGCCGTCTCCGAGCGCCGGATAGAGGTGCCGGTTGTATCCAGCCGGCATCTGGAAATCGAGGCCGGCGGCAACCGCCGACTTTCCGCCGCCCGACACCTTGAATTTGACGCCGAAGGCGATGTCGGAGATCCCGCTCGAGGTGCTGCTCGACCCGGTCGTGGTCGCCGTGACGCTCTCGACCGGGATGGCGAAGCGGAAGCTCATCGACTTCTTCCAGCCGAGCTCCGTGTAGTTCCGGATCCCGCGCACATCGTACTGGCCGCCGTTCGGCAGAGGCGGGCGCTCGCCGGTGCCGTCGTGGAAGGTGTCGGCGGCGCGATATCCGCCGCGGAACTCGGAGTAGTAGTCACCGGGGGTCAGCAGCCAGGGATCGGCCTGGGCCACCACCGGAAACGTGGCCGCGAACACCACCAGCAACGCTGAACGCATCTTCATTGCGCGGGCGAACCTCCTCGAACGTGGTTGAAGGACGGGCCAGCCTAAAGGCAACCCCGTGGCCGCGCAAGCCCGAAGCGGCTGTGGCACGATGCGCCCCATGAGCCGCCTCCATGTGCTCGAATTCATCCGTTATGCGGACGGCGTCTGGAACCTCCCCGGCCATTTCGTGGACGAGATGGCCGCCGAATTCCCGGACGTGACGTTCACGGCCGGACGGGACGCGGCCCATTTCGACGAGGCGCTGCCCGAGGCCGAGGTCGTGCTGGGCTGGGGCGTGACCGCGGAGAACTTTTCGCGCGCCAAGCGCCTGCGATGGGTCCAGGTCACGGCTGCCGGTGTCGGACCGCTGCTCTTTCCGGCGATGATCGAGAGCCCGGTCACGATCACGAACGCGCGCGGGCTCCACGCGATCTCGATGGCCGAGCACACGCTCGGCGTGATCCTCGCGTTCGCCCGCAAGCTGCACCTCGCGCGCGACGCCCAGCTTGAGCGCCGCTGGACGCAGGACTCCCTATGGATCGATCCGCCGCCCTACGTGGATCTCGCGGGCACGACGCTCGGTCTCGTCGGGCTCGGCACCGTCGGCACCGCCGTCGCGACCCGTGCCCGCGCGCTGGGATTGAAGGTGATCGCCGTGCGCCGGCATCCGGCCGCCGATCCCGCCCCCGTGGACGCGCAGTGGGGCGTGGAGCGACTCGACGATCTGGTCGCGGCCTGCGACTGGCTGGTGCTGGCGGCGCCGCTCACCCGCGAGACGGGCGGGATGATGGACGCGCGGCGCCTCGGGCTCATGAAGAAGGGCGCCATCCTCATCAACCTCGGACGCGGGCGGCTGGTGGACGAGACCGCGCTGATCGCGGCGCTCGAGGCCGGACGGATCGCGGGCGCCGGGCTCGACGTGTTCGAGAAGGAGCCGCTCGACACCGCGAGCCCGCTGTGGGCGATGCCGAACGTGATCGTGACGCCGCACGTCTCGGGCCTCGGGCCGCACTACTGGGAGCGCGCGATGGACATCTTCCGCGGGAACCTCGCGGCGTACCGCGAAGGCCGGCCGTTGGTGAACGTCGTGGACAAGCGCGCCGGATACTGAGTGCGCACGCTCGGGCTCCTGATCGCGGGCGGCCGCGGGCGGCGCTTGAGCGCGGGCCGTCCGAAGGCGCTGGTCGAGGTGGCGGGACGGACGCTGCTCGAGCGCGCGCTGGCGTGTCTGTCGGCGTGCGCGGACGAGGTTCGGGTGGTGGCGCCGCGCGCGCTCGGGCTTCCCGTGGATGACGGGATCCTCGTCGAGGACCCGCCGGGCGAGCAGGGCCCGCTCGCGGCGCTGGTGGCCGGGCTCGGCGCGGCGGATCACGAGCGCGCGATCGTCCTCGGCGTGGACTACCCGCTTGCCCGACCGGGCTTCCTGGCGGCGCTCGCGGAGCTGCTGGAAGATCGGTCTAAGGCCTACGCCGTCATCCCCGAGGCGGGAGGTATGCTTCAACCCCTGGTGGCCGCGTACTCTCCGGCGGCTCGGCCGCTCCTGGCCGACCGGCTCGAACGCGGCGAGCGGGCGCTGGTCGCGGCGGTGCGTACGCTCGAGCCCAGGATCGTCGCCGAAGCCGAGTGGTCCACTCTCGAAGGGGGAGCCGAGAATTTCGTGAACGTGAACACGCCCGCCGACCTCGACGCCGTCGCGCAGAGACTGCGAGCCCGATCGTGACCTTCGGAACGTTTTCGCCGGAAGGCGTGCTCACGCCCGGCGCCCAGGGTCTCGAATGCGGCGGGGTCGCGGTCCCGCGCATCGCCGAGCTGCTGCGCGCCGTGGAGCCCGCCGCGCGTGCGTTCTACCTCTACGACCTCGAGGCACTCGATGCGCGAACGCGCCGCTTCGGCCGCGCATTCGCGCCGATCGCTCCGGTGATGGGGTTCGCGATCAAGTCGAACGCGCTCGGCGCGGTGCTCGAATGCGTGCGCGAAGCCGGGCTCGATGCCGAAGCGGGCTCGCTCGGCGAGCTGGAGCTGGCGGGGCGCGCGGGGTTCCGGACTTCGCGGATGGTGCTGAATGGCAACGGCCGCACACCGGAGGAGGCGCAGTGGGCGGTCCGCCACCGGATCCATTCGGTCAACGCCGACCACGTCGCCGAGCTGGAACTGCTCGAGCGCGAGGCGGCCGCGCAGGGCGGAAAGCTGCGCGTCGCGCTCCGGATCAATCCCGGGGTCGAGACGCCGGGTCACCGCTACGTCGCGACCGGCCACGACGAGGCCAAGTTCGGAATCGCGCCGGGCGAGGCGCTCGACGCCTGGCAGAACCGCGCGCGCTGGCCGCACCTCCACCTCGACGGCATCCACGTGCATGTCGGCTCGCAGCTCATCGACTTCGGCCCGATGGCGGCGGCGCTCGACGCGGTGTTCGCGATCGCGCGCGAGTCGGAAGGACGCGGCGCGCCGCTTAGGCTCATCAACATCGGCGGCGGGTTCGGCATCGACTACGGAGGAATGCTCGAGTTCCCGCTCGAGGACTGGGCCCGTCATCTCGCCGCGCGCGCGGAGGGTTCCGGCTTCGAATGGGCGCTCGAGCCGGGCCGCTGGATCGTGGCACCAATCGGCGCGCTGATCTCGGAAGTGTTGTGGGTGAAGCGGCGCGGGGAGAAACGCTTCATCGTGCTGGCCGCCGGAATGAACGACCTGATACGGCCCGCGCTCT
>DAIUEO010000081.1:16405-16808 GCA_036845125.1 Candidatus Eiseniibacteriota bacterium | reverse complement strand
CGTGGGCGGAGCCGCGGTGCTGGCCGCCGCCACGACTGCGCTCGCCGTTCCACTCGCGCGCGCCCGCGAGCACGAATGGACGACCGCGCTGTTCCTGCTGTTCGCGCTCATCGTCTATCCGGTCTCCCAGCTCTTCTACACGGTGCTCCTCCTGCCGCCGGCGCTGCTCGCCTGGACGCGGCGCGACCGGGTGCCCGGAGGGGGTCCGGCGCTGGCCGTGGTCCTCGGGCTGGTGTTCGCGCTCGCGGCGCTCGATCGCGGCCGCGCCTCGGTGTTCGCCTACCTGCTCATGTGGGGCGTGATCGCCGCCATGGGTCTCGTGCTCGTCCGGGTGCCCCGCCCCGCCGTGACGGAGGCCGCCGCTGGCGTCGCCTGATCGCAGCGCTCCGATGGCGGGCCGGAT
>DAIUEO010000081.1:0-16395 GCA_036845125.1 Candidatus Eiseniibacteriota bacterium | reverse complement strand
CCGCTCTCCTGCTCGCCCTCTTCGCGCTCCACCTCCTCAGCTTCGGGAGGATGGAGGGTCCGCTGCACGGGCCGCTCGAGGCGTTCGATCAGGACAGTACCTACCTCCTGCGCGGTCTCGCGGCCGGCGAGTTCTACCGCTGGAATCCGCAGAACCACCTCCTCTACCACGTGCTGGTCGAGAGCGGCTTCCGCGCCTGGGAGATGCTCTTCGGTCCGGGACTCGAATCGGCATTCCGTTACCTCAAGCTGTTCACCGCCGTCTCGGGGTTCCTCTTCCTGTGGGCGATGCGCTGGCTGCTCGTCGAGCTCGGCCTCGCCCTCATCCCCCGCCTCGTGCTGCTGTTCCTCACCGGGATCTCGGTCTCGGTGTGGTTCCACGCGGCGGCGTTCGAAACCCACTGCATCGGGCTGGCCCCGCTCGCGGTGTACCTGCGATCCCTGGTGCGACTCCGTGCCGGTGCTCCGCGTACCCCGCTCGATCGGGCGCTCTTCGTCGGTTCGCTCGCGGTCATGGGGTGGACGCGCGTCGATCTCTTCCGTTTCGCAGTGGTGAGTTCGCTGCTCCTCGTCGTCCCCGCCCTGCGGAGCGCGTGGCGCCGCATTGGCGCTGACCTCGGGGTCGCCGCCCTCATCGCGGTCGCGGGCTGCGGCATACTGGCGGCCATCTATTTCGAGGTCCCGTTCCATCACGCCATGCCGACCGTGCTCGAGCGGCGCGATCGGCCCTGGCTGAAGCAGCAGCTGAGCCAGGTGGAGAATCTCACGCCGCCCAATCTTGCACGGGTGGCGCGGGCGACGACGTTCTACTCGATGATGATGCCGATCGCCGGGCAGCCTCCCGATCGCGGTTTCTTCGCCCCGCCCACCTACGTGATGGGCGTCGAATGGCCGCGCGACGAAGCGCTCTCCGCGCGGCTCTTCAGCAAGTCGCTGCGCAACGTGCTCGGGAACGGCCTCGCGCTGTTCGTCGCGCTCGGTCTCGCGGGGTTCTTCGCCGTGACGGCGGTCGCGAGCGTGCGCGGCGCGGCCCGCGGCGATCCGCTGCACGTGGTCCTGCTGGGCCAGGTGATCGCGGGCTGGCTGCTCTACACGTGGTTCGATCCCTGGGAGCCGTTCCTGTGGGTGGTCGAGTTCCTGCCGCTCTGGGTCGTCCTGTTCGCCGACTGGCTGCGCGGACGGGGCGCCGGCGCGCTGATCGCGACGGCCGTGCTATCGGCCGCGCTCGCGCTCCACAACTGGCACGCGTTCTACCTGCCGTTCCGCTGATCGTGCGCCGGGCCGGCGGCCGCAGGGCCTGAGGCGCCCAGCCGGGCGAGATCGTAGACGTGGTACCCGCCGTACGCGTGAAGCTCGAGCTCCGCGAGATCCTCGCGTGAGGTGTCCGCAATGTAGTGCGTGGCCCCGCAGGAATCGCGGAGCGCCGTCAGCTCGGCGGCCGACAGGCGGCCCTCGTTGGCGGAGAGGTCGGGCGTGATCTCGAGTCCCTGGCCCGTGAACGGCTCGTCACGGTTGAGCGCCCGCAGGCGGCGGTTCCACTCGAGCAGCCGGCGATCGAACGGCGGATGCCGGAGGCTCGCCACCTGTGCACGCTCGGCGCACACCCAGAACTCGGAGAGATAGGGCGTGACGAAGACCGCGTCGTGCGGGGTCTCGCGCCGGATCCACTCGTAGAGCGGCAACGGGACCGCGCGGTTCCCGTAGTGGAAGGAGTGGTTGGGCGCCGGCACGCGCCGGGCGAGCCGGCGCGGGATGGCGGCCACCTCGCCGGCGACGTCCTTCCCCGCTCCCGCGACCAGCGCCAGCGCGAGACCGAGGGCCCACGTGAACCGCGCCGACCCTCGCGATGCGCCGAGCAGCGGCAGCCAGGCCGGCAGCAGCATGGCGAGCAGCATCGCCGGCAGGGCGTTCGCGAGCTGGAACGGGTAGAGCTTGAGCACTCCGAAGGCTTCGAGCGGGCGCGCGGCGAGCCCGAGCACGAAAAACAGCTCGAGCGCGATCAGGAAGTGGCCCGCGATGCGTCCGCCTTCCGCGCGCTTCCAACGCAGGATCAGGGCCGGTGCGGTGACGAACACTCCCGCGGCGAACAGCAGATCGGGCACCGCGAGGAACGCCGCCGGGTCGCAGCAGTGGGGCGCGGCCATCGTGACGTAGAGACGGTCCATGGCGGCGAGCTCGGCAGGCGTGCCGCGCTGGAGACCGCGCAGGACCACGGCCATGCCGAGCACGAAGGGCGCGGCGGCCGCCACGAATCCGGCGATGCGACGGAACGGGACGCGCGAAAGCAGCAGGGCGCCGAGGAGCCCGAGGAATCCCCAGCCGCCGACCACCACGTGGAGCACGGTGGCGAGGCCGGAGTGGAGCCCGGCCCGCACGTGCCTTCCCCGCACGGCATCGGCCAGCCCGAAGAACAGGAACGGATACGCGAACGCCTTGGGCTGGAAGCCTTCGAGCGGAGAACCGCAGAAGAAGAGACGCTGGCCCGCCAGCATCCAGAACGCGTAGCCGACCCCCACCGACCACGCCGGCAGCGCGAGTGCCCCGGTGAGCGCGGCGAGCGACCACGCCGTGAACGCCCAGCAGGCGATGCGGCCGGCCGCAACGATCCCGAAATCGCCCAGCGGACCCCAGAGCGGGGCCAGCAGGTGGTCGTAGACGAACGTGGTCGGCGACAGCACCGACCACGTGAGGTCGCGCGCGAGGAACGACGGATCCGCCAGCCGGTGCGGGCCGAGGAGGTAGATGGCTTCGTGGGATTCGACCCACCACCGCCATTCCATGAGGGCAGTGATGGCGAACAGCGCGAGCGTGAGGAGCAGCCGGTGCTCGCGGGGACGGGGCGCGGTATCGGGCGGTGGTGGCTTCAAGCCGGCGCAGTGTAATGAGAGGGCGGCCGGCCGGCTACCGCGGGACCGGGCCTGGCACCCCTCGTGGCCACTCGCCTGCCGGATCAAAGCGCACTATTCTGGACACGTCCCATCAGGAAGTCGCGTGGACACGGAGGGTCCTATCGATTCCGCCGCTGCCGTATCCGCCCCGGCGCCGTCCCTGCCGGTGGCGCGCGTCCGTCCGGTGACCGCGGTGTCCCGCCGCGATCTGCTCGTGATGGCGATCCTGCTCTTCTGCTCGATCCTCGTCACCGGCTACGACACCTACATCGACAACCACTCGCTCCAGCTGCCGATCGTCGACCGGCTGGCCGATCCGTCCGCGTATCCCGGCGATCCTTTTGTGGACACCGCACCCTACTACGCCTCGGTGCTGTGGCGGCTGGTCGCGATGGTCTCGCCGGTCGTTCCACCGCTGGTCCAGCTCGGGGTGCTGTTCGTGCTCGAGCGGCTCCTGCTGCTGCTCGCCTTCCGCGAGCTGGCGCGCGCGATGGCGCCGGGATCCCGCCTGGCCGAGCTCGGCGCGATGGCGTTCGTGGCGCTCGCACCCAAGCCGGTGATCGCGGAAGGCACGATCGTCACGAGCTACATGGAGCAGACCGGGCTCGCGATCCCCTTCTTCGTCCTGGCCATGGCCTCCTATCTCCGCGACCGGCCGCTGGCGTGCGCGGCGTTCATGGGGCTCGGCTTCAACTTCAACAGCCTCTACGGGATCTACTTCGCCACCTACCTGGGTGCGATGACGGTCTTCGACGGTACCTGGCGCCGGCTGTGGCCGCGCTGGTTGGCGGCCGGGGGAATCTTCCTCCTGGTAGCACTGCCCGGGCTCCTGATGTCGCTCGGCGCCTACGCGCGGCACGAGGCGGACCCGCAGCTCTGGGTGTGGGTGAGTCGCGTACGCTTCCCGCACCATCTCTACCCGCTCACCTGGGGGAAGGCGGTGCTGACCCGCTTCCTCCTGCTGTTCGGACTGGTGCTGGCCACGGCCTGGGTGAACCGCGACCTGGTCGGGCGCCTGGGCGCCCGCGTGCTGGCGTGGTGCTCGAACGGAGCGCTGTGGATCACGGTGGCGATCGTGGCTCCGGTGCTCAGCATCCCGCGTCTCCTCATGCTGCAGCCGGGACGGGCCTGCGATCTGTGGGAGGCGTTCGCGGCGGTGTTCGTCCTCTCGGTGATGGCGCGCCGCCTCGAGGAGTCGCGCATCGAACCCCGGCTCGGGATGCTGCTCTTCCTGGGCTCGATCTTCATCTGGTTCGCGCCGCCGACCATGCTGCTGCTGCTGGCGCTCCTCGTCGTCGGACTGCTGGTGCATGCAGAGCCGGCCAGCCGCGAGTCCTGGGTGCGCCGGCTCACCCCGGTGGTGATGACGCTGGTCGTCGCGGGAGCGTTGGCGGCGTTCGGCCTCCGCGCGCTGCAGCGGCACTCGCTGCGTGCCGCGCTCGGCTCGCGGCCGTCCCCCGCCATCGTGGAGCTCGCGAAATGGGCGGAGGGCCACACGCCGCGGGACGCCGTGTTTCTCGTGGATCCCGCCTGGTCGGAGTTCCGTCCACTCGCCCACCGTCCGCTCTTCACCACGTGGAAGGACGGCGCGGCCGCGCTGTGGGACCGCACGTTCGTCGGCGAGTGGACCGATCGGATGTCGGCGTTCGGCCTCTACCCCGGCGCTCCCATCACCTCCAAGCAGGCACGGGCGCTGATCGCGGACCGCTTCGCCCAGCTTTCCGACGAGGAGGTCCTGAGGCTCCGGGACCGCTACCGCGTGTCCTACTGGATCGTGCCCATCTCGCATCCGTCGGCGCTCCCGGTCGCCTTCGAGACCCGGTTCTACCGCGTGCTCGCGGTGGACGGGACGCTTTAGAGGACCGCATGCGCGAAACCCGGCTGCCGATCCTGCTCTTCCTGGTCGCCTCCATTCTCATCACCGGCTACGACGTCTACATCGACAATCACGCGCTCCAGCTGCCGATCGTCGACCGGATCGCGAATCCGTCGTCCTACCCGGGCGATCCGTTCGTCGACACCGCGCCGCACTACGCCTCGGCGCTCTGGCGCATGGTGGCGTGGGTCTCTCACGTGGTCCCGACGATGACCCAGCTCGCCGTGCTGTTCCTGATCGAGCGCGTCCTGCTGCTGGTGGCCTTCGCGCGGCTGGCGCGCGCGATGGCGCCGGGCTCCCGGCTCACCGAGCTGGCGGCGCTGGCGTTCGCCGCCCTCGCTCCCCGTCCGCTCATCGCGGACGGCACCATCGTCACGACCTATCTCGAGCAGACGGGTCTCTCGATTCCGATCTTCGTCCTGGCGGTGGCGTCCTACCTCGAGCGGCGCCCCTACCGGACGGCGCTCCTGCTCGGCATCGGTTTCGACCTCAACAGCCTCTACGGGATGTACCTCATGACCTACCTGATCGCGATGGCGATCGCGGACGGCGGATGGCGGCGATGGTGGCCGCGGTGGGTCGTGGCCGCCGGCGTCTTCGTGGTCGCCGCGTCCCCGGGTCTCGCGCTCTCCCTGCAGGCTTTCGGACGGCCCGAGCCCGATCGCGATCTCTGGCTGTGGGCGAGCCGCGTGCGGTTCTCCCATCATCTCTATCCCCTGAGCTGGGGGCGGATGGTGCTCGTCGAGTTCGGCGCGTTGTTCGCGCTGGTGGCCGCCGTGGCCTGGAAGCAGCGTGAGCGCGACCCGGGCGGTGCGGCACGCGCGCTCGCCTGGTGCGCGACTGCGGGCGGCTGGCTCGCGGTCGCGTTTCTCGCGCCGGTGCTCCGCAGCCCCGCGGTGCTGATCGCGCACCCGGGCCGCGCCTGCGATTTCTGGCAGGTGCTCGCCGCGGTCTACCTGATCGCGGTGGTGGCGCGTCAGATCGAAGGGCGGCGCATCGATCCCGTGCTCGGAACGGCGACCCTGATCGGCGCGATCATCGTGTGGTTCGAGCCGGGCTTCACGCTCGTGCTCGCCGGCGTGCTGGCCGGCACGCTGCTCTTCGCCGGCCGTGCGGAAACCACCCTGTGGCGGCGCACCTCGCCCATCCTCGTCGCACTGGTCGCCATCGTCGCGATCGCGGTCCCGGTGCGGCGCGCGCTCGCGAACCTGTCGCCGCAGGCCGCCTTCGGCTGGAGGCCCAATGCCGAGATGCTGGCGCTCACCGGCTGGGCGCGCGAGAACACGACCCGCGACGCCGTCTTCCTGGTGCATCCGACGTGGTCGGAATTCCGGCCGCTCGCGCAGCGCCCGGTGTTCGGGACCTGGAAGGACGGCGCCGCCATCCTGTGGGACCGCCCCTACCTCGCGCACTGGATCGCGCGCATGCAGGCGTTCGGCCTCGAGCCCAGCTCAGAGGTCTCCGCCAAGGAGGCGCGCGCCATCATCGCCAGTGGGTACGCCGCGCTCACCGACGACAACGTGCGCGAGCTGCGCCATCGCTACCGGGTCGCCTACTGGGTGGTGCCGCACGGACACCCCTCCGCGTTTCCGGTGGCGTTCGAGACCAACCTGTTCCTCGTGCTTTCGGTGCAGGACGCGCGCTGACATGAACACGGCGGGCCCGCCTCGCGACGGGCCCGCTGTTCTCAGGTCGACTCCCAGCTCGCTACTTCTCTTCCGGATCCTCCTGGGTGGCCGCCGCCGGCGCCACGGTGCTCTCGCCGACGTGGATGAACACCCACACCCGCCGCCAGCGGTTGAGCTCGTTGCGCGCCGTCACCGACAGCGCGATGCGCTCGGTCTTCGCGTCGAGCGGCACGCGGTAGACGCCGCGCCACAGGTTGCTGTCGGCATCGAGCGCGAGGTTGAAGGGCTCGCCCCGATCGCCCTTCACCTGCACCTCGACCACGTCATGAGTGCCCTGCACTTCGATCTCGACGGTTTCGCCGGGCGCTGCCACCGTGTCCGCCAGCGACGCCGTGAGGTCGGGCGGGAGCCCGGTGGGCGAAGCGGCCGGCTCGACCGGGGCCGACTCGACGGGGGTTGCGGACGCCACCACGGTCTCCGAGGCCAGGGCCTCGCTTCCGGTGGACGCCTGCGAGCTCCGCTGCTCCGTGTTTGCGTGCTCCGTGCTCTGGCAGCTCGCGAGCGTGAACGCCGCGGCCAGCACCAGCACAACGGAGGAAACGTGGACGAGAGTTTCCGTGTTCGATTTCATGGTCCTGCTCCCCACCGGCCTCGGGATGTCGGGGTGGCCGCCGGTGCCGTGTCCCGAGCGAGGGTTCTCGAACCCTCTGCGAGCGCGCTGTGTGCGCGGCTCACCCGGGCTCCATCTCAAGACGCGTGCCCGGCACCGGGACCGTTGCGGCACAACGTCATGCGCTCGAACGGCGGCCCGGCGGCACCGCGCGGTGTGTCAGACTTGACACGCACGGCGCGCCGGCCCAGTCTCGCCTCTGTTCCCAAGGGCGAGGCGCACATGCGTTTGGCGCGGGTGCTTCCGAACTGACACGAACCCACACAGGCGGTTTCAGGCGTCCGGCGACCACGCGCGGGGTTTTCCTCGGCGTCCTCGCCGGTGCGTTGATCATCCTGTCGTCGCCAGCGACCGCGATGAGCGGCAAAGCGGGCGATGGCACCGTGATCTGGACGAGCGCGGGACGTGCCTACGTGGTCGCACGCGACTCGCTGCGCCTGGTCCCCGGCGCCCGCATCGCGTTCGACGAGCGCCGCCGGTCGATCGCGGAGGGAACGGTGACCGCGTGGCTCGACGATCGGCTCCTCGCGGTCCGGATCACGAGCGGCACCCTAGAGAAGGTGAAGCGCCTCGACCGGCTGGGGGTGCGCCTCCTGTCCCTCCCCGCGCGGGGTCTCCTGCGAGTGGGCATTCCTTCGGATCAACGCGCCAACCTGGTGGTCCCGTGCGGACGCGCCGCCTTTGACGCGCCTCCCGGAGACAGTCTCGTCGCCGTTCCCTATGACGATGCGGGAGACGAGGAGATCGCGCTCGAGCGCGGTGAGATCGACGTCGCGCTGTTCTGGCCCGGCGAGCTGTCGGCGCGGACGAGGGGCGATCGGCGCTTTGCTGTGCGGCTCGGAATCCGCGACCGCGGCTGGATCGCGGCGCGCTGGAGCGCACCGGCGCCCGATACCGGGCGCGTGCTCGAACGACTGGACCTGGCGCCGATCGCCGAGGATCTCCTCGACGGCGACCTGGTCCCGCTCCGGCCGAACGGAGGCGTGGGCACGGCCGTCCATCACGTGGCGTGTCGCGCCGACTCGACGCTCCCGGGGTGGCGCGTGCTCGAGGCGGCGATCGCCGGTGGCGCACGCCGTCCGGAAGCGCGGATCGATCTGGTGTGGCGCGACGACCCCGCTCCGCCCGCGGCTGCGGGCGCGGGCGATCCCGCCGAGCGCGCGCTGTTCCGGATCGGCTGCACGATCGTGTGCCCGGCGGCACTCGCGCCGCGCGTGATGGAGCTCGGACCCGACGCGCTCGTGAGCCGCCTCGGCTGCGCGGGGACCCGGCCGTGAGGTCGCTGCGCACGCAGCTCGTGCTCGGCTGCACGCTGATCGCGATCGTTCCACTGGCGGTGGCGATGGGCCTTTACGCGGGGCGCATGCAGCGCGTGATCCACGGTGAGGCGGAGGAGCGGCTCGGCGAAGCGCTCGGGGTCGTGAGTCGCGGCCTGGCCGGGGATGCCGAACACCTCGCCGCGGGCGTCGCGATCCTCGCCCGCGATCGCGAGCTGCGCCGGCTCCATCTCGTCGACGCGGCGGGTGGTTCGGAACTCTCGGCCCTGCTCGAAAACCAGCGCGTGCTCATCGGCAGCGACCTGCTCCAGGTCACCGACCGTGCGGGACAACCCAGCGCCGACGCGGCGCTCTCTCCCGCGGCGCTCGCGCGCGGCGCGTCCGCGCGCCTGGCCCCCGCACCGCCCGGAGACCGGATCCGCCTCACCCCGACCGACGGCCGGCCGATGCTCGCGGTCGCCGTGGAGGCGCCCATCGCCTACCAGGGCGACACCGTCGGCTATCTCCGGGGCGGCCTGCTGCTCGACGATGCACGCCTCGAGCGTCTCCAGGGAACGAGCGGTGTCGAGCTCCTGCTCGACGATGGATCGGGACGGATCGCCGCCACGCGCGGGGTCGAGCCGGCGTGGGTCTCAGCCGCACACGAGCCGCCGGGTGCGGTGCTGCGAAGGGGATCAATGCTGTTCCGGAGCTTCGTCCCCGGGCTCGGCCCCGGACCCCGCGTGCTGGTGACCGGCATCCTCTCCACCGCGGAGCTGGATCGCGCGGTGGGTTCGCTGCGAAACACCGCTCTCGCGCTCGGGCTCGCGGGCGCCCTGGTCGCCGTCCTGCTCGGGATCCTGTGGTCCTCTCAGGTGTCGCGTCCGGTCGAGCGCCTCGCCCGCTTCTCGGAGCGGCTGGCGCGCGGCGAATGGGACGAGCCTCTGGCGTTCGAGAGCGTGCGCGAGATCGAGACCCTGGTGGAGGCGCTGGAGCGAATGCGGAAGGACCTCGTCAACTACCGGCAGCGGCTCGCCGCCGGCGAGCGGCACGCCGCGTGGAGCGCGGTCGCGCGCACGCTGGCGCACGAGGTCCGGAATCCGCTGACTCCGATCGCGGTGTCGGTCGCCGATCTCAGGCGGAGCTACGAGGCGCAGCGGCCGGACTTTCCGCAGATCCTCGAGCAGGCGGTGCGGACGATCGCGGAGGAAGTGGAGGTGTTGAAGCGCATGCTGCGCGAGTTCTCCGAGTTCGGGCGGCTGCCCGAGCCGCAGTTCGCGCCGGTGACGGCGTCGGACGTGCTGAGCGACGTGGCCGCGCTCTATGCGGCCGAAATTCGCGCCGGGCGCCTGAGCGTGGCGCCGCCGGCCGAACTTTTCCAGGTTGTCGCGGATCGCTCGCTCCTCCACCAGGCGCTGGTCAACCTGGTGCAGAACGGGCTCGAAGCGGTGGACGCGAAGGGCCACGTCGAGGTGAGCGTGCGGCGCGCGGGCGGCGCGTGCGAAATCGAAGTGCGCGACGATGGTCCCGGGCTCACGGCCGAGCAGCGCGAGCACGCCTTCGCCCCGCGGTTCACGACCAAGCCCCACGGCAGCGGGCTCGGGCTCACGATCGTGGAGCGCATCGTTCTCGACCATGGCGGAACGGTCGCCGTGGAATCGGAGCCGGGCGCCGGCGCCGCGTTCCGGATCCGGCTGCCGGTCGCCGCCTGAAAAGGAGCATGCATTGCCTTCGATCCTGATCGTCGACGACGAGGAACGGCTTCGCGCGAGCCTGGCGGCGGCACTCGGGCGCGCCGGCTGGACCGCGGAGACCGCCGGCGCGCCGGGTGAGGCGCGCAGCCGTCTGCGCGAGGCGTTCGATGTCGTGCTGCTCGACGTCCGCTTCCCGGACGGCAACGGCCTCGATCTGCTGGCGGAGATCATGACCGACGCGCCCGAGACCACCGTGATCATGATGTCCGGCCAGGCGACCGTCGAAGCCGCGGTGCGCGCCACCCGGCTCGGCGCGTTCGACTTCCTCGAGAAGCCGGTCGATCTCGAGCGCCTGCTGGTGCTGCTGGCGAACGCCACGCGCCGCCGCGCGCTGGAAACCGAGAACCGCCGGCTGCGCGAAGCCTGGTCGACGCCGATTCTCGGCAACTCTCCCGCGCAGCAGCGGCTGCTCGAGGAGATCGCGCGCGCCGCCCCGACGCTGGCGCGCGTGCTGATCCGCGGCGAGAGCGGCACCGGCAAGGAGCTCGTGGCACGGGCGCTCCACGAGGCGAGTGCCCGGCGCCATGGGCCGTTCGTGGCCGTCAACTGCGCCGCGATTCCGGAAGAGCTGATCGAGTCCGAGCTGTTCGGCCACGAGAAGGGAGCGTTCTCGGGCGCCCTGCAGGCGCGCCGCGGTCGTTTCGAGGAGGCCGACGGTGGCACGCTCTTTCTCGACGAGGTCGGCGATCTGAGCCCGCGGGCCCAGACCAAGCTGCTGCGCGCGCTCGAGCAGGGCGAGATCACGCGCGTGGGCGGCAGCCGTACGATCCGGGTCGACGGGCGGGTGGTGTCGGCGACCCATCGCGACCTGGTGGCGGCCGCCTCCGGGGGCAGCTTCCGTGAGGATCTCTACTTCCGTCTCGCGGTGATCCCGATCACGGTCGCCCCGCTGCGCGAGCGGCGCGGGGACATCCCGGCACTGGTCGGGCACTTCGCTTCACGGCTCGCGCGCGAGCTGGGCGGGCGACCGCGCACCTTCACCCCCGCCGCCCTCGAACGCCTCGCCCGTCATCCCTTCCCCGGGAACGTGCGCGAGCTGCGGAACCTGGTGGAGCGGCTCGCGATCATGACCCCGGCGGGAACGATCGACGCCTCGGATGTCGCGGCCGTGCTGCCCGCCGCGGGGACTCCGGCGGGTGCGGAGCCGGTGCGCCTGGCGGACGCCGTGCACGAGTTCGAGCGGGGCCGGATCCGCGAGGCGCTCGCGGCGGAGGACGGCAACGTCACCCGTGCGGCAGCGCGGCTCGGGCTCGAGCGCAGCCACCTCTACAAGAAGATGAAGCAGCTCGGGATGGGCCCGGAATCAGACGTCTGATTCGTCCGGGTCGGCGGTCGGGTCTTCGCGCTCGTCGAACTCACCGCCCCAGCGGGTCCCCGAGCTGCGACGCCACCAGTAGACGCCGCCCCCGATCAGGCCGAGCGGGAGCAGCGAGAGGAAGATGGTGGGCACCAGGAAGGCGGTCTGGTTGTTCTGCCCGCACACCGCGCACGCCCGCGCCATCCCCGGCGCGAGGATGATTGCGAAGGCGACGAGGCTCATCACCGAAACCGCGAGCGTGCCGAGCCCCGTCTTGGAACGGAATCCGATCACCAGACGGGCGAGCCTGCCGAGGCCTCTTACCCCCCGCGCATTCATAGGTAAACCTTCCAGAAAATCACCGGCCACATGAGCACCACGAAATACCAGAAGAGCCGCACCGCCGCCAGAGCCGATCGCGCCCCCGCCTCGTCGAGACGCATCCAGCACCAGCCGAGCGCCAGGACGGCGGCCACCGCGTGCAGCGCGTGGGCTCCGACGATCAGGAAGAAGAACGATCCGACGCGGCTCGAGGTGAGCGTCAGGCCCTGCGCGAGGAGCTGGGCCCACTCGAACCCCTGGAAGGCCACGAAGAAGACGCCGAGTCCGAGGGCGACCCCGACGAGTCCGCGCGCGGCGGACGCCCCGCGGGCGGTGAAGGTGCGCCAGGCCAGCTGGAGGACGACGCCGCTCAGGAGCAGGGCGGCGGTGTTGATCAGCGTCGACCCGACCGGGAGACGGGGCTGGCCGGGCGGCGGCCAGGTGCCCGGCAGCGCGGAGTTTTCCGCCACCATGTAGGCGGAGATGAAGCCCGCGAAGGCCATGACCTCGGTGAAGATGAACAGCGCCATTCCGAGAACGGCGTTGCTGCCCATTCCCCGCGGCCGGACGGGAAGTGGGATCGGCGGCTCAGGAGCCGTGAGAACCCTTTCCATGCTGTTCCGCTCCCCCGTCGTGTTCGCCGTGCCCGGCGGCTTCCTCCGGATGGAACCCCGGGCCCTTCTTCCAGCGCGTCCCGTCGTCCTTCATGACGTCCGGAGAGACCCCCGCGAAGAGCAGGACCATGAAGATCAGCGCGATCGCGAGCGCCCAGTGAACGATCGGCTTTTCGATGTCGAGGTGCATGAAGTTCTTCGCGACCATGTAGGCCTTGACCAGCGCGATACCGAACGCGGTGATCAGGGTGACGACGCGGATGCCGAACATCGGCCCGATGACGCTGACCGTCAGCAGGACGAGCAGGATGGCCCAGATCTTCACGTAGTTCCGATGGGGCGCGTGCGCGTCGGCGTGGGCGGTCATGCCGTCTCCTACTTGGCGATGTACAGCAGGGGGAACAGGAAGATCCAGACGATGTCGACGAAGTGCCAGTAGATCCCGACGTTTTCGACGCGGTGCAGGTCCTGGTTCTTGAGGGCGCTGAGCGCGACCCAGAACATGATGCACATGCCGGCGAGGACGTGGAACGCGTGCAGCCCGGCCGCGGTGTAGTAGTAGGACCAGAAGCCGCTCGAGGTGATCGTGAAGCCTTCGAGGATCTCGTGGGTCCATTCGAACGACTTCACGGTCAGGAAGATCGCTCCCCCGCCGATGGTCGCGAACAGGAGCCGCGCGGCCTTGGGACCGTTGCCCTGCTCGGCCGCCTGGTGGGCCAGCACCGCCGACAGGCTGGAGGTGAGCAGCACGAACGTGTTGAAGGCCCCGATCCACATGTTGGTGGCGGCGGCCTGGTACTGCCACTCGGGGTGCGCCAGCCGGTGCATGAGGTAGGAGACGAGAACGCCTCCGAAGATCACGATTTCAGAAACCAGCACCCACCACACCCCCAGGCGGCCGGTGGGGATGTTCATCGCGCTGCGGGTCGTCGCAATCGGCCTCACGCGGTTCTCCTCATGCGGGTTCGTCCTGCGGCCAGTAGTCCTGGGCCCGTCCGGGAACGCTGTACTCGTACGGCCCGCGGTACACGGTCGGGAGGGTCTCCCAGTTGCCGTGCGGCGGCGGGGAATCGGTCGTCCACTCGAGGGTGTTGGAGTGGTAGGGGTTCTTCGACGCCTTCGGTCCGCGGATCCAGCTCCAGAACACGTTCGCGAAGAACACGAACTGGAAGAGCAGCATCACGATCAGCGAGATCGTGGCGATCATGCGCAGCATCCGGAGCTCGGGGGTGTCGAGCTCGGGGAAGTGCGTGTAGTCGAAGATCCGGCGATGGTCGCCCATGCTGCCGGTCAGGAACAGCGGCAGGAAGATCGTGTTGAACGGGATGATCGTGCCCCAGAAGTGGATCTTCCCCAGGGGCTCGTTGAGCATCCGGCCGAACATCTTCGGGAACCAGAAGGTGAACCCGGCGAACACCCCGATGATGGCGATCGGGAAGAACGTGTAGTGGAAGTGCGCGACCACGAAGTAGGTGTCGTGGAAGTAGACGTCGGCGCCGCTCGCCCCCAGGTAGATGCCGGTCACGCCGCCGATCAGGAACTCGGCGACGAACGCCAGGGCCCACAGCATGGGCGTGGTGAGCCGGATCGAGCCGCCGTAGAGCGTCGCGATGTAGCAGAACATGGTTTCGGCGATCGGCACCGAGATCAGCACCGTAGTGATCGTGAAGACGTTGGCCATCCGGGGATCGATGCCGGCGATGAACTGGTGGTGGGCCCACACGAAGAAGCTGAGCACGCCGATGCCGATGATCGTGAGGATGATGGTCTTGTAGGCGAAGAGCTTCTTCCGGGCGAACACCGTCATCACCTCGGCGACGATCCCGAGCGCCGGCAGCAGCACGACGTACACCTCGGGATGGCCGAAGAACCAGAAGAGATGCTGCCAGAGGATGGGATCCCCGCCGCGGTTGGGGTTGAAGAAGGCGGTGCCGAGGTGCTGGTCGAAGAGCAGCATGACCGCCCCGGCGATCAGCGGGCCGACCGAGGCCATGAAGAGCAGGCTCGCGATCACGATCATCCACACCACCACCGGGACGTCGAACGCCTTCATGCCGGGCGCGCGGGCATTCATCGCGGTGGTGATGAAGTTGATGCCGCCCAGCAGGAACGCCACGAACTCCAGCGCCACGGCCAGCACCCACAGGGTGGAGCCCCACGGCGTGAGGTTGTAGCGGGCGACCGCCGAGAGCGGCGGGTACGCGGTCCAGGCGCCGCCGAATCCGCCGCCCTGGACGAACAGCGAGACGAGCAGGACGACCGCGCTCAGGAAGAAGATCTGGTAGCTGAGCCGGTTGATCCGCGGGAACACCATGTCGTCGACGCCGATCATCAGCGGGATCAGGAAGTTCCCGAAGCCGGCGACCAGCACCGGCATCGCCACCCAGAAGATCATAATGGTGCCGTGGTTGGTCACGAGCGCGTTGTACTCGCCCGGCGACACGACGCCGAAGCCCGGCACCGGCTGTCCGGGGAAGGCGAGCTGCATGCGGAACACGTAGGCCATGAAGGCGCCGATGACCCCGAGCGCCATCCCGGTGAACATGTACTGCATGGCGATGATCTTGTGGTCGGTCGAGAAGAGGTACTTCGAGACCCACGACTGGTGGCCGTGATGTCCGTCGTGGCCGGCCGCGTGGTGCTCTTCGTGGGCGTGCGCCATGCGATCCCCCTAGTGCGCGGCCGGGGCGGCTTCGGCGCCCGCGGATCCCGCGCCGGCCAGCTCCACGGCCGGAGTGGTGGTGCGCTCGCGCACCCAGGTGGCGTGCTGTTGCGGGCTCTCGATGAAGATCCGCGCCGCCATCACGCCATGCCCGATCCCGCACATCTCGGCGCACTGGATGTCGTGCTGGCCGGTCTGCCGCGCCTGGAACCAGCCGATGATGGTGCGACCCGGAATGGCGTCCTGCTTGAGCCGGAACACCGGCACCGAGAAGCTGTGCAGCACGTCCTTCGACTCGAGCAGGAAGTGGTACGTCTTGTCGACCTCGACGTGGAGCTCGTCGGTCGTGGTGATGTCATCGGCGGTGTCGAGCTTCCCGTCGGCGCCGGGATGGACGAACGTCCAGGCCCACTGCTGTCCGATCACCCGCACCTGCGCATCCGCCGGCGGCAGGGACTGCTTGATCTTCACCCACACCTGGATCGCCGCGATGATGATCACGATGTCGCACACGAGCACCAGGTAGTGCGGGATCGTGATCCAGCGCTTGTGGTTCTTGTCCTTCCCCGAGATGTACTGGCCGGCCGTCCCCTCGCGTGCGCGGAAGCGGAAGATGAACCAGAAGAACACGCCCTCGGCGGCCAGGAACCAGATGCCGATGAAGAGCGTGACCAGCACGATGAGGGCGTCGACGTCGGGTGCGAAGCTGCCGACGCTGCCCGGGACGAACCGCTGTGCCCAGCTTCCCATTCGCCGGTTACCTCAGGAGAACGTAGAAGAAGACGACGCCGACGAAGCCGGCGGCGATCGCCACGGTGAACCAGAACGTGAGCTTGGCGGTCTCGTTGCCCCAGTCGTCGGAATCGGCTTCGCGATGGTCCGCCATCAGTGGCTCCCCTGCGCCTTCAGAGTACGGATGTAGGCCACCACATTGCGGACGGCGGCGTCGTTTTCGAGCGTCATCGCCATGGCGCGCATCTGTCCGCCGGTGATATCCTGGGGGTGGGCGCCGCGCATGCCGCTCTGGAACTTGCGGAGCTGCGAGTACAGGTACCAGTCGTACTGCCCGCTCAGCCAGGGCGACTTGAGCGCCTCCATCCCGGTGCCGTCCGCGCCGTGACAGGCGATGCACACGCTGTTGTACTTCTCCTGGCCGGCCGCGACGTCGCCACCCGGCAGCGAGTGCGCCGGCAGGACGCGGCTCATCTTGGAGACGTACTCCGCCACCGACTCGACGTCCCCGGGATGGTTGAGCGTGAGCGCCATCGGCCGCATGCGATGCCCTTCCATGTCGTCGGGATGGACGCCGCGGAGGCTGCCCTTGAACTTGGTGAGCTGCTCGACGACGTACCAGCGCGGGAGGCCCGCGATCGCCGGCGCCGCCAGCAGCTCATTGCCGCCGCCGTTGTTGCCGTGGCAGGGACGACAGG
>DAIUEO010000080.1:0-17054 GCA_036845125.1 Candidatus Eiseniibacteriota bacterium | reverse complement strand
GGCGTCGTGATATCCGTAGTAATGCGGCAGCACCTCACCCGAATCGTTCATGAGGACCCCAATGATGTTGTCGCAGGCCTCGCGCTGCACCTTGACGCCGTACTCGGCCGCCTTGCGGATCGTGGTGCCGGCCTTGATCACGAAGAGCACGCCCTCGACCGCGCGGCCGAGAATCAGCGGATCCGGCACGGCCAGGTTGGGCGCGCAGTCGAGCAGCACCATCGAGTAGCGCTTCGAAGCCTCCGTCACCAGCCACTCCACGGACTCGTGGTCGACGAGGTCCGACGCCGGCCGCTCGCTCTTCCCCGCCGGAAGGAAGTCGAGATTGGGCAGCACCGTGGTGCGCACGATGCGCGCGTCGAAATCGCGCTGGGCGAGCATCTGGGCGACGCCGCGGGTGCTGCTCGGCAGGCCGAGCGCGCGATGGAGCGACGGGCTCCGCAGGTCGAAATCGACCAGCAGCATCTTCTCCCGCAGCTCGCGTGCGATCGTGATCCCGAGGCAGCCGGTGGTGGTGGTCTTGCCTTCGGCGCGCGTCGAGCTGGTCACCATCAGGGTCTTGGGCAGCTGGCGGCCCGTGCTCTTCGCGAGCTTGAGGTAGATGCGGCGGAACTCGAGCCCGAGCTGGCTCTCGGTCTTGAGCAGGTGGAGCAGCCCGCGGTCGCGCAGCTCGGGCGGGCCGTTGGGGCCGCCGCGGCGGCGGCGCGAACGATCCATTTCCTCGACCCGCGGCACCGCTCCCAGCACCGGCAGACCGAGCAGGCTCTCCACTTCCTCGGCGTTCTTGACCGACTGGTCGTGGTGCTCGACGAGCAGCACCGAGCCCACGCCGATCAGACCTCCGAGCACGAATCCGAGCAGGATCAGCATCGGCCGGTTCGGCTTGCCCGGCTTGAGCGGCAGGCCGGCCGGCTCGAGCACGGTGAAGCGTCCGCTGACCTTGGCATTCTCGAAGGCTTCGGCGATCTGCGCCGCGGCCGACTGCTGGAGGAACGAGTTGTACAGCTCGCGGTTGCTCTCGACCTCCTGCTGCAGGCGCTGGATCTCGAGGTCGGTTTCCGGGGCCCCGCTCAGCCGCCGCTCGTAGCTGCCCACCTCCGAGGCGAGGTAGTCGCGGCGCGCCTCGCGCGACCGGAGGTCGGCTTCCGCCACCCGGTAGCGGACGAGCAGCATGCGGGTTTCGTCGGAAAGGGAGGGCAGCTGGGTCGCCGCCGCCCGCGTGTATTCGGCCTCGAGCTCGGTCACCTTGCGGATCAGCACCGACCGCACCGATCCGCTCGAGCCGCCCTCCGCATCGTGGAGTTCCGCCGCCACCATCTGACGCTCCATACCGCTCATCTGCGAGACGAGCAGCTTCGACTCCTCGGTGGTGAGCAGCGCGGCGTCTCCCGGCTGCGTCTGGGAGGCCAGCTGCTGCCGGAGCGTGGTCAGCTTGTCGCGCTGGGACTCGACGTCGAGACTGGCCTGTTCGAGCATGGCCCGCGCCCGCGGCAGCAGGTGCTCGTCGAGCGTCGAGCCGGTGAACTGGCCCTGGATGACCGTGCGCCGCAGCGCTTCGAGCCGCCGCTCGCTGTCCACGAGCTTCTCCTTGTAGAGCCGCTGCTGCTCGGCGCTGAACTCCTGGGTCGCGCGCACCGCCTCGATCTGCGCCGCCTTCGAGGACATCACGAACTGGTTGGCCACCGCGTCGGCCAGCACGCGCGCCCGGGTCGGCAGGTTGTCGCCGACCGTGACCTCGAACACGTCGGCCTTGCCGCGGCGCACCGAGATCGCGCGCCGCAGGTGGTCGACGAGGAACATCTCGATCTTCTGATCCTCGCGCCCCGGGTAGTCGTGCGCCGCTTTGAGCGCCCACTCGCGCGTCACCGGGTCCTCGAGCAGGTTGGCCGCCGAGATCGTGCTGGTCAGGAACGGCGTGCTCTGCATGACCTCGCGCATGACCTCGGCCTTCTGTTCCGACTGTCCGGAGCCGACCATGCCACGGAGGTTTCCACCGAGCGACGACCCGCGCTCGAGCAGCAGCATGACCGAGCTGAAATAGATCGGGGGCAGGAGGAACGCCGCGGCCGCGGCGATCGCCACCGCCACCCCCCACGGGGCCAGCAGAAGAACCTTGCGCCGCAGGAGGACGCGGAGCAGTTGTCTCGGATCAATCGGTGCTTCAGCCACAGTTCTCCCCTATTTGTTCTGGTCCTGCAGGACGCGGGCCACGAGAACGATGTTCAGGGCGTCGAGCGTCGTGCTCAACACCGTGGACAGCAGTCCCCAGGTCCCCGCCCCCTTGCTGTCGATGAAGACCAGATCGCCGGGCCGGAGGACACGGGGCGTCCGGTTTCCAGTATCGAGCAACTCACGAAGGTCGACCATCAATGCGGCCTGCGCGTTGTCGCCGCGCGCCAGGATGCGCACGTTGGTGAGGTTGGCCGCGCCGTTGGGGCCACCCGCCTGGGCGAGCACGAACCACAGGTCCTGCCCCTCGCCGACGGGATAGATGCCGGGCCGCACGACGGCCCCGATCACCGCCACCCCTTCCTCGGCGCCGAGCCCCACGCCGGTCGCGACCTCGGGAACGATCACGATGTCGCCCGGCTCGAGCGGCGGCAGCGTCTCGCCGATTCCCTGCATGGCGCCGGTGACGTTGAGCGGGATCACCCTGCGCCCCGCGCCCTCGCGGCGGACCAGCTTCACCCGGTTGAGATCGGCGGTCGGCGTCGCGCCGCCGGCTTCCGAGAGCAGATCGAGGATGCCCGGCATGCGCTCGAAGCCGAAGCGTCCGGGGTGCGCCACGGCGCCGGTCACGAAGACGCTGCGGCTCAGGTACTGGGTGACCGTGATCGTGACCGTCGTGGTGCGGCGCGTGTACGTCGACAGCCGCTCGCCGATGTCGTCGGCGATCTGGCGCGGGGTGAGACCCGCCGCCTTGATCTCACCGAGCGGCGGGAACATGACCATGCCGCGCGCGTTGACGGTGACCGCGCGGTCGAGCTCGGGCTGCATCCACACGGAGATCTGGATCACGTCCTCGATGCCGATGACGTAGTCGGGCGACGAGGGCGGAGCGGTCTGCGCGAACGACGGTGCGGGGACCAACGCGAACAGCGCGAGGAACAGGACGGCGGAACCGGTGCGGCTCACGTTCATTGAGTCACTCCTTTGACGGCATGCGGTGCTCCGACTCCCTTCGGAACCTCGACCGGCGCCGGCCGCGACGGGCCGAACAACACGAGCATGGTGCGGAACAGGCTGCGGATGTCGAGCAGCAGCGTACGATGGTCCACATAGTAAAGGTCGAACTCGGTGCGGCGGCGCATGCCCTCCCAGTCCTCGCCGTTGACACCCGAGAGCTGGGCGAGCCCGGTGAGTCCCGGCAGCACCGTGAAGCGCCGCTCGTAACCCGCGACGGAATCGCGCCAGCGCAAGACGGTCTCCTCGCGCTCGGGGCGCGGTCCGATGAACACCATCTCGCCGCGGATCACGTTGAGCAGCCGCGGCAGGGTGTCGAGCCGGCGACGCCAGACCCAGCGTCCGACCGCGCCACAGTCCGTCCGGAAACGCGAGCAGCGGATGCGCGAGCCGAGGAAGTTGCGGGTGCGGCGCTCGACGATGCGGCGGTCGATCGGAGTCGGGCCGCGCGCACCGCGCCGCTGATTGCGGCGGCGCGTGCGTCCGATACGCTCCTCCTCGACGAGCACGCTGGCGCCAGGAACCCGCCGCACCTCGGACCACAGCAGGAGCCAGAGCGGCGCCGAGAGCGCGAGCAGTGCCACCGCGACGGCGCCCTCCGCGATTGCGCGGCCGCTCTCGACCCAGGTCGTGCGCTCGATGGTGGGCCGCGCCGTCACCGGGGTGGCGGCGGGCAGCGACACCACCGGGGTCTCGGGAATGGGCGTCGCGCCGGGCTGCGGCTCACGGTACTCGGGGACGATCTGGGCAAAGCGCCGCTTGATGGCCTCCGCAGTCCCGTCCTCCGCCACCCGCTCGAGATCCGCGATTTCCTTCTGCAGCGCCTCGTCGTCGCGGGACTCGAGATCCCACACCATGATCCGCTCGTGGTGGGTGATCCGCATGCGCTCCGAATCCGAGTGCAGCTCCTCGAACAGCTTCTCGCCCGGGCGCAAGCCCGTGAACTTGATCTCGATGTCCTCGCCTTCGCGCAGGCCCGAGAGCCGGATGAGCTGGCGCGCGAGATCGACGATGCGCACCTGCTCGCCCATGTCGAGCAGCAGCACCTCGCCGCCCTTGCCGATCGCGCCGGCCTGGATCACGAGGCGCACCGCTTCCGGGATGGTCATGAAGTAGCGGCGGGTCTCCGGGTGCGTGACCGTGATCGGGCCGCCGCGCGCAATCTGACGCTGGAAGAGCGGGATCACCGAGCCGTCGCTGCCGAGGACGTTGCCGAAGCGCACCGCCACGAACTGAGTGCGGCTGCGCTTGGAGCGCGCCTGGAGCATCATCTCGCACACGCGTTTCGAGGTGCCCATCACGCTGCTCGGGTTGACCGCCTTGTCGGTCGAGATGAGCACGAACTTACCGACCGCGTGGCGATCGGCCGAGTACATCAGGTTGCGCGTGCCGACCACGTTGTTCAGCACCGCCTCGCGCGGGCTGATCTCGAGCAGCGGGACGTGCTTGTGGGCCGCGGCGTGGAACACGACGTTCGGACGGAAGCGCTGGAAGATCATCTCGATCCCGCGCGCGTCCTTGATGTCGGCGACCGCCGGGTGGAGCGGCAGCTCGGGATGCTGCGCCGCGATCTCGTGGTGGACGTAGTAGAGCCCGTTCTCGGCGTGGTCGAGCAGCACCATCTCGGCCGGCGCGAATCCCGCAACCTGCCGCGCGAGCTCCGAGCCGATCGATCCGCCGGCGCCCGTCACCATCACGCGCTGCCCGCGCAGGAACTCGCCGATCTCCTGGAGATCGAGCTGCACCGGCTGGCGTCCCAACAGGTCCTCGATCTGGACGTCGCGCATCTGCGACAGCGCGGTCTTCCGGTGCTGGAGATCCGAGAGCCCCGGCAGCGTCTTGACCCGCACGTTGGCCACCGCGCAGAAGCTCGCGATCTCGCGCACGACGCGCGCCGGGATGTCGGCGTCGGAGATCACCAGCATCTCGACCCGCTTCTCGGACAGGATGCGGGGCAGATCGGTGATTGTCCCCAGCACCTTCACGCCCTCGATCATCTGGCCCGTGAGGCGCGAGTCGTCGTCGATGAACCCGACCGGAGCGAGGCGCTCGGTGCCGTCACCGCTCCGGCGCATCTCCTGGATCAGGTGGATCCCGGCGTGATCGGCGCCCACCACGAGCGCGCGGACCGCGCGTCGCGGCTCCGGTCCGAGCAGGCGCTCACGCGAGAGCCGCCAGGCGAACCGCAGGCCCCCGAGCAGCACCAGCTCCCACAGCCACACCATCACGATCAGGCTGCGCGGGAAGGGCGGCTGCGGGCTGAAGAAGGTGATGAGGGTGAGTGCGGCCGCCGACAGAGTCACGCCCTTGAACACCTGGAACAGCGTGACCGTGCTCGCGTAGCGCCAGATGCCGTGGTAGAGGCCGGCGGCGAAGAAACCGGCGAGCGAGAGCACGGTGAAGAGCGGCGCCACCTCGATGTAGCCGTCCCAGAAGCGCCGCGGGACGTCGCCCTCGAAGCGCAGCAGGAGTGCCGCCAGGTACGCGAGCTGGACGACCGTCGCGTAACCGATGGTGAGGGATAGGAGCCTGGGGGCCTTGCTCATGCGTCCGCGTGATCGCGCCCGCGAGCCGGGCGCGACCGCGGGGAGACCCGAAAATGGAAGAGCCGGGGGGCTCCGGCAGGTGCTCCCCCGGTACCGGATAAACAGTTTGGCGAGAAAGTCATCGGCAGATTCCGCCCCCGTGCCGAACGGAAACCGCTCATCGGCCGATGTCGGCCTGGGGGGCCCTCTCCATGGTTTGCCTCGGGGCCACCCATCCAATGGCGGCGCCCGCCGCGTCCCACATCAGCGACGCGAGCGTCTTTGAGCGCTGATCGTAGAGGGGCCGATCGGGGGGGTCAAGACACGATCGCTCAGGACGTTACGTCGCCGTCAAACCGCGTTTCGACATTACTTCCGCGACTTCCGGCCGGATGCCCTCTTTGAAAGAGCGCGGCGAGAAGCCGAGGTCGCGGACGGCGGCCGAAATGTCCACCGCCTTCGACTCGCCGAGCCGCAGGATCTGCTCCGGTCGGATCGGGGCCGGCAGGCCGAGCCGGCGCATGAGAACGATCGCCGCGTGCGTGGCACCGATGGGCAGCGGGACGATCACCGCCTTGCGGCCGACAATTCCCGAGATGATGCGCACCATCTCGCGGAGCGGCAGCGCAACCGGACCCCCGACATCGTACACGCGGTCCTCGTTCGCGGGGCGCGCGAGCGCCGCGCGGATCGCCTGCGCGAGATCGTCCACGTGCACCGGCTGTTGTGGCGTGATGCCACCGCCCGGCAGCGGGACGACGCCGCGCTCCGCGACCCAGCCGATCAGGCGCGCCAGGTTCCGGTCGGCCGCGGTGCCGTAGATCATGCTCGGCCGGAGGATCGTCGCCCGCACGCGCGCCGCGTTCACGGCGGCCTCGCCGACCCGCTTGGCCTCCGCACTCGCGCTCGCGAGCCGGGTGTGCACGCCGGCGGAGCTCACGAACACCGCACAGGGAACGCGGGCCGCGTCGAGCGCGCGCGCCATCTGCGGTCCCTGGAACATCCCCGAGAGGTGCACGACGGCGTCGCATCCGTCGAAAGCGGCGCTGAAGCCGTCTGCCTGGTCGAGGTCGGCGTGCCGCACCTCGACGTTCCATTCCGGCAGGGTGGAGCGCTCGCGCCCGGGCCTCAGGATCGCGATGACCTCGGCCCCGTCCCGAAGCAGCATCGGAATCAGACGCGAGGCGACGAAGCCACGTGCCCCCGTGACGCCGATGCGGCGCGGCCCCCGATGGGTCGTGTCCGCCTGGTTCCTCTCGTCCACTATTGGCTACATTCCCTTTCGATCGAGTATCGAATCTGGTGCAGGCGAACAGCGGGGCACCACGCCATGAAGAAGCTGGCCGAGATCGCGAGACAGCCGCTCGAGTGGGTCCAGCCTAGCGCACTCTCCATGGAGTTCGAGCTGCGCACCGGAAACGATGTCGCCGCCACGTTGGTTTTCAGGAGTGCATTCGGTTCGTTCGCGACCGGCCGTTGCGCGGACGGATGCTGGACCTTCAAGCGCGTCGGATTCTGGCAGACTCGAGCCACCATCCGCGAATGCGAAGGCGAGAAGGAGATCGGCGCGTTCCGGAACAACACCTGGAATGGCGGCGGTGAGCTGGAGCTGCCCGATGGACGCCGCTTCCGTGCAACGACCAATCTGTGGCAGTCGAAACTCGAGTTCCTGGACGGATCCGACAACCCGCTGATCGAGCTTCGCAGCAGAGGCGTGATCCACATGGCGGCCACGGTCGAGATCCAACCGCCGGCGGTGACCCTCCCGGAAATGCCGTGGATGGTTCTCTTCGGCTGCTATCTGACGGTGATGATGCGCTCGGACGGCGCCGCCGCCGCGGCCGGGTAGCGGGAGCGGGCTATCCGGCGTCCCTCGGCCCGCGTGCCTCGCGATCGATCTGGCGGATCGCACCGAGGTGGTAGGCGAGATGGACCACGCTTCCGATCGCGGTGTCGAGGTCGCTTCCGCTCACCTCACGCAGGGTGCCGAGCGCTTCGCGCCAGCGCTCCACTTCGTGGCGCAGCCCGCGGCGCAATTCGGCCCATTCCGCCTCGGTGACGGCAGACGTCTTCCACGCCTGCGACCAGTCGGCGTCCTTCCAGGGATCCTCGCCCGCCGCCCAGCGATTCATCAGCGACATGCCGTAGCGGATATGAGCGGCGTGCGCGGCAACCGTGGCGCCGCCCTGCGAAGAGCGCGACGCCACGGCGGCCGACAGGCGGTCGAGCGATCCGAGCAGTCCGGTGTCGCCGCCATTCAGAATGTATGCGGGCCCCTTGGGAACGCCATGAATCAGCTCGGTAAAGAGCGTCGTCAGGCTGCGATTTCGATCGTTCGTGTTCACCTCATGACGAACGACTTCACCAACGTCTGGGGCCCGGCGCGAAGTCGATAGAAGTACACGCCCTGTCGGAGACCCGTGCGATCCCAGCTCACCTGATGGGCTCCGGCACTCCGCGACCCGTTCTCGATCGCCGCGACGCGGCGGCCGCTGATGTCGTAGGCCGCAAGCGAGACGTCGGCCGATGCAGGCAGCGAATAGCTGAGTTCGACGTGTTTGCCGAGGATCGCTCCGGGCTGCAATGAGACGACTCCGGGCGCGGGCCCGCCATCGACCCTCTGATTACCATTCGCGACGACTTCCATTCGAATGATCCCGAGGCTGCGCAGCCCAGCGAGATCCTCGACATCGATGTACAGGCGATGCACCTCGCCCGCGGCGAATGGACCCACCGTGGCCGAAGTCGCATCGAGTGACCGCGTGCTCCAGTGCTGCAGATCGGTCTCCTCGTCGATTCGCGGGGTCTCGTCGAACACGTCGGCGATGTCGAGCGCCCAGCGATACGAGCGGATCGCGGGGCTCTGGCAGGCGAAGCCCGGGTCCGCGAACCAGTGGAACGTCACCGAGGACTGAGCGGACACGCTGGTGGGGATTTCCGTTTCGGGACACGGGCAGTAACCACCATGCGGATACTGATAGTTCAATCCGGGCCCACTCATCGTGAGCACCGGACCCTGGTAGGCGCTGAAGCTCACGACGAATCGCAGGAGATTGGACGACAGGGAGAACACCTGCGTGTACCGCCCGGCGCGGTCGAACGCGATCACGGCGAACAGGTACTGACTATTGGGAATCAGGTTGTTGAACTCGGCCTCAGTCGTGTTGGGATCCGTCGAGGACCATCCGGTCCATGGACCGAGGGGGTGGTTGGCGTAGTAGTGCTTGAACGAGTCCGGGTTGCTGACGGCGAGCTCGATGGGAAACTCGCTGTCCGGCCCGAGCAGGATGTATTTGTATTCTTTGATCTTGTAATGCCCCTGATGCCCGCCGGGCGTTCCCTCCCAGAGCAGGCGAATCGAGGGTGGCGCCGGTCGAATGACGAGCGGCGTCGGCTCGGGGCAGGTGATGAGCACGGTGGGGAAGCCGTCGCCCTTGCGATCGGGGGATGATCCGCCACCGGGGCCGTGATCTCCCGGGATGAGCTGCGGACTCGCGATGAGCGATGGCGCCCAGACGCTGAGTGCGACCGCCGTGGCGAGGCCACGCATACAGCGTGCGACGAGTTTCGGGGCGGGATTCATGCTGATCCTCCAGAGTGATTCCGCCCGGTCGTGATCTGTGGTTCTGCTGCAGCGAGGCGAGCCTAACCCACACGTGGTGCGGATGTCATCGGCAATCTGCTACTTCAGGGACTGTCGTTGTCCGAGCGCCCGTTCAGGTCCAGGCCGTCCCGGTGGTGAACAAAGGTGCGTTCCAGGCGCACGTCGTGAAACACCCCCGTGAGCCGTGGATCCGCTCGGGGAAAAGCGGCTCGACTTCAACCAGCTTGCAGTTGTCGAGTGTTGGCCACCTTGCCGCCGCGAGGCAGGCGGACGCGGAAGGTCGTCCCATCGCTCGCCGACGAGGTGACGGCGATGGATCCGTCATGCGAACGGACGATTTGCTGCGCGATGAAGAGTCCGAGTCCGAGCCCCCCTGTCCGGGATGGATGGTTCGTCCGACCCCTGCGGAAAGCATCGAAGATGGACGGCAGCGTCTCGGGCGGAATGGGCGCGCCTCGATTGGCGACCTCGATGACGATTTCAGTTTCCGTGCCGTCGATCCGCAGCTCGATCGACGATCGTGGCTCGCCGTGCTGGACCGCGTTGCCGACGAGATTGGCGAGCACCTGGTACATCCGATCGCGGTCCCACGCACCGGTCAGGTCGCCCCGCATATCAACACGCAGCGGCCTATCTGGATGCGTCAGCTCCGTCTCGCCGATCACCTGCCGGCAGACATCGGTCAGATCGAAGCGCGTGGGATCGATCGGGATACCGCCCCCCAACCGGCTCCTGGTCAAGTCGAGCAATTGATCGATCAGCCGCACCGCCATCAATGCGCTGTTCGTAATCCTCCTCACCACCCCAGTCTCGGTCTCGCCCAGGTCTTCGCGCAGGAGCAGGAGCTGCGCTCCCATCAGGATCGTGCTGAGCGGATTGCGAAGATCGTGGCCCACGATCCCAATGAGCTGCTCGCGAAACTCACCGATCTCGTCGAGGCGCGTCTTCTCCAGCGCCACGGCTGCCTGGTCCGCGAGCGCCGACAAGAGCCATTCGTCCTCGTCCGCGTGGGTCGAAGTACCCGGTCGAATCACGACGAGGATTCCCTTGATTGCTCCAGCCACAACCAGCGGGACCCCGAGGAAGCTCTCCGGCTGCGCATCGAAGCACGACGCGAGGCGCGGGATCAGTGCCTCGCTCATCGGCTCTTGAAAGTGCCGGGCCAGCGCCGCGTCGATGCCATGCGACGAGCGCAGAGCCAGCAGGCCATCGTCGTTCGCGACCATGATGAGTGACCTCGGCGCCGCGAGCAGGTCGGCGGCGCGGTCGACCGTCAGCTGAAACACCTCGTCGAGCGATGCGGCATAGGTGATCGCGCGGCTCACCTGGGTAAGCTTACGGATCTGTTGCAGCCGGTACTCCTCGGTTCGGATGGAGCTCTTCACCCACGCGCCTCGACGATATGCAGTCCTTTGCCATCGATCTGCAGCTCGCGCGCCTGAAGATCGTGGGCGAGGCCCCGAGCCTTCGCGATGCGGAGCGTCCGTCCGACAATCCCCTCGCGCGTCCGGATCTCGAGGAAGACGATGCTGTCCGTCATATGGCTCAGACGGCCGTGACTCTCGTCCATGGCCATCATGGGCGGGTCCGTCTCGAGCGTGAGCACACTACTCACGCCCATCACCGCGAAATGCTGAACCAACGCATAGACATAGTCGTGCATGCGCGTTTCATCGCTGGCAGCCGTGGACAGGTCTCCGAGCGCGTCGATGACCACCCGGCGAATCCCGCCCCGTCGAAGTGCTTGGAATATGCTGACGATGATCCTGTCGATGGGGAGTTCGACCGCCGAATAATAGAGCAGCTCCAATCGACCGCGGGTTTCGTCGTCGAGCTTTCCTCCCATCTCCTCGATCTGGTGCGCGAGCTGCGTGGGATTCTCCTGAAAATTGACCAGCAGGCACCGTTCGCCATTGCGGAGGCCTTCGAGGACAAATTGAATGCCCATCGTCGTCTTTCCGGAGCCGGTGGGACCGGCGAGGAGCGTGGCGCTCCCCGCCCAAAAACCTCCCCCAAGCATCGGATCGAGCCCGGGAACGCCCGATGGAGTACGTCTGACGTCTCGCCTGTAGGAGGCCGCCTCGACCGGGCTGACGAGACGTGGATACACGTGCAGGCCTGCCGTCGAGATTTCGAAGGCGTGAAACCCTGGCCGGTACGAGCTGCCACGGAGCTTGAACACGCGCAGGTACCGCTCGTCGCGCGTCCCGAGGCTGTTCCTCGCCAGCTCGATGATGCCGTCCGCCACCGCGAACTCGGGAAACATCGCGATGTCCTCGTGTCGGTACTCCCCGACCAGAAGGACGGTCGTGTTGTACGCGGCAAGGAGCCCGGCAACCTCGTGCAACATGAGCCGCATCTCCTGGGTCGACTTTGCCAGGTCGTGGATCGCCTTGAAGGAGTCGATCACGATGATCTTCGGCGACAACGCCTTGATCGCGTCCTTGATCCTGGGAAGGAGTGCGCCGACGCCGTTCGCCGCCAGGTCGGCGCCCAGCGCGTCGTACTGGACCGTACCGCCCATCTTTGTCGAGTCGAAGAACTCGAATTGCTGAAGGTACTTGATCACCTTGTCGAGCGGCTCGGAAAGCGTCGTGAGGTAGAGGATCGCCCGCCCGTCGTCGTCGGCGTTAGCGAAGATGAATTCCTCGGCGAGGGTCGTCTTGCCCGATCCCGGCTCGCCCATGACGATGTTGATCGAGTTCTCGGGGATTCCACCTCCGAGGATCTCGTCGAGCTCGCGGCTGCCGGTCGTGAGGCGTCTGATTGGAGACTCCTCCGCCCCTCGCCCTTTCGACCCCCGCGCTTCATCGCTCATGTCGTCATTCTCCCGATTCGTGCGCTTCGCGCTTCGAGGAGCTGCTGGACGGTACTGACCAGTGTGTGCTCGGTGAGGGGTTTCAGGAGGAAGGCATCGGCCCCCGCTTCTCGCGCCCGGCCGGCCACCGCCAGGATGCTGAAGACCAGCACCGCAGTATCGCGCGTTCGGGGGTCCGCCTTGAGTCGGCGGCAAAGCGCGAGCCCGTCAAGTCCGGGGACGAGGATCTCGGTGACGATGATGTCCGGGACAGTCTTCAGAGCTTGCTCGAGGGCGCCATTTCCGTCCTGCTCGAACCACGGAGTAACCGGCCTTCTGCAGGAAGTGTGCCTCGAGCTCGCGGATGTGCGGATCGCGATCGACTACGAGGATGATCGCCTTGCCCATTCCTCCTAGCTCAGGCACGCGCGCCGTACTACCCACTGACGGTTGTGTACGCGTCGAGAGGCATGGACGCGGAGAATCTCGGCGTGCTCGACAGCCTGCTCTTCTGTCGGATGTCGGTCGAGCTCGGCGGTCCTTGCGTGCTGGGCAGGCGTCGCGAATGTGCGCTTACCGACGATAATTCTGATCTCCCGGATTGATTCCGCCCGGTCGCGATCTACGTTTCCGCTACAGCAAGCCCAGCCTAACCCGCAGGGGTGCGGATGTCATCCGCAATCTGTCACGACGGCGCGGGCCGTCACTTCCTCGCTTCAGGGCCGACACCATCCTACCGAAACGCCGGTCGCGGGCATGCGATTTCTCCCCCGGCTCTCGGGGGCATTTACGACGCTGCAGCTCCGAGCCGCGAGCGCACGGCCGGCGCGACCTGCGTGCCAATCAGCTCGATCGCCCCCATCAGCTTCTCGTGCGACAGCGACGCTGCGTTCATCTGAAAGGTGATCCGTGAAACACCTCCCAGCGCCTCGCTGTGCCGGATGAGCTTTTCGGCCACTTCATCGGGATTCCCGATGAGGAGCGCCCCACCAGGCCCGAGCTGGGCGTCGAAATCACGGCGGGTCATGGGGGCCCACCCGCGTTCCTTCCCGATATCGCTCACGGCCTTCGCGAAACCCGGGAAGTATGCGTCGGCGGCTTCCTTCGTCGTCGCGGCCACGAAGCCGGGCGAATGCATTCCCACCTTCAATCGCTCCGGCGGGTGTCCCGCACGTTTTCCCGCCTCGCGGTAGAGATCGACGAGCGGCCTGAAGCTGCGTGTTTCGCCACCGATGATCGCCACCATCAGCGGCAGCCCGAGCGTACCGGCGCGGACGAACGATTGCGGCGTCCCTCCCACCCCAAGCCAGATCGGCAATGGGTTCTGAACGGGCCTCGGATAGACCCCCTGACCGGTCAACGCCGGCCGGAAGGCGCCCGTCCAATGAACGTGCTCGTTCTCACGAATCTCGAGCAGCAACTCGAGCTTCTCGGCGAACAGCGCGTCGTAATCCTCGAGATCGAAGCCGAACAGCGGAAACGCCTCGATGGACGAACCGCGGCCGACCACCATTTCGGCCCGGCCGCGGGACAGCAGATCGAGAGTCGCGAATTCCTCGAACAGGCGGACCGGGTCGGCGGCGCTCAGCACCGTGACCGCGCTCGTGAGTCGGATGTTTTCGGTGCGCGCGGCGGCCGCGCCGAGGATGACGGTCGGGGCGGAGTCGAGGAACTCACGGCGGTGGTGCTCGCCAATTCCGAATGAATCCAGCCCGAGTCGATCGGCGTGCTCGATCTGGTCGATCAGATTGCGCAGACGATCGGATGAGCTGACCGCGCGGCTGTCCTCGGTAAACGCGGCCGCAAAGCTATCGATGCCAATTTCCATGTGCTTGTCCAAGGGACCGTACCTCTATGGGGCTGCCGTCTGAAAGCTCGCTCCATCATCGTTCCGAAATAAGACCGCTCAGCGTGCGACCGCGGGAGCCCGGGCTCCGACATCGACCTGCACCTCGCGAGCGGACTTCAGTGCCGCCGTCCACCAGAGCAGCTCGTCGATCATCAGGTTTGCCCGCCCTTCAAGCTCGGCGAGCCCCCTGGCTACATCACCACCTTGGTAATGGGCCATGAGCGTTGCCACCGGGATGTGCACCGAGGTGCGTATGGGGGCGAGCTGAAGCTCGGTCGCCGTTGCCCGGAGCTGCTGGACACCCCTCGCGCCCATGGCGCTCCCGTAACTGACGAAAGCCACCGCCTTGCGGTTCCACTCCGGGTACACCCAGTCGAGCGCGTTCTTCAGCACGGCCGGTGGGCCGTAGTTGTATTCCGGCGTGACGAAGATGAAACCGTCGGCGGCAGCGATCTCAGCGGTCCATCGTTGCACGACCTCGTTCGAGTAGGGCCCCCGTCCCGGCATGGCCGGCGTCACCGCCTCGTCGAAGAACGGCATCGGATAGTCGCGAAGATCCAGCAGGCGACCCTCGATGTCGCGTCGCCGAACGAGCTCGAGGATCCACCGCGCCGGTTGTTCGGAGAATCTCCCCTGACGCGTACTCCCGACGATTACGGCAATGGTCATCACGACCTGCTCCTTCCCCGGGGCAGCGTCACCCTCATCCACGCCGCCCAAGCGCTGCAGGGCCGATTGCCCGTCAGAAGAGCGGCATCAGATATACCTTGACAGCCTGTATCTTGATGTCAAGATACCTCACATGGATTCATCCGGAACGCATCTTTGGCTGGTTTTGATGAAGGCTTTTCGAACGCTCGAGCGCCACGCGCGCCGAAACATCGCGCCCCTGGACCTGGGCTCCTCCGACTTTGCGATCCTCGAGCTTCTCCTCCACAAGGGCAGACAACCGGTAAGCGCCATCGGTCGGAGCGTCGATCTGACCAGCGGCGCCATCACCTCTGCAGTCGATCGGCTCGAGACCCAGGGCCTCGTAGCTCGAACCTCCGACCCTAAAGACCGGCGCACGCGGTTTGTTTCGCTGACACCAAAAGGAACTGCGCGGATCCGCGAAGTGTTCGGAGACCACCAATTGGCGATGGACCGCGCCATCAGCGGTCTGACGAAGGCCGAGCGGGAAACGCTCATCACCCTCATCAAGAAGCTGGGTCGAAGTGCCGAGGAGCGGCTCGCCAGTGAAGGCGATGATGCTCTTCCCCGAAGGCGTGGTGTTCGTCGGGGGCAGCCAAGGCGATGAGCGGTCCGTCGGAGAGATTCGAACCCCGACAGTTGACCGCCGGCTGAACAGCGATAGCCGCGTGACGATCACCTTTTGAGCGGTCCAATGATCGCGCAACAGGGTGCCATTTTCGGCACCCTGTTGTGTTCAGAAGGCACCCGGTCTAGGCGACGTGGGCCCCTGAGGGCCTTGACGCCGCCCGAAGGCTCACGCGTTCAGGCGTGTGTCGATCCAGAGCTTGATGTCGGCCATGACCTTTTCCTTGCCCACGTCGGTGAGAAGGTCGTGGTAATGCCCCTCGTAAAGCTTGATCGTCTTGTCCGCTGATCCCGCGTTGTCGTAGAAGAACTGGCTTCCCGACGGCTTCGTCACCTTGTCCTCGGTGCCATGCAGGATCAAAACGGGCAGCTTGATGACCGGGAACTCTTTCTTCAGGCGCTCGTCCGCGCGCACCATGGCGGCCATGGTCGATGTCGGCTGCGTCTCATTCTTGATGAGCGGATCGTCGTTCATCGCCTGGACCGCCTTCGGATCGCGAGAGAAGAGCTCGTTGTTCAACTTGAAGACGTGCGCATGTGGCGCCACGTGGCTGAGCCCCTTGAGGACGGCGAGCGCGAAGTCGGGCGCCGGTACCTGGAACGCGAAGTCTTCGCAGATCAGGCCCTTGAGCTCGGACTGGTGGTCGAGCGTGTAGCAACACGACACGACGCCGCCGGCGCTGTGGCCGAAAAGGAATACCGGTAGCCCCGGTTCGCGGGACTTGATCACGGCCGCGAGCTTCTCGACGTCGTTCACGTACTCCTTCATATCTTCGATGTAGAAACGCTCCCCGTCCGATTGCCCGCGGCCACGCAGATCCAGCGCATAGGTGGCCAGGCCGATCGCCACGAGCTGATCGGCCGCCCAGCCGTAGTAGCCGCTATGGGCATTGAAGCCCGGGACGATCATGACCACGCCGCGCGTGGTTCCGGTCGGGCGGAGAGAGCGAATCAGGAGATCGCCCGCCGAACCCTTGATCTTTTCTTCTCGCATTGCGTTCAACAGAGCTTCAGCCATGACTGTCTCCCTTGCGTGAATGGTGGCGAGTGAATCGCTGCTGGGATCCCGCATGATCGTCAAACCGTACGGCCGTGAGTTGAGCACCTCCCGGCAACCTGGGCCGACCGCGTTCAACCAACTTCGGGCGGCCGCTTCCAAGGCGGCAGTTCGTCGTCGCGGGCAAGCTCGACTTTCCACCACCGCGCTAGTTCCCAATGAATCCACGCGTCTCGATCGACCTCGAGGGCCTCGACTGTTGCTTGGCCGTTGGCCACTCTTTCGATTACCTGAGCACCACGACGTGGGCTATGCGTTGGGCCCCACGCTCCGCGACGAAGCTGCCCGGTTCACGCCGTCGTCCACTACCGCGGAGGCACGGGCTGGCTGAGCCAGTCCTCGAAACGCGCCCCACCGACTTGCGCATCATCGTTGGGAACGAATGTGCGCTCGGCTCGCCGGGCCGGAGCAGCCAGATCCGCGCCAGGGCGACACCAGGCTGCGCCGCCAGACCCTGAACGATGGTCTGCAACACGACCTGAAGATTGGCGCGCGGCCGCTACCGCGACCGCGAGGCTCAATAGCCTGTCCGCTTCCATCGAGAGACCTACTCGGCGGGGCAAAGGCCGATACGGGTAGGCGGGAATTCTAGTGCTTCGTAGTCCCTCTGTCAGCCCTCAGAGAGTTTGGAAAGCCAACCTTCTGGAACAACTCGGCGCGCGAGGCACCTAGGAGCCTGTCCGAGTAATCATCAAACCTCTGGCTTCGCAGCGCGGGGCGTG
>DAIUEO010000079.1:1189-17085 GCA_036845125.1 Candidatus Eiseniibacteriota bacterium | reverse complement strand
CGCCGGCCGCCGTCATCCCGTCCGTCCCACTCGACGTGGTGCGGTCCGGCGGCCAGATCGTGGTCCGCCAGTGTCCGCAGTCGCCGCCCGGAGACGTCGTAGACCATCAGCCGGGCACGCCCGCTCTTCGGCAGCGTGAAGCCGATGCGCGTGGTCGACACCACCGGGTTCGGCGCGTTCTGAAGCAGCTCGGCTCCCGCAGCCGCCACCAGCTTGTCCGGGGCATCGAGCGCAATGCCGAGATCGAGCTTGTACATGCTGCGTCCATAGCTGCCGATCGCGAGGTAGCGCGCGGTGGGGTGAATCGCAAGATCGTACACGGTGACGAGCGGCAGCTCGGAGCTCAGGTACTGCCACGAGCCGCCGCCGTTGTTCGTGAAGTAGGCGCCGAGATCGGTGCCGACGAACAGGATCAGCGGATGCAGCGGATCCACCGCCATGCCGTTGATGGGCACCGCGGGCAGGTTGCTCGAGATGTCGGTCCAGCTCGCGCCGCCGTTGGTGGTGGCGAACACGTGGCTTTCGGAATCGCGCCACTTGAGGCCACTGAAGGTCACCCAGGCGGCGAGGGGATCAGTCGGATGCGGCACCACGCGCGTCACCCAGCGTGGCGGGAGCGGCAATGCCGTCAGGTTGGTCCAGGTGAACGATGCGCCACCCCACACACCGCGCCACACCCGGCCATCATCGGTGCCGATCCAGACGACCGAGGGGTTGGAAGGCGAGATCCCGATGGTGGTGATGGTGCCGAGCACCGCGCCGGATACCCAGCCGGTCAGGTCCGGGCTCACGTACGGCCAGGTGGTTCCACCGTCCGTACTGCGCCACAGTCGATTCGTGCCGTAGTACACGACGTTCGGATTCGACGGGTCGAGCTCGACCGGCGTCGACCAGTTCTTGCGATCGCTCGAGGCGCCGGCCGGCGCGATCAGCGCCCAGTTGAGGCCGCCATCGGTGGTCCTGCCGAGGTAGCCGAACTGGGATTCGGCGTAGATGATGTTCGGGTTCGTGGGATTCACGCTCACGTAGAAGCCATCACCGCCGAAGACCGGCTCCCAGTCGCTCACCCCTCCGGTGGTGGTTCGCATCGTGCCGTTGTCCTGCGTGCCGCCGTAGAGACGCTCGGGGTTCGTGGCGTCGAGCCCGATCTCGTAGAACTGGTTCGTGGGCAGCTCCGCGACCTTGGTCCACGACACGCCGCGGTCGGTGCTGCGGTTGATCCCGCCGTCGTTGCCTTCGAGCAGGATCGCCGGGTTCGATGGATGGAAGGCGAGCGCGTGGTGGTCCACGTGGAAGCCGGCGGGCGAGACGTCGTACCCGTACTTGATGGGGAAGGTCACGCCGCCGTCGTCGCTGCGGAAGAACGTGACGTCCTGCACGTACACCTGGTTGCAGTTGTCGGGTGAGACGCGCACCTGGCTGAAGTACCACGAGAAGCCGCCGCCGCCCGCCTGGATTTCGAGATCCGCGTCGTTGTTCACCCAGGTGGTGCCGAAGTCGGTGGACTTCCACAGGCCGATGACGTTGTTGCCGTTCGTGATCACGGCGTAAGCCGTGCTGGGATTGGCAGGGCACAGGGCGAGCCCGATGCGACCGATGTTTGCCGTCGGCAGCCCGTTCGCGGCTCCGAGCTTGGTCCAGCTCGTTCCGCCGTCGAGACTGCGCCAGATGCCGGACGTGGGCCCGAACAGGTGCGTGCCCCCGTTCGGGCGCCGCACGCGCTCCCACGTCGCCGCCAGCATGCGGCTCGGGTTCGTGGGATCGATCGTCACGTCGGTGACGCCGGTGCTGTCGGTCACGAACAGCACGGTCTGCCAGGTCGAACCGCCGTTCAGGGTCCGGTAGAGGCCGCGCTCCGGGTTGGGACCGAAATAGCTGCCCTGGGCGGCGACGAACACGCGCTGCGAATTGCTCGGGTCCACCACGATGCGCCCGATGCTCGCGGTCCCGCTCAGTCCGATGAACGCCCAGTTCGCACCGCCGTCGGTGGAGCGATAGAGGCCGTTACCCGGGAAGTTGTTGTGGCCACCGTTCGGCTCGCCGGTTCCGAGCCAGATCGTGTTCGGGTTGTTGGGATCCACCGCGAGGTCGCCCGCGTTGAGGTTGGGCAGGGCGTCGCCGATCGGCGTAAAGCTCGCGCCGCCGTCGGTGGATTTGAACACGCCGCCGGTCGCGGCGGCGGCGTAGACGTTGTTCGCGTTGGTGGGATCCCATTCGAGATCGCAGAAGCGCCCACCGATGTTGTCGGGACCCGCCGGCACCACGGGCGAGAGCGCGACGCGGTTGCCGAGCCCTGACGCCTTGCGCAGCGATTGGGCGCGCCCCACCTCCTGGTGGAACGCCTGCTCGTCAAAGTTCCAGTAGGGCGCCGTCCGACGAATCCACGCCCATTCCGATGGATAGGCCGAGGGCCCTTCCTCCTCGCGCGGGTTCGTGGTCGCGTAGCTGCGGAGCGGCGGTGCTTCATCGGCCGCCTTGCCAGCCCTGTCGCGGACGGTAATGGCCCCAGCCAGGGTGAGGAGCAGAACGGCAGCCACCGCGATCAGCACGTGCCTTTGCATGGGAGGGCTCCAGGAGGAGGTCCGATCGAGCATCCGCGGGTTGAAGTGTATCAATCGCAGGGCGGGCCCGGCATCCCAAAGACCTGGGGCCGACGGGATCGCGTTTCGGACAAGTACTCCGTTGACTTGCCGGAATCCGACTTTTACCCTTTCCGCGCCAGTGGCCGGTCGTCGAGACGAACTTGGCCGGACACGTCAGAGTGTTCCCCCACGTGTGAGGCCGCTCATGCCCCGGTCAGCCTTCCTGGTCCCGCTGCTGTTCTCTTTCGTTGCGGTCCAGCCCGCCACCGCCTCGACGCCTCCGCCTCATCCCGCGGTCACCGATCGCAGCCAGACGGTCGTGCGAACGCGGACCTCCGTCGCTGCGACACAGGATCGGCGGCCCGGTTCCGGAACCTCGCAGGCACCGCATGATCCCGAGAGCGGCCAGCGCCTGATCGGCCCCGCGCCCGAGTGCACGGCGTTGGATGCACCCCCGGGTCCGGGTCTGCTCACCCGCGAGACCCGTCATTCCGGGTACCGCGTGGATGCGTGTGGGCGGGTTCTCCCCGAAGAAGGCTACACCGGTCCGTTGCCTTCGGCGTCCCCGGGCTCGTCGCTTTCGCGGACCGCGTCCGGCGGAGCCACCATCGACAGCATGACGGTCGGTTCCTACTACGAAGACGGGTTCACCCCATTCACCGGACTCAGCATGATGGGAGGGGCGCGCACCTATTACCTCGACAACGGGACGAGCTGGACCAGCGGTGCGGGCTCCTACCGCCTGACACGGGCGCAGTTCGTGTCGGCGGAGGTGGTCGGGACTCGCGTGCGCTACACCTTCAATCCGCCCCCCGACAACGTCCTGTACGAGCAGACCGATTACAACGGCGGCGATCACTCGGCCCAGGGGGTCTTGGCCCTCGAGGGCCCCCTCGTGCTCGAGGCGGTTCTCGGAACCAGCGTGGCGCGTATTTCGGGTCTGGTTCGGATCGCGTCCAACGACGCGACCTGGTACGGAGAGCCGCGGTTCAACTTCTACACCGCGCTGCCCGGCTCCGTCGTCCCGTTCATCCTGACCTACACCCTCAACTCCGGGACGTGGAACGCCACCACCTTCAACGCCCCCTTCTCCTACTTGATCTCCGGCTCCGTGGACTTCGTGCACGCGGTCTCGGGTCCGGAGGTGATTTCGCTGGAGATCTCCGGCCCCTCGCAGGTTCCCGAGCGTTCCACCGCCCAGTACTCGGCCCGTGCGTTCTATGAAGGTGGGGTCGAGCGGGAGGTGACGAACGATTGCGAGTGGACCGTCACGCCCGCGTCGCTCGCCACCGTGAATGCCGGGCAGTTGATCACCCTCGACATCCCCGGGGCGCGCGCGGATCTCGAACTTTTCGCCGGCTATTCCTTCGGCGGCGTCACACGCGAAGCCCGGCTCAACGTGGTCTGCAGGGCGGACCTGTTCACGGGCAGCCCCACCGACTGGCCCACCTACCAGGCGAACGCGAGACACGACGGCTACGTTCCGCTTTCCCTGGCACCCGAGGAGTTTCAACCCGCCTGGAGCGTCACGCTGCGAACCGACCTCGAGCTCAATCCCGTCACGGGCGCCGAGGGTCGCGTCTTCTGCTCGACCCTTTCGTACTTTGGATCCGGGGAGCAGTTCTTTGCGCTGGATGCCCGCGACGGCCACGTCATGTGGTCCAAGAGCTACGCCGCTTTTTCGGTCAATCCCCCGAGCGCCGCTTACGGCAACGCCTATATCCAGACTGGGAATCACGCCTCCGACACCTGGCTGCACGCCTACGACGGCGCCACGGGCCGGCTGGTTTTCTCGGCTCCGCATGCCGCCCAGTGGGAACGCTACTTCGCACCGACTCCGTTCGCGGGGCGCATGTACCTCAACGGCGGCTACTACGGGGGCATGTACTCGTTCGACGCCCTGTCCGGTGGCGCGGGCTGGTTCCTCGGTCTGCCGCAGTACGACCAGTGGACTCCGGCGGTGGACAGCAGCCTCGTCTACGCCTACGTGGGCGAGTACAACCCGGGGCTCTACGTGGCCCACCGTTCCGACGGCACCGCGGCCTTCATGATCCCCGATGCCAACTTCGATTGGGACGGCTGGAGCATGAATCTCGCGCCGGTGCTGGGCGCGCACAACGATGTGGTCGTGGTCCACGACGGCCGGCTCATCCGCTTCGATCTCACGACTCGACGGATCGCCTGGCAGCTGGCTCGCAGCTTCGCAGGGCAGCCGAGCGTCGCCCACGATCTCATCTTCGCCATCAACGGCGGCCGGCTGGACGTGTTCGATGAGATGACGGGACTGGATCGCTGGTCGTGGGCACCGCCGAGCGGCGCCCTGCGAGGAAGCATGATCGTCACCGATACGCACTTGTTCGCCGCCACCGGCGAGGCGGTGTACGCGGTGAACCTCGCGACCCATGAAAGCGAGTGGTCGTACCCCGTGGCGGGCCATCTGGCTCTGGCCAACGGTCAGCTCTACGTCGCCGCGTCCAACGGCGTGCTCACGGCCATCACGGTCGCGCCGGCGCCCCCGGTCGACACCACTCCTCCCACCCTGACCGTGAACCTGAACCCCACGGTCCTGTGGCCCCCCAACGGTCGGCTCGTCGCCATTCATGCCACGGTCACGGCCGAGGACTCCGACGATCCGAGCCCGGCCATCCAGCTGGTTCGAATCGTGAGCTCGGAGCCCGATTCCATGGACATCCAGGGCGCCGACTTCGGCACCGCCGACTTCGATTTCCTCCTGCAGGCGGAGCGCAACGGCACCGGCACCGGCCGCTCCTACACGATCTGCTACCGCGCCGAGGACGAGGCGGGAAACTCGAGCGAGGCTTGCGCGAGCGTCATCGTGCCGCACGATCAGGCCCGGGCCGGTCGTGCCGCCCTGGTCCGGAGCATGGAACCACCCTCGCTGACGCTGTTCGGCTCCACCACCCATGACCCTCGAACGATCTCCACCACATCCATCACCGTGGAGAGCGGCGAAGCCACGGTGCTGTCCGCGATGGCGTCGCCGGTCCGCTCGGACATGGATGGGGACGGATTCGAAGACGCCACGTTCGCCCTGGCTCGCGCTTCTGCCGATCCCGTTGAGGGCACCGTTCTGTGGGCACGGTGGCGCTCGTCGGGAAAAGACTACCTGGCCTCGCTCCCGAGCAACGTCCTCGATGCCGGTGACGCGCGGGCACCGATTTCGTTCTCAGCCAGCATTGCGCCCAATCCGGCTTCCGGCGGGGCGGCCCTGTACTACACGGTTCCTTCGGCGGGTCCGGTGCGGGTGGAGATCTTCGATGTGGCCGGACGTCTGGTCGCCACCCTTGCCGACGAGATGACCACGGCCGGCCGTCACGTGGCCCGGTTCGGTGGAGTCGAGGGGAACGGCGGGCAGTTGTACCTGTACCGCGTCCAGTGGCAGGACCGCAGCGTCTCGGGGAAATTCCTGCTCCTGCGCTGAACTTTCCGCCGGGAACACACGCAGCATGAAGTTCACGCCCCCGGCGGGGCCGCATGCTACGCGGAAGCGCTGCAGTGCGGTAGGTTCCCGCCGTGGCTTCGATCTATGACCTGAAGCCGAAGTTCCAGCGCCTCCTGGGTCCCATGGTCGCTGCGCTGGTGGCCGCCGGGGTGACCGCCAATCACCTCACGCTCGCCGCCATCGTGGGATCGCTCGCGGTCGGGGTCGCGGTCTTCTTCGCCCGGGGCTCCCCGCGCCTTCTCCTGCTGCTCCCCGCGTGGCTCTTCGCGCGCATGGCGCTGAACGCGATGGACGGCATGGCCGCGCGCGAGCACGGGATGAAGACCCGGCTCGGCGGCGCGCTCAACGAGGTCGGCGACGTGATCTCCGACCTCGCGCTCTACCTGCCGCTGGCGGCTCTCGACGCCAGGGTTCATTGGCCGGCGGCTCTATTCGCACTGGGCGCGGTGCTCTCGGAATTCTGCGGCGTGCTCGGGCCGTCGCTGGGCGTGAGCCGCCACTACGAGGGTCCGATGGGCAAGAGCGATCGCGCCTTCCTCATTGGACTGCTGGGGCTCGTCGGCGGCATCTGGCCTTCGACACTCCGCTGGTGGCCCGGGTTCCTGTGGGCGGCCGCCGCACTCACGCTCGTCACCTGCTGGAACCGTGTGTCCTCCGCCCTGCGGGAAACACCGACAGCATGAACGCCTGGCACGAGATGTCACCGGTCATGCGCATGATGGCGCTGACGATCGCCTTGCTCGTCGTCTCGAGCATCGCCGTCGCGCTGCTCCGCCGCTCGCGCCCGGGCTCCAACTATTCCGAGCTGACGGCGCGCGTGAACTCGTGGTGGACGATGGCGGCGGTCTTCTTCGCCGCGCTGCTCGTCGACGCGAGGATCTCACTGGTCTTCTTCGCCCTGCTGAGCTTCTGGGCATTGAAGGAATTCGTCACCCTGCTCGAGACCCGCCGCGCCGATCATCGCGCGCTGTTCTGGGCGTTCGCGGCGATCCCGGTCCAGTACTTCCTGATCGGCGTCGGCTGGTACGGGATGTTCGTTCTCTTCATCCCGGTCTACATGTTCCTGTTCCTGCCGCTGCGGTTGATCCTCGCCGGCGACCCGCGCGGGTTCGTGCGGTCGGTCTCCCAGCTCCAGTGGGGTTTGATGGCGTTCGTGTTCGGCCTCAGCCACCTCGGCGCCCTGCTGTGGTTCCGCGAGCCGCTGCCGGGGGACCGCGTCGACGGCCGCACGCTGGTGCTGTTCCTGGTGTTCGTCACCGAGATGAGCGACGTGCTGCAGTACGTGTGGGGAAAACTGCTCGGGCGCCACAAGATCCTGCCGACCATCAGCCCCAACAAGACCTGGGAAGGATTCATTGGCGGCGTGCTCAGCACCGCGGTGCTGAGCCTCGCGGTGCGTTTCCTCACCCCGTTCCCGGTGTGGGAGACGTTCGTCGTCTCGCTGCTCATTACTGTGACCGGCTTCTTCGGCGGCGCCGTGATGTCGGCGGTCAAGCGCGACATCGGCGTCAAGGACTTCGGCGCGTTGATCCCGGGCCACGGCGGAATCCTCGACCGCGTCGACGCGCTGTGCTACTCGGCGCCGTTGTTCTTCCACTATGTCCGCTACTTCTACTAGCCGCCTGCGCGACCTCGCGCAGATGGCGTTCTTCGTGCTCTTCGTGCGCCCGTTCATGGCGCTGTTCATCGGGCTCCGAGTGCGCGGCCGCGAGCACCTGGACGTGCCGGGCCCGTTCGTGCTGGTCGCGAACCATTCGAGCCATCTCGACACGCTCTCGCTGCTGAGCTTGTTCCCGCTCGGTCGCCTGCGGAGCCTGAGACCGTGCGCCGCGGCGGACTACTTCGAGCGCAACCCAGTGGTCTCCGTGCTGTCGCGAACGCTGTTCAACATCCTGCCGATCGCCCGCGTGGACATCCGGCCGGAAGACCATCCGATCCAGCGCATGCGCGAAGCGATCGAGCGCGGCGAGAGCCTGCTGCTCTTCCCCGAGGGCACGCGCGGCGAAGGCGGCGCGATCGGTCCCCTGCGCGGCGGAGTCGCCTACCTCGCCGAACAGGTGCCAGGTCTGACGGTGCTGCCGGCCTACCTCGAGAACATGGGCCGCGCGCTGCCCAAGGGAGAGTTCGTGCCGGTGCCGTTCTTCTGCGAGGTGCGTTTCGGCGCGCCGCTCCGGCTCACCGGCACCCGCGATCAGATGCTCGAAGCGCTGCGCGGGGAACTGGAGGCGCTGCGCGGGGCGTCCTGAGACGCCCCGGCTACTCCGGCAGCTCCAGGCGGCGCGCGACCTCGCGGCGCAGCCACGCCCGGGCCAGGCTGTGCTCCGGGGATACGGGGCATGGGAGCTCTCCTTTCGTCGGGCATGGATTGCCCGACATCCGGATTGGCGACGAATCCGGACCGGAGGGGACATGGATTCTTCTAGAAGCGGCTGGTGAGCCTCAGCTCCATCCGGGCGGGGACGCCCGGTCCCGTCGCGGCGGCTATTTCCGGAGCGCGAGCGGATCGAACCAGGCGGAGAATCCCTTGCGATGCTGGTGCGCGAGCCCGGAATCCTCCGACATCGGGAACCAGGATTCCTCGTAGCGCACGCCGCCGAAACGCCCGATCGGCAGACCGACGGCGAACCCCCAGGTCCGGTCGTTGATTTCGTCATCGCGATCGCTGTAGTGCCCGACGCGAAGCGCGGCGACGTTCGCGATGTCCGCTTCGAAGCCGTAACCCGACACGTCGTACCCCTCGTCTAGGCCGCCAGCGCCAATGGTGGCCCGGTCGGTCGTCACCCCGACCGTCACCAGCGGGGAGAGCCCTTTCAGGAACCACGCCCAGGTCGAGGGGTCCGGGTTGAGCAGCCTGGGGTGGTCGAAGGACGCCCGGAACGCCGCTCCGTGGCGCTCGTGTCGGGAAACGGGTGAGGGCGCCGAGTTGACGAACGTGATGATTGCATCGTCGTTGTAGCTCAGCACCGAGTAGCCGTAGGCGAGATCGATGCGGGTCGGGATGACGGTATCCTTCGAGCGAAGATCAACGGGCGTGAGACGCACGAAGACGCCCCAGTCCTGAGCCGAGGTCGAGCCCGTGCCGTCGGTCGGAGCGAGCTGGATGAACACTTCCTTGAAGTTCATGCCGAATGATGCGTCTAACCGTGACCAGGCATCCGCCGGCTCGTTACCGGCAAGCCGGAGCGCGGCCTCGATGAGGCGGACCGGGCTGACTCCGAACCCCCACGATTCAACCGACTCGTGGCTGCCAAAGGTTCCGGTCGGATTGCCCGACGGATCGGTGCCTTCACTCGAGCCGTAGTCGAGAATGACGCCGTCGGGGAATGGTGTGCCCGAAAAGACTATTCCGGCGCCCGGCACACCCACCTTCACGACGTCACTCTTAAACGTAATGTCGGCGTCGAGCTCGGGAATGAGCGGGGTCTCGCCGTGCTCGAAGCGGATGCCCTGGACGTAGGCGAGGAGCGCGGGATTGCCGTAGTGATCGATGCCCTGTCCCCAGAACAGCGCGTTCGACGCGTTGCCGAGCGCCGACGAGCGGATCGAGACGTTGAAGTCCATCGAGCGCGCCGTGCCCTGGGCGAAAGCGCCGGCGGCTCCGAGAACGAGGGCCAGCAGGACGGCGAACAGCGAGGAGGTGCGGACCATTCGGCCTCCATGTTGCAAGGCCAGGATCTTACACCCGCGCCCGCTGGGAGGAAGGCGAGCCGGAGCAGGCTCAGAACCGGCTGGTGAGCCTCATCTCGACGCCCTGGAACGGGGCGACAATGTAGCAGGTGCCGGCGGTGCAGGCCGGCCCGCCGCGCCGCTCACCCGCGAACAACCGGAGCTGATGGCGCTGCGAGAGGTCGGCGGTCACGACACCGGCGACGAACGTGTTGGGCTCGTCGGGCGACGAAGGGTCGGCGAACACGGGGTCGGTGGTGCGCTCCCACTGCGCCGCGATGCTTCCCCAGCCGGCGCGCGAGAAGCCGACCGACACCCAGCGCTCGACCACCTTGTAGGTCGGCGTTCCGAAGAAGTTCACCTTCTGCGCGTCCATGAACTCGACGTCCGCGGTCACGCCCCAGATTTCGCGCAGGGTCACCAGGCCGGTCGCGCCGGCGACCGTGCGGTCTGAGATCGAGGCCGCCGGGAACAGATCCTTGCCGTCGTCGGCGAAGACGATCGCCTGCCACGAGGTGCCAGGCCCGACCTGAAGCTCCACGTAGCGCTCCTCGAAGCGTTTCGGCGCGGCCGTGAACCCATCGGCGCGTGAGACGTTCGCGGTCAGCGTGCCGAACGGACCGAGCACCGCGGTGCCCTCGATCTGGAAGCCGTCCTCGTGGCTGGCATCGAGCACATGCGTGTTCCGGTTGAGCAGCGGGAACGAATGCTCACGCACCAGTGACGGCGGATCGTTGTAGCCGAGCGTGAAGTCGCGATAGCTCTTCCACTCGGCCGAGATCCCGAGCGGCCCCCACAGCGCGTTGGCCGCCGCGCAGAGCGCGGTGCCGGGGCCGTTGTCGCCGGTCGGGAATTCGAAGAAGCGCTCGAAGTCCGGCTGGCGCATCGCGTACTCCACGTAGATCGGGGTCTGCACTTCCTCCACTCCGGCGAGTCGCGCGGGATCCAGCTCCAGTATGCCGCTGGCGATCTCCGTGCGCGCCCCGGCCTGCTCGGTGAAGAGCGCGTAGGTTCCACCGACTCGCGAGCCGCGTAGGAACCGCACCCCACCTGAGGCGAGATTGAGCTGGCCGGTGTAACGGACGTCACCCGCGCTCGGCGCGAGCTGGCCGAGGTTGGGGCTTCCCGAGAGCAGCACCGCCTCGAACGGCCCGGCGCCGGCCTCGACCAGCGCGCCGTCCACGTCACGGCTCGGCGCGTAGCGCGAAGTCGTGCTGATGTCGTCGAGGATCACGCCCTTCAGCTCGAACGAGCGGTGCACCAGGCCGCGGCCGATCAGCGTGTAGAAGTTGCCGACCCGCACGCGCATGCGCTCGTCGTTCCATTCCGCCCAGCGCTGCGAGAACTCGTTGTAGGACGGCTGCAGGGCTTCGAGGCTGGTGCGATTGGTCTCGAAGCGCAGGCCCATGCGGAACGACGCGAACATCGCTTCGATGTTGGCCTGGTCGTAGAAGTCCACCTGGTCGGTCCCGGCGGGATTGAACGGATCCTTGCCGATCTGGGTCTCGAGCAGGTTCTGCGCGGAGACCTGGGCGGCGGCCTTCCCCGCGGCGAACAGCATGAGTATGAAGAGAGCGCCGCCGAGGCGGCGCGCGCTCGCGATCAATCCGAGTCCGCCGAATCGGGCGCCGCCGGCGCGAGCAGGGCATCGAGCCGCTCGCCGAGCGCGGCGATGGCACCCGCGCGGTAGCCCTGGAGCACGTGGACGATCACGCCCGAGGTGTCCACGATCACCGTGGTCGGCATCGCCTGGATCCCGTACTTCTCCTGGAGCGAGCCGTCCTCGTCGATCCCGACCGGGTAGGTGATGCCGAGCTTCTTCACGGTGGGACGTACCCGCGAAAAGCTGCGCGGGCTGTCCACCGAGATGCCGACGACGGTGACGCCGCGCGTCGCGTACGCCTTGTGCAGCGCCTCCAGCTCGGGCGCGGCCGCGATGCAGGGCTTGCACCAGGTGGCCCAGAAGTCCAGCACCACCGGGCCGCGGCGGCGGAGCTCCGCGAGCTTGAGCTTCTGATCCTCCAGCGTGCGCAGCTCGAAGGGCGGCGCCAGGGAGCGCACCGCCTCCCACGGCGCCTGGGCGGCAGCCGCGAGGGAGACGCCAGCGATCAGCGCGAGGACCGCGAGCCGCGCTCTCAATGAATCCGGACCAGTCGAAGGTTCCGCTGCACGGAGCCGATCATCGCATGAACGAGGTAGACACCGGCAGGCGCGAGGCGGCCGTCCTCAGTCTGCCCGTCCCACACGGCGCGCGTCGTTCCGGCGGGAGCCGGGCCCTGCCACAATGTCGCCACCCTCCGTCCGGCGACATCGTGCACGGTCACCTGCACGTTGGTTCCTTCGCCGAGAGCAACGAAGTCGACCGTCGCATGCCCCGTGAACGGATTGGGGTACGCGGCGAGTGAGACCGCACTCGTTCGCGGATCCTCGACGTCGACGGTGGGCGACACCAGCGAGTCCACGCACGCGCGGATGCGGTCGGGCTGGTAGCGGTTGCCGTGCGCGTACTCATGGTAGGTGTTGAAGCGGATGATGCCCTGCTTGTTGATGACAACGTAGTTGTCGTTGGGGCCGAGTCCGTTCGTGATGTCGGCCAGGTTGCCGCCCGCGGCGAGGGCGCCGTTCCGCAGCAGCAGGTAGCCGGCGCCGGTGCTGTTCTTGAACGCCGTCACCTGAGGATCGGAGCCGTTGTACATGTCGACTCCGAGCACGACCACCTCGTCGGGCTCGTTGGCGGCGCAGTACTGGCGGATCTCCTGCTCGAACGCGGGCCCGTCGTTCAGGCACTCGGGGCAGTTGTGCCCGAACTGGAACAGCACGACCACCTTCCCCGCGAACTCGGAGAGCGAGCGCGGGGTCCCGGTGAGGTGCTGCGGCTTGGTGAAGTTCGGAGCGGGGACGCCGTTGGGCAGGTAGGCGGCGTTGGCGGGCCGTTCCGCGAGCACGAGCGCGATCCCCAGTGCGACGGCGAGCGGAACTCCCCTCATGACTCCCTCCGCGGATCCAGGAAGCGCACCCCGCCCTTCCCGGACTTGAGCTACGGAAGGAATCCGCCCGGCGTGACCGCTCATTGAATCCGGACGAGCCGCGCGTTCCGCCGTTCTGAGCCGATGGTTGCCTGCAGCAGGTAGACGCCGGCCGGCGCGAGCCGTCCATCGCTGGTTCGCCCGTCCCATTGGACGCTCGTGACCCCGAGCAGAGCCGGCCCCTCCCACAGCGTGGCCACGCGTCGCCCCGCGAGGTCGTGCACGGTAACGAGCGCCGGAACGCCGTCGACCGCGGAGGAGAACTCCACCGTGGTCAGACCGGCCGAGGGATTGGGCCGCGCGTCGAACGAAACTCCGGTTGGCGTCGGATCGTCGACGCCCACGTAGGGAGCCGCGAGCAGGGAGTCCACGCACGCTCGGATTCGGTCGCGGTGATAACGGTTGCCGAACATGAACTCCTGAACCGCGTTGAAGCGGATGATCCCCTGCTTGCTGATGACGACGAAATTGTGGCGCTCACCGTACCCGGTGACGAGGTCGTCCATGTCGTAACCGGCCGGCGATCCCCCGTTCTTCACGAAGAAGTACGAGGCGCCCGTGGCGTTCTTGAAGGAAGTGATCTGTGCGTCGCTTGCCTGCGGAGTGAGCAGGTCCACGCCGATCACCACGAAGTCATTCGGCGCGATCGCCTGATAGTACTGGTTGATCTCGATCTCGAAGGACGGACCGTCCCTCAGACAATCACTTCAGTTGTACCAAGTCTCGAACAGCACCACGACCTTGCCGTGGAACTCGCTGAGCGAGCGCGCCGCCTGGGTGAGGTGCTGCGGCTTGGTGAAGTTGGGCGCGGGAGTGCCGTTGGTGAGGTAGACAGCGGCGGCTGGCGAAGCGGCGCCGAGGAATGCGGCGGCAAGGACGGCACCTGAAAGCATGCGCGGCTTCATGGGGGTCCTCCGGAGTGAGCGCGGCCGCAAGCCCATCGTGCGCGAGCGGCCGAGGCATGGCAACGACTTTAAGGCGTTACCCCCATCCCACTGCCCCCGTGTGCAGGTGCCGGCATTGCAGCCCGCATTGCCGGCGTCCCCCGTGGAATACCTGGAAGCCGGCCGGCGTATCCGGCTCGAACACGGCGGGCGACCATCAATGAACAACGGGGAGGAAACCATGAAGACCCAGGTTCAGCAGTCTCGCGCGGCCATCACCGGCCGCATCCGGATGTCGGCGGCACTCGCCGCCCTCATTTGTCTCGGCGCCACCGGCGCACACGCCTACACGCGCTCGTCGGGGAGTCATGCCGAAGCCGGTGGCAGCATCGTCGACGTCAGCGTCCTGGTCGACGGTCAGACCGCTCCGCTCTTCTTCCGGCCGGGCAACTGGAGCCGGCATTACTTCCAGGCGTTCGAGGGTCGCAACTATTCGATCCAGGTTCGGAACACCACGAATCGCCGGGTCGGCGTGCTGATCGCGGTGGACGGTCTCAACGTGGTGACCGGCGATCGCTCGAACCTGTCGCGACGCGAGTCGATGTACGTGCTCGATCCGTGGGGCCAGGCCACCATCAGCGGCTGGCGCACCTCGCTCGAGGAAGTGCGGCGCTTTGTGTTCGTCGACGAGCAGCGTTCCTACGCCGAGCGCACCGGGCAGGCAAACGGCGACCTCGGCTGGATCCGCGTGCACGCGTTCCGCGAAGTGGAGCCGCTGGCGTACGAGGAGAACCGGATCTCGCCGCGCGAGGACGGCAAGCGCGAAGGTGCCAAGCAGCAGGCGCCCCAGAGCGCACCGCGCACCGAGGCGTCGCGCGACCTGGCCGGCAACGAGTCGCAGGGCGAGTCCAATCCCGGCACCGGCTGGGGGGACAGCCGCTGGGACCCGGTCCATCGCACTCACTTCGAGGCGATGAGTCAGCCCAGCGACCGGATCGCCTTCCGCTACGAGTACGCGTCGGGCCTCCAGGCGCTCGGAATCTTCCCGCGCGTTCGCCGGACCTTCGATCGCGACAACGGCTACTACGGTTTCGCCCAGCCTCCCCGCTGGTAGCCCTGTCCGAAGCCCTCAACGCGGCGCCGGTCCTCCCCGGCGCCGCGCCGGCTTTGGAGGCATTGCCTTAGGCCTCCCCGGTGGGGGAAGATTCGGCCGTGAGTCTTCGTCGGTGCCTGTTCTTCGCCCTCCCCCTCTTTCTCTCCGCCCTGGCCAGCAGCCACGCCTTTGCCACCGGATCCCCGGTCTTCCTCTATTCGTGGGGAACGCTCGGTCTCGGCAACGGGCAGTTCGACATGGTGGCGGGGATCACGGTCGACGAGGGCGGTTTCGTGTACGTGGCCGACTCCGACCACAACCGCATCCAGAAGTTCGGTCCGGACTCGACGTTCGTCCTGGACTGGTATTATGGCGAGCCCTATCCCACCAATCGGCTGGTCGGGCTGGCCTCGGACCACTCCGGGCACATCTACGTGGTCGACAACGAAGGAGACCGGGTTCTGAAGTTCACGACCAATGGTGAGTACGTGATGGAGTGGGGCACGGGAGGCGTGGACTCGGGCCAGTTCTACCATCCGACGCATGGCGCCCTCGACGAGGACGGCAACCTGTGGGTGGTGGATCAATTCAGTCACCGGGTCCAGAAGTTCACGCCCGACGGCGTCTACCTGCTCGAGATCGGCGGGACGGGAGTGGGCAGCGGTCCCGGACAGATGAACTTCCCGTACGGGGTGGCGGCGGACGGACATGGCTTCATCTATGTGTCGGACCAGTTGAACCAGCGTATCCAGAAGTTCCAGACCGACGGCACGTACGCGGGGTCGTGGGGCTCGGCGGGCTCCGGCCCCGGTCAGTTCCAGCAGCCGCTCGGCATCGGCATCGACGAGGACGGAATCGTGTACGTCTCCGACTACAACAACTCGCGGGTTCAGATGTTCGACTTGGGCGGCGCCTACATCGGAGAGTTCGGAACGTATGGCGCCGGGCTGGGCGAGTTCTACCGGCCACGCGCGCTCGCCGTCACGGGGGATGGAACGGTGTTCGTCGGCGACACGGAGAACCAGCGCGTCTCGAGGTGGGGATCCAAGATCACGGCCGCCAGCCGCGTGAGCTGGGGCCCACGCGGGCATGGCAATACTCGCTCTTCAATCTGACGGGATTGGTCGATGCGGCAGCCCTTGCCGATAAAGTCGGCATCGATCTTTGGAACTATGAAACGGC
>DAIUEO010000079.1:0-1179 GCA_036845125.1 Candidatus Eiseniibacteriota bacterium | reverse complement strand
CCGGAGGTACCGATGAACCCGCGCATGCCCGCGCTCGCGGCCGTGCTGATGGTGATGTCCTCGGTCGCGCACGCCGCTTCGGAGCCGGGGCCCGATCCGTTCGACACCTACCAGGCGCTGCTCAACCGGCATCTCTCGGTGGTCTCGGGGCCGGGCGAGCCGATGGTCACCCGCTTCGACTACCTCACGCTCTGGCGGAACCCGGAGCGTTACCAGCTGTTCCAGAACATCCGCAGCGAGCTGCTCGCGACGCAGCCTTCGAAGATGTCGGCGCGGGACCGGCGCGCGTGGGCGATCAACACCTACAACTTCCTCGTGATCGAGACGATCGCGAACCGGGTGGTGACCGACCGCGTCCCGATCACCGCGCGCAAGCTGGGGGTCAAGGGCTACCAGCTCGACAACGTGCACCAGATCCAGTTCGACGGTCAGTCGATGTTCGGCCAGCCGCTGATCGACGTGGAGGGCAAGACGTACACCCTCGACCAGTTCGAACGCGCGTTCGTTTTCGACGGCTTCGATCACCACTCGGGGAAGCAGCCGCCCCGCAGCCTCGACCCGCGGGCGCATTTCGCGGTCGTGTGCGGTGCGGTGTCGTGCCCGCCGCTCCAGCCCCGCGTCTATCGCGGGGATTCGCTCGATCGCCAGCTCGAAGCGGCGGTGCGCGGCGCGCTCGCCAGCAAGACGCAGCTCCGCGTCGAGGACGACGGCCGGGTGCGCACGACCCAGATCTTCCAGTGGTACGGCGCCGACTTCGGCGGACTGAAGAAGATCAAGGAGTTCCTGGTCAAGTACGCGCCCGCCGAATTCAAGTCGAAGATTCAGGCGCGGGACCCGGTGCCCGATCTCCCGTGGGACTGGAACCTGAATCAACCGCCCAAGCCGACGATACCTCTCGCACCGCAGACCCACGGAGACACGCGCTCCGGTTGAGCGCACCCGGCCGCCCTCGGTGAACACCCACGACCTTGCGGTGCTCGGCGGCGGCATCACCGGGCTCGGCATCGCCCGGCTGGCGGCGCGGAATGGGTTCTCGGTCGCGCTCTTCGAGCGCGCGGACCTCGCCGCGGGGGCGAGCAGCGCCTCGAGTCACATGCTGCACGGCGGCCTGCGTTACCTCGAGCACGCGCGGTTCTCCCTCGTGCACGAGTCCCTCCTGCAGCGCGCCGAGCTGGTGGC
>DAIUEO010000078.1:13176-17313 GCA_036845125.1 Candidatus Eiseniibacteriota bacterium | reverse complement strand
CTCGCGCTGTCGCGAGACCTGCCGGGCTGGCTCTCCGACCAGGCGGCGCGCCGCAAGGCGGAGGACGTTCTGCGCCGCGCCCGGGCGGGGGAGGACTTCGCGCGCCTGGCCCGGCTCTATTCCGATGACCCGCCGACCCGCGATCACGGCGGCGAAATCGGGCTCTTCGGGCGCGGGACGATGCTCGAGCCGTTCGAGCGGGCGTCGTTCGCGTTGCGCCCGGGCGAGATCTCCGATCTCGTGAAGACCGAGGTCGGATACCACATCATCAAATGCATCGACTACCTCCCGGCGGTCGCCGAGCCGCTGGCACGGCTCTACAGCAATGTCGGCGCGGATCTCGCGGCCGAACGCGCCGACCAGATGGCGCGCAAGCTCGCCGACAGCATCATCGCGGTCTCGCGCACCCCGGCCCGGGCCCGCGCGACGGCGCACAAGCTCGGTCTCGCCGCGACTCCCGCCGAGTACGCGCCCTTCGAAGGCATTACCAGCACCAGCGAGCGTGCGATGTTCATGCACGAACTCACCACGATCCCGCCCGGCACCCTCATGAACCGCCCGCGCCTGGACAAGGGCAGCGGATGGACGGTGGTCTGGCTCGACAGCGTCGGTCCCGCGCGCATCCCGACCTTCGAATCCGTGCAGCAGACGGTGACCGAGGCCTACCGCCGCGAGCTCTCGGCGGCGGCACTCGAAGCCAAGAAGGCCGAGTTGGATTCGCTCGCCGCTGCCGGCTGGTCTCTCGACAGCCTGGGGGCGGCCTTCGGCGGACTCGAGCGCATTCCGGATCTCGCGCCCGGCAAGGGGGTCCAGGGACTGGGCGGCGTGGCGGCGCTGGATTCGCTGGTGTTCGGAACGAACGCGGCCCCGGTACTTTCTCCCGGGCAGACCAGCGGATGGGTGGATCTGCCGCGCGGCTCCACCCGCGTCAGCCTCGTCGAGCTCACGCGATTGCCTCCCGAGGCGGTGTCGCGGCGTCTCGATTCGGAGACCCAGCGCGCCATCGAGATCCGGCTCCAGGATTACTTCAAGCTGCTCCGCGAAAGGTTCCCGGTGAGCATCCACGACACCGAGCTGCGCGAGACCATGCTGCCGGCGGTCCCGGCTTCGACGCTGCGCTAGGCCGGGGCGTTCCGCAGCAGGACCGGGCGGCGCATCGTGCGATCTGCACGCGCCTGAGGTTTCCACCCCGGCCGCACCTCGCAGCTGGCGCGGGATTCCGCGGCAAACCACCGCTGGTACGCGAGATGCAGGAGCATCGTTGAGCCACCATGGATGCGTCCCTCGAACCCCAGCCCGCGCCGCGCCGGATCGCGCTCATCGATCTCGGCGAGCGTGAATCCGATCTGCTGCCTGCGCTGCTCGAGCGCGCCGAGTGCACGATCGAGCTCGCGGTCGCCGAGCGTGCCGAGGAGCCGTGGCTGCGCACGCTGGCCGACCGCGGCGTGCCCTGGACCACGGATCTCGCGGAGATCACCCGCCATGTGTTCGACGAGGCGCTGGTCGGAGCGGCGAGCCCGCGCCGCGACCGCGTCGAAACCCTGATGCGGGCGATCGGTGCGCGGATGATGCTGGCGGACGATCTCGTGCCGCGCACTCCGTCCGCCGGATCGCCCGGACTCAAGCTGATCCCGGGGACCGGCGGCGCCGCCTCCACGACACCCACCCCGGACGATCCGGCCGCGATCGAAAACTGGCTCGCCGATCTCACGGCCGAGACTGAAGCGAGCGGAGCGCGCCTCGTGCGTGCCGGTTCGCGACGCCGCGTGGTGGCGCACGTCGGCCAGGCCGATCCGATGCTCGAGACGCTGTCGTCGCTCGCCCTCCAGCTCGCCCAACCCCAGATCGTCAGCCGCCTCGACGGCGCCGAGCATGGCCGCATCTCGGGAAGCTGGCCGATCACGACGCCCTTCTTCGCCGGTGCGCTGGCGGCCAGCGGACTGTCCTCGGACGCGGCGCGCGAGCGCTGGGAGCAGGCGGCCCTCGACCTCGAGCGCGCCTGTGGCCGCCGACCGGGACACTGCGAGCCTGGCCGCACCGACTGGCTCTCGCCGAGCGAGTTCCTGTCGCGCGTGCGCCTCGCGATCGGCGAGGGCGGCGAGGAGCGGCATTCGCTCCACCGTCTCCAGTTCGAAGGCCCGCCGTCGGCCATCGAGATCTTCTGCCGCGGAATCCACTCCCGGCTCCGCGACAGCGACATCCTCTGCCGTCCCGCTCCCGACCAGGTCCTGCTGCTGTGCGGCGGAACGCCGGCGGAGTTCATCCACGTGCGGCGCCGCCTCGCCGACCTGTGGGACGAGACGTGCCGCGCTTCCGGCCTGCCGCCCACGATGCTCATGAGCGACGAACGCATCGAGATGTCGTCGCCCACCGGAGCCGCCCTGATGTTTGCGGCCGCCACCGGCTGGACCCAGCCGGATCACCACCCCCGCGCCGCCAGGTCTTGACCACGCATCACGGCCGTGCAAACGTGCGTGCCCTCCCATGGAAGGCACCCTCACGCGCTCGCTTCGCCGACTTCCGGCCGATACCGCCTCTCGGATCGCCGCCGGGGAAGTGATCGCGCGCCCGCTTGCGGCGCTCAAGGAGATCCTCGAGAACGCGCTCGACGCGGGAGCCCGCGCGGTGGAGATCCGCGTGGACGGCGCCCTCGACCGCCGCTTCGTGGTGGCCGACGACGGCTCCGGCATCGCGGCCGCCGATCTCGAGCTCGCGCTCGAACGCCACGCCACGAGCAAGATCGAGACGCTCGAAGACCTCGACCGCCTGCAGACGCTCGGCTTCCGCGGCGAAGCGCTGCCGAGCATCGCCGCCGTGAGCCGGATGCGCCTGACGAGCCGGCCGGCGAACGCGGAAGGTGCGGCGTTCCTTGCGGTCGACGGGGGAGTGGTGACCGAGCGCGGGAGCGCGGCGCGCGCGCCCGGCACCACCGTCGAGGTCGCGGATCTCTTCCACAACACGCCGGCGCGCCGGAAGTTCCTCGGCACTCCGGGCGGAGAGCTGCGGGCCGCGATCCGGATGATCGAATGCTATGCGCTTGCTTTTCCCGGGGTGGCATTCCGGCTCCTCGTGGACGATCGGGTCCGCCTCGAGTGGCCGGCGGCGTCCGATCACCGGGCCCGCGCGGCCGCGATCTGGGGAGCGAGCCACGCCGACCAGCTGCTCGAGTCCACCGCGACGCGCGACGGCCTCGAGGTCCAGGTTCTGCTCGGTCTGCCCGAGCATGCGCGCGCGACCCGCGAGCACCAGATCGTGCTGGTCAACCGGCGCTGGATCCAGAGTCCCCTGATCGGGCAGGCGCTGCGCCGCGCGTACGGCAACCTGCTTCCCGAGGGACGCTTTCCGTGGGGCGTGGTGTGGATCTCGATCCCACCCGATCGCCTCGACGTGAACGTGCACCCGACCAAGCGCGAAGTCCGCTTCGCCGAGGACGGTCCGGTCTTCTCGCTGGTGGCGGCGGTCGCCGCGCGGCCGCTCGCCACGCTGCACCCGCCGTTCACGGTGGTGCCGGGCGGCGCCGGATCGGCCTGGGCGGACCGCGTGAGCGAGCGCCCCGCCGATCCCGACCAGCTCACGCTGGGACCGCTCTCGCCACGCGTGGACGCGGCAACTCCGGCGGCGGCGCCGCCGGCGGCGCGGGAGCCGCGCACGCTCTCCGAGCCCGAGATGTGGCAGCTCCACCGCACGTACATCCTCGCTCCGGTGCGCGGCGGGCTCGTCATCATCGATCAGCACGCGGCGCACGAGCGCATCCTCTACGAGCAAGCGCTCGCGCGCTTCCAGGGCGCCGAGGGGGCGAGCCAGCAGCTGCTCTTCCCGGCGCTGGTCGATCTGTCACGCTCGCAGTTCGAGCGACTGCTCGAGATCGGACCCTGGCTCCATCAGCTCGGTTGGGACCTCACCCTGCTGGGTCCGCCGAGCGTGGTGATCCGCGGCGTGCCGGGCGAGGTGCGCACCGACGCCCCGGGGCCATTCCTCGAGGCCCTGCTCGACGACTACGAGGAGCGCCTTGCGCGCCATCCGCACCTCGACGTCGTCGAACACCTGGCGCGGTCGCACGCCTGCCACACGGCCATCAAGGCGGGCGATGCGCTCCAGCCCGCCGAGATGTCGAGCCTCGTGAACCGGCTGTTCGGC
>DAIUEO010000078.1:0-13166 GCA_036845125.1 Candidatus Eiseniibacteriota bacterium | reverse complement strand
GGTCGGCAATTACGCGCATGGGGTTAGTATGACTGTCGTAGTTTTTACCGCTCAGGCGCTCCAGTTCTTCGATGATCGGCCAAATAACACTGATCTTGAACATGTCAGCATCGTTTAAGGCGGCTGCGGCGATGCGCTCCAGCCCGCCGAGATGTCGAGCCTCGTGAACCGGCTGTTCGGCACGTCACGGCCCCACGGCGATCCGCACGGCCGCGTGACCTACGTGCGGCTCGATCTCGAAGAGCTGCACCGCCGCTTCGGCCGCTCGTGACCGGGAGCCCCGCCAGGGCGCGATGAACTCCGGGCCGGTGATCGCGCTAGTCGGCGCCACGGCGACCGGCAAGACGCCGCTGGCCGAGCGGGTGGCGGAGCGGCTCGGCGGCGAAGTCGTGTGCGCGGACTCGCGCCAGGTGTTCCGCCGGCTCGAGATCGGCACCGGCAAGCCCCCGCCGGCGGAGCGCGCCGCGCGGCCGCACCACCTGTTCGACGCGCTCGAGATCGGCGAGCCGGCGAGCGCGGGATGGTATGCGCGGGCCGCGGCCGGCGCGGTGGTGGAGATCCGCGCGCGCGGCGCCCTGCCGGTGCTCGTCGGCGGATCGGGTTTCTACCTCGCCGCCGTCATGGAGGGACTCGCCGCGATGCCGCCCGTGAATCCGAAAACCCGCCACCGTCTCGCCGCCGAGCTCGATACCTTGGGGCTCGAGGCGATGCACCGGCGCCTCGCCGAGGTGGATCCCGTCACCGCCGCGCGGCTCGCCACCCGCGACACGCAGCGCATCCTGCGGGCGCTCGAGGTGCACAGCTCCACGGGACGGCCGCTCTCCGCGTGGCACGAGGCGGCACGCGAGCCCGCGTTCCAGGCCGACTGGCGGATCTACGAGATGGTGCTCGAACCCGCACTCCTGAAGGAGCGCATCGCCGCGCGCACCGCCGCGATGTTCGCGGGCGGACTGATCGAGGAGACGCGCGCCCTGATCGACGAAGGCTTCGGCGCGGCGCTCCACCAGCTGCGCGCGATCGGATACGACGAAGCCCTCGAGCGGATCGCGGGCACGCTCTCGCCCGAAGAGGCGGAGGAGCGCACCACGAAGCGCACGATCCAGCTCGCGCGGCGGCAGCGCACCTGGCTCCGCCACCAGATCGAGGCGGAGCCCCTGGACGCCCGGGAGCCCGTCGCGGGCCTGGCCGAACGCATCGCCGCCGGGGGATGAGCCTCCGACAACGCGTGCAGCGCGCGCCGCAATGAGTTGGCCGCCACACGGTTGACACACCCCCGGTGAGTCTCTAACTTTTCCAGCGAGTTCACCGAGCGATCTTCGCGGGCATAGCTCAGTTGGTAGAGCGCGAGCTTCCCAAGCTTGAGGTCGCGGGTTCGAACCCCGTTGCCCGCTCCATGTTCTCTCCACGCGCCGGCACTGCCTGAAAAGAGCGGTGGCCGGCGCTCGGATTTATTGCCCTTGTCCGCTCCTGTCGTCGCCATCATCGGACGCCCCAACGTGGGGAAGTCCACTTTCTTCAACCGCGTCCTCGGACAGCGGCGGGCGGTCGTGCACGACCGTCCGGGCGTGACGCGTGACCGCAATGCCGCGCGCGCCGAATGGGCGGGGCGCGAGTTCGTGCTGGTCGACACCGGCGGATTCCTGCCGGACGTCGCGGAGGGCCGGGAGGCGCTGGTGCGGCGTCAGGCCGAGACCGCGATCAGTCTCGCCGACGTCGTGGTGTTCCTGGTGGACGCCAAGTCGGGCCCGACCGATCTCGATTCGGCGATCGCGCAGCGCCTCCGCCGCGGCCAGCGGCCGGTGCTGGTCGCCGTCAACAAGGTGGACAAGCCCGGCGACACCATCGTGCACGAATTCCATCGGCTCGGGCTCGGCGAACCCGAGCCGATGTCCTCCGAGAACGGCTACGGCATCGGCGACCTGCTCGACCGGGTCGTCGCGAGTCTGCCGCCGCCCGAGGAGAAGGAGGAAGACCCTTCGGGACGCATCGCCATCATCGGCCGGCCGAACGTGGGCAAGTCGTCGCTGGTGAACGCGCTGCTCGGGGAGGAGCGCATGGTGGTCGAGGCCGAGCCTGGCACCACGCTCGACGCCGTGGACTCGCGATGGACCACGCCTGCCGGCTCGTTCGTGCTGGTCGACACCGCCGGCATCCGCAAGCAGGCGCACTTCGAGGATCCGACCGAGTTCCACGCGACGCTGCGTGCGCTCTCGGCGCTCGAGCGCGCGGACCTGGCGTGCCTGGTGGTGGACACCACCCAGGGGTTCCAGGGTCAGGATGCGCGGCTCGCCCAGCACGCACTCGAGGCCGGCTGCTCGCTGCTCCTGCTCTACAACAAGTGGGACCGCATCGAGGAGCGCGAGGCGTCGTGGAAGAAGCTGATGGCGGCGCGGGAGGAACGCTACCCGACGCTCGGCGACCTGCCGGCGGCGCCGGTGTCGGCGACGGCCGGCATCCATCTCGCGCGGCTGCCGGCGCTGATGGCGAAGCGCATCGCCGAGTACCGCCGCAAGGTGCCCACCTCGGAGCTCAACCGCTGGCTCCAGGACGTGCAACGCCGCCGCTCGGTCCCCTCGACCTCCTCGGGACGCACCCCGCGCATCTACTACCTGACCCAGACCGGCACCGGCCCCCCGGAGATCACGCTGTTCGTGAACGCGCCGTCCCGGCTCTCCGATCAGTACCGGCGCTTCCTGTGGCTGGACTTCACCGATCATTTCGACTTCCATGGCACCCCGGTGCGCATGAAGTTCCGGAAGAGCGAATGAGCCACGCGGCACGGGAGGGCGGCGCGTGATCCCGGTGCTCCTCACGATCATGATCGGCTACGTCTCGGGGTCGCTGCCGTTCGGCCTCTGGCTCGGGCTCGCGTTCCGCGGCGTGGACGTGCGCCGCGTCGGCTCGGGAAACCTCGGCGCGACGAACGTGTTCCGCTCCCTGGGCCGCGCGCTCGGCATCGCGACCCTGACGCTCGACATGGCGAAGGGCGCGCTCCCGGTGTGGATCGTTCCCGCCACGCCGCTCGCGGACAGTTTCCCGGGCGGGCCGCAGATGTGCGGCATCGTGGTCGGCCTCAGCGCGGTCGCCGGTCACGTGTGGACGATGTTCGCGGGCTTCAAGGGCGGGAAAGGGGTGGCCACCATGGCCGGCGTGCTGCTCGCGCTCGCGCCTCCGGCGTTCCTGGTCTTCGCGTCGGTGTTCGTCGCCACCATCGCCTTCACCCGCTACATCTCGCTCGGCTCGATCCTGGGATCGCTCGCCTTCGCCGCCGCCATCGCGCTGATGAAGACCTACGGGCCGACCAGCCCGACGTTCGCCTTCGCGGTGCTGGTCACGGGGATCGTGATCCTCCGCCACCGCGAGAACCTGCGCCGCCTCGTCCACGGGGAGGAGAGCAAGTTCACCTGGGGACAGGTGCGCCGGTGAGCCGCGTGGCGGTGCTGGGCGCGGGGTCCTGGGGTACCACGCTCGCGGTCCATCTCGCCGGCCTCGGTCACGACGTCTCGATCTGGGGCAACGTCCGCGCCGACCTCGAGCAGATGGAGGCCGACCGGGAGAATCGGAAGTTTTTACCTGGCATCGCGCTCCCGGTGCAGGTTAAGGTTCGCCCGGAACTCGAAGCGGCGCTCGAAGGAGCCGGAATCGTCCTGTTCGTGGTGCCCTCGCAGGCGGTGCGCGAGGTGGCGACGAAGGTGCGGGCGACGGGGACGAAGGCGATCCCCGTCTCGGCGTCCAAGGGACTCGAAACCAGCACGCTCGAGCGCATGAGCCAGGTGATCGCGGATGCCTACGACGACCCCGGGGCGGTCGTGATCACCGGTCCGAGCCACGCGGAGGAAGTCAGTGTCGGAATTCCGACGTCCGTGGTCGCGGCCTGCCGCGACGAAGCGCGTGCGCGCGCGATCCAGCGCGACTTCTCTTCTCCGCGGTTCCGGATCTACACGAACCCGGACGTCGTGGGCTGCGAGATCGCGGCCGCGCTCAAGAACGTGATCGCGATCGCGGCCGGGGTGTGCGACGGCATCGGCTTCGGTGACAACACCAAGGGCGCCCTGCTCACGCGCGGGCTCGCGGAGATGTCGCGGCTCGGTGTGGCGATGGGCGGGAAGCGGGAGACCTTTTTCGGACTGGCCGGCATGGGCGACCTGATCGCAACCGCGACGAGCCGTCACAGCCGGAATCGTCACGTGGGGGAGCGGCTGGGCCGCGGGGAGAAACTGGCCGACGTGCTCGGCTCGATGGTCATGGTCGCGGAGGGCGTGAAGACCGCGCGCGCGGCGCGGGACCTCGGGCACGCGCACGGCGTGGAGCTGCCGATCACCGAGCAGGTGTGTGCGCTGCTCGAGGAAGGCCGCGACCCGCGCGAGGCCCTGCAGGCCCTGATGAGCCGCGACCTCAAGAGCGAGGCCTAGCCTTTTCACATCGGAGGTGATGGATGGCACTCAAGACTGCGTCCGACGGCCGGATCTACCGCTCGATCAGCGAGGTGAGCGAGATGATCGGCGTGAAGGCGCACGTGCTCCGCTACTGGGAGACCCAGTTCAGCATGCTGCGCCCGCGCAAGAACCGGGCGGGGAACCGCATGTACCGGGCCGACGAAGTGAAGATGCTGATGAAGATCAAGGATCTCCTGTACGCGCGACGCTTCACCATCGAAGGGGCCCGTCGCCACCTGCTCGACGAGCGCAAGGACGGAGTGCCCCAGGTCGAGATCGCCTTCACCGAGGCCGACAGCCGGATCGTTCTGAGCGAGATCAAGGACGGGCTCCGGCAGATCCTCACGAAGCTCCGCACGAATTAGCCGGCTTGCGGCTCGAGGCTTCGAGCGCCTAAAGTCGGTCCGCCGTTTCCCCATTACCTGGTCGGGGCGTAGCGCAGCCTGGTAGCGCACCTGCATGGGGGGCAGGTGGTCGCTGGTTCAAATCCAGTCGCCCCGACCATTTTCGCCCTCACCGCGGGGAGGCGCGGCCGGCACCGCACGGAGGGAGCCTCACCGGATGCACTTCCTGGACGCCTGCGCCGACGCGACCTGGGGCCTCGCGATTCGTATCGAGCGAAGCCTGCCACCGGCCGCCACCGAACGCCTGGCGCGCGTGGTGGCCCGCGCCGCCTTCGGCCTGAACGTTCCGGCCCGCCGCCACCTCGAATCCAACCTGCACCGGCTGCTCGCCGGGCCCGCCGCTCCGGGAAAAGTGCGCGCGCTCGCGCTCGAGAGCTTCGAGCAGTTCGCGCTCATGTTCGCCGACATGCTCCGCCTCGACCGCCTGAATCCCGAAGTGCTGGCCCGCTCCTGCGTGGTCACGGGCGCCGAGCACCTGGACGCCGCGCGCGCCTCGGGCCGCGGCGTGGTCGTGCTCTCCTCCCACGCGGGCAACTGGGAGTGGGGCGCCGCGTGGCTCTCGGCCTCCGGCTTCCCGGTGCGCGTGCTCGCGCGCCGTCATCGCGGGGCGGTCGAGCGCTGCTTCGAGCGCCGCCGCGCCTGTCACCACGTGCGCCGGCTCGAGGGCGACGTGCTGTGGCGCGTCGGAGCCGACGCGCTTAGGCGGGGGGAGTGGATCGCCGTGATGGGCGACCGCGCGCTGCCCGGCACCCGACGCTCGCTGAGCTCGTGGGGATTCGCGGTGGCGCGTCGCGGCGGCGGCCTCCTCCTGCCGGCCGTCATGTCGCGCATCGACCGCGGACGCTACCGCGTCACCTTCGATGCGCCGCTCGAGCCGCGCGCGCCCCAGCGGGCGCGCCTCGGCGAGTCGGTGCTCGCACACGTGCGACGGGCCCCGGAGCAGTGGTTCGGGTTCGAGCCGCTGCCCGAGAGTGCGGCATGAAGGTGGCCGCGCTGATCCCCGCCTACCAGGCGGCCGCGCACCTGGGCGAAGTGCTGGAGCGGCTGCAGGCGCTGCCCGAGCCGCTCGAGATCCTGGTGGTCGACGACGGCTCGCGCGACGCCACCGCCGAGGTGGCGCGCCGCCACGGGGCGCGCGTGATCTCGTTCGAGTCCAACCGCGGCAAGGGCCACGCGCTGCTCGCCGGCTTCGCCGCGCTCCGCGATCGCGACGCGGTCGTGACGCTCGATGCCGACGGCCAGCATCCGCCCGAGTGCGTGCCCGACTTCGTCCGCGCCGCTGTCTCCGCCGACCTCGTGCTCGGCGCCCGCCTCCGTTCGTCCGACATGCCGGCCCGCCGTCGCTTCGCGAACGCGTTCTCCTCGGGCTGGACCTCGTTCCTCGCCGGCCGCCCGGTTCACGACAGCCAGTGCGGGTTCCGCCTGCATCGGCGGGCGGTGCTGGAGCGGACCCCGCTCACCGCCGGGCGCTACGAGGTCGAGACCGAGATGATCGTCCGCTCGGCGCGGCTCGGCTTCCGCCTCGCCGAGGTGACGATCCCCACCGTGTACGGCGAGGAGAAGAGCCAGATCCGGGTCATGCGCGACGTCCCGCGCATCATCGGCACCCTGGCGCGCCTCACGGTCGAGGGCGTGGTGCCGCCGCCCGCCATGCGCGCGGCGCGTGCGGGTGAGGTCCGATGATCCTCGTCACCAACGACGACGGGATCTTCGCACCGGCGCTCCAGCGGCTCAAAGATGCGCTCTCGGCGCTCGACCGGGTGGTGATCGTGGCGCCCGACCGCGACCAGAGTGCGACGTCGCATTCGCTCACGCTGCACCGTCCGTTCCGCATCCACCATCACGAGGATCACGTCTACAGCATCGACGGCACGCCGACCGATTGCGTGGTCGCGGCCTTCCACGGGCTGCTCGACGAGCCGCCGGCGCTGGTGGTCTCCGGCATCAACCACGGGCCCAACATGGGGGAGGACGTTTTCTATTCGGGGACGGTGGCGGCGGCGATCGAAGGAACCCTCCAGGGTGCGCCGTCGATCGCGGCCTCGCTCGCCAGCCGCGAGCGCTCCGACTTCGTCGCGCCGGCAAAGTTCATCGCGCGCGTCGTCCAGAGCGTGCTCGACCGTGGACTGCCGCGCCGTCAGCTCCTCAACGTGAACGTGCCGCACCGTGCATGGGACCAGGTGCGCGGCATCAAGGTCACCCGGCTCGGGAGCCGCGTCTACCGCGACACCCTGATCCGCAAGGTGGACCCGCGTGGCCGCGACTATTTCTGGATCGGCGGGGAGGACGCGGTGTGGGAGACCCGGCCCGACGCCGACTTCGCGGCCGTCGACGAGGGGTTCGTCTCGATCACCCCGCTTCAACTCGACCTCACCGACGAGCGCGCCATCGACGTCATCCGCGGATGGGGACTGACGACCTGAAACGCATCACCGATACGTCCCGCGACCGCTGGGCCACCGCCCGCCGCCGCATGGTGGAGGAGCAGCTCATCGGGCGCGGCATCCGCGACGTCCGCGTGCTGCAGGCGATGAGCGAGGTGCCGCGCCACGTGTTCGTCGATCCCGGCTTCGAGCACCGCGCCTACGGCGACCACGCGCTCCCCACCGCCGAGGGACAGACGATCTCCCAGCCCTATATCGTCGCCCGCATGCTCGAGCTCGCGCGGCTCGACCCCGGCCACCGGGTCCTCGAGATCGGCACCGGCAGCGGCTACCAGACCCTGCTCCTCACGCGGCTCGTGGAACGCGTGTTCAGCGTCGAGCGGGTGGCGTCGCTGCTGCGCTCCGCACAGCGCCGGCTCGACGAGTACGGTGTGACGAACGTGGCGCTGCGCCACGGCGACGGGACGCTCGGCTGGCAGGAGTATGCCCCCTATGCTAGGGTCCTCGTCGCCGCCGCTGCGCCCCGTGTCCCAGATGCTCTGCGCGAGCAGCTCTTGGAGCGGGGCCTTCTGGTGATTCCGGTGGGTGGAGCCGACTCTCAATACCTCGAAGTCTGGGAGCGTCGGGGACCCGATGAATGGGATCGGCAGCGTCACGGAGAATGCCGCTTCGTTCCGCTCGTCGGACGCGATGCCTGGCAGGATGAGACTCCGTAGCAATCCTCCGCGGATGTGAAACGTGTCGGGGCGTGGCTCAGCCCGGTAGAGCACCTGGTTCGGGACCAGGGGGTCGGAGGTTCAAATCCTCTCGCCCCGACCATCCTCATCACGCGGAAGAGACGATGAGCGCCCTGTGCACCGGCTGATCGCCATCGTCACCGGATCCGTCCAGGGTGTCGGCTTCCGGGCCTTCGTCCTGCGGCGTGCGCGCACCCGCGGCCTCACCGGCACCGTACGGAATCAACCCGACGGGACGGTCGAGGTCGAGGCGGAGGGAGCCGAAGCCGAGCTGCGCGCGCTGCTCGCCGAGCTCGAGCAGGGTCCGCGCGGCGCCCGGGTGACCCGGGTGGATTCCGATCTCTCGGCCGGTCCCGCGCGTCACCGCACCTTCGAAATCACGTTCTAGCCCGGCGCGGGTTATCCTCGACCCGTGTCGACCCCCGGCCGTTGGAATCGATTTGCCGGGCGCCTCGAGGAGGCGCTGGCCTCCGCCGAAGGACGCCGCACGCTCGCGTCGGCCGACCTGGATGCGCTGCTCCTCGACCCGGAGTTCGACGCCGAGGCATTCCAGGCGTTCCGCGACCGGCTCGAAGCCCTGGGGGTAGAGCTTCCCGAGGAGAACGAGCGGCACGCCGTGCGGGCGCACGGCGCGGAGCGCGACCTCCTCGACGTCTACCTCGACGAGATCGGGCGCATTGCGCTGCTCGAGCACGCCGAACTGCTCGCGCTGGCCTTCCGGGCCCGCGCCGGCGACGAGGGCGCCCGGCGCCGGATCATCCTCGCCAATCTGCGGCTCGTGGTGCACATCGCGCGCGCCTACCGGAACCGCGGCCTGCCGCTGCTCGACGTGATCGAGGAGGGCAACCTCGGGCTGATTCATGCCGTGGACCGCTTCGAGCCCGAGCGGGGCCTGCGCTTCAGCACCTACGCCTCGATCTGGATCCGCCAGTCCATCCTGCGCGGCATCGCCGAGCAGGCGCGATCGGTGCGCATCCCGGTGCAGATGTTCCAGCAGGTGCTGCGCTTCGCGCGCTCCGAGCGCATGCTCAACGACCGCCTCGGCCGCCCGCCGTCGAACGAGGAGGTGGCGCGCGAGCTCGACATCTCGCTGCCGCGCGCGGAGCGACTGTCGTCGCTGGTCGCGGGGCTGCGCTCGCTCGACGAGGGCTCCAATCGCGAGGCCTTCGAGCGCCTGTCCGCCGACGACCTGGGGGAGGCGCCGCCGTCGGTCGAGATGCTGGTGGACCTCCAGCTCCAGCACGAGAAGGTCGACCGGCTGCTGCGCGAGCTGAGCCAGCGCGAGGAGCAGATCCTGCGCATCCGCTACGGATTCCACGACGGCGTCGCGCGCTCGCTGGCGCAGACCGGGGAGCACTTCGGCATCACCCGTGAGCGGGTGCGGCAGATCGAGGCCCGCGCCCTCGACAAGCTGCGGCGCGCGCTCGAGATGCACGCCGGTGAGCGCGCGGTGCCCCAGGAGCCGGCGTGAACCTCGAAGAGAAGATCCGCTCGTTTCCCGACTTCCCGAAGAAAGGCATCCTCTTCCGCGATATCTCCCCGGTGCTCCACGATCCCGAGGCTCTGAAGGAGGCGATCCGCCTCATGGGTCGGGGCCTCGAGCGCCCCGAAGCGGTGGTCGCGATCGAATCGCGCGGCTTCGTCTTCGGCACCGGCCTCGCGCTCCACTGGAACGTGCCGCTCGTCCCCGCCCGCAAGTTCGGCAAGCTGCCGGGACCGACGGTGCGCCAGGTCTATTCGCTCGAGTACGGGGAGGATTCGCTCGAGATCCAGGCCGGCAGCTTGGGCGTAGGCACGCGCGTCGCGATCGTGGACGACCTGCTGGCGACCGGCGGCACCGCGAAGGCCACCGCCGGCCTCGTGGAGAAGCTCGACGCCCGCGTCACCGCGCTCGTGTTCCTGGTCGAGCTGCGCGGCCTCGGCGGGCGCGAAGCGCTCGCGGGCTGGCCGGTGCACTCGGTACTGCAGCTCTAGGCTCAGTCCTCTTCGGGCATGAGCACCGAGAGGCGCGCAATGCGCCGCCCTTCGAACTCCAGCACCGCGTAGCAGAGTCCGCCGGGCACGCGGCGGCCGCGGGCATCGCGTCCGTCCCACGAGCGCTCGTGCACGCCGGCTTCCAGCGTTCCCTCCACGAGCGCGCGCAGTCGCACCCCCTTGAGATCGCACACCTCGAAGCGCGCGGGACCGTTTCGCGGAAGCAGGAAGCGCCAGGTCAGCCCGCCCGGCTGTGGCCCGGGACGCGCGGGCTCGAGCACGAACGCCCCCGCGCTCGGCGTGCGGGGCTCGACCTGGAACACGGCGTGGCTCGTGTCGGCGCCCTGCGCCGCCATCACGACGATCGGACCGGTGACCGCCTCGGTGGGGACCGCGGCCTGCAGGCTCGAGGCGCTGAGCGTCCGGAATCCCGCCTCGGCGCCGCCAATGAACACGCGGCGCACCGCCGTGAGGTCGTTGCCCTCGATCCGCACCACGGTTTCCGGCGGACCGCTGGCGGGGGAGAACGAGCGAATGCGCGGGGGCGCGGCGGCCATCGCGACGGCGGCCGTCACGAGCAGCAGGAACGGCGCAGCGCCGCGCCGGATCATGCGCGGCGCGCCCGAACGATCCGCAGCCGCGCCTCGTGCTTGACGAGGTCCAGCATCCCCATCAATCCGAGTCCCTTTCCCATCGAGACCTCGTTGCCGAAGATGTTCCGAACCACCTCGGGCGGAACCGCGAGCACCTCGTCGAGCGGCCGCCCCGAGAGCGTCTCGGACAGGAGCACGGCCCACGCCATCGCCGAGATCCCCTGCGGATTCTCGACCGCGAAGTGGAAGTCCAGCGTGCCGTCCGGGCGGTCGACCGCCCACGCGTACGCCTCGGACTCGCAGTAGGGGGCACGGTGCCGCTCGGAGAACGGACGCGTCGCCACCTCGGGCGGCACGCTCTCGAAGCGGTCCGCGTATTCGAGAAGCGTCTCGGTGCGTTCCTCGCGGGAGGCGATCGAGAGACGTTGCACGACCTCGGCCAGTGTGGGCGGCACGCGGGCGGGGGAGGTCGGTTCGGTCATCGCTCGATCGGCAGGCCCACCGAATTGCCCCATTCCGTCCAGCTGCCGTCGTAATTGCGGACCTTGGAGTAGCCGAGCAGGTAGGTCAGCACGAACCACGTGTGGCTGCTGCGCTCGCCGATCCGGCAGTACGCGACCACGTCGTCGCCCGGCGTGAGACCGACCTCGCCCTCGTAGATCGCCCGCAGCTCGGCGGCGCTCCGGAAGGTGCCATCCTCGGGATTCGAAGCGCGCGCCCAGGGCACGCTGCGCGCCCCCGGGATGTGACCGCCGCGCAGCACGCCCTCCTGCGGATACTCGGGCATGTGCGTGCGCTCGCCGGTGAACTCCTGGGGGCTCCGCACGTCGATCATCGGGAGCCGCCGGCGCATGTGCTCCAGCACCTCGTCGCGGAACGCGCGGATCCGGGTGTCGTCGCGCTCGGGCGGGGTGTAGCGGGTCGGCGCGATCTTCGGAACGTCGCGTGTCATCGGCCGGCCTTCCTTCTCCCACTTGATGCGCCCGCCATCGACCACCGCCGCGCGCGTGTGCCCGAAGAGCTGGAACACCCAGAAGGCGTAGCACGCCCACCAGTTGTTGCGGTCGCCGTAGAAGACGCAGGTGGTTTCGGGCGTGATCCCGATGCGCGAAGCCAGCGCCTCGAAGCCCGACCGCTGAATGTAGTCGCGGCGCACCGGGTCGTTGAGATCGTGGGCCCAGTCCACGTGCACCGCCCCCGGGATGTGGCCGGCCGGGTAGAGGAGGAGGTCCTCGTTCGACTCGATGACGCGCACCGTCGGATCGTCGAGGTGGTCGGCCAGCCACTCGGTGCTCACCAGCACCTCCGGCCGGGCGTAGCCCTTCTTCTGAATCTCGAGGTCTGTATCGAAGCCCTTCATGATTGCTCCAGGGATTGCGGGTGAGGCATGGACCCGGCCGTTTCGCTCGTTCCGTCCCCCGAAAGCCTAACCCAGAAGGACGATTCGCAGACAGCGGGCGGATCTAGGGGACGCGGGGGGGACGGGGGCTCAGGCCGAGACGGGCGAGCTCACTCTCGAAGCCCGGGCCATTCATGCGCCAGTAGGCGAGCCGATCGCTGCCGAGCAGCTCGCCCCGCATGCCGTCCGAGGTCTCCCACGCCACGAGCCGGCGCGGCTCCGCCGCCTCGACCGAGAAGGTCCACGTGCGGCCGCCGGTGACGACAGCGGTGAAGGTCTCGACGTCGAAATCGCCGGCCGGAACCTGAACCCGGTGTGGGGCGGAGGATCGCGTGAGTCGCGCCTCGAGAACCGCGGCCGGCACGTGCTCGAGACGCATGGTGGCGAGCGAGCGCACGAGCGGCACCGCACGGGTCTCGCCGCGCGCGAGCGCCGGGGCGGCGAAGCCGCGCGCCCAGAGCGGAAGCGCGTCCTCGGCGAGAGCGCCGGGGGGGATTGCGAGCACCTGCTCGCGATCGGCCTCGCCGTCGAAATAGCTGTGGGAGGTGAGGCGCGCCGCCTTGGCGTCGAACAGCATCTGCTCGAAGACCTGGCCGCACCACTCCTGCGACGAGAACGAAACCTTGGTCGCGCTCCCGGCCGGCAGGCGGTTCGCCTCCTCGAGCTGGATGAACGTGCTCGTCATCAGGTTGTAGTCGTAGATGCCGGTCGAGAAATCCTGGACCAGGTTGAGCTTCATGACCGGGTACTCGTCCTCGGCCGGGTGCTTGCCGGTCTCGGACTTCACCCGGGCGGAGCCGGAGAACGTCTCGGTGACGAAGATGGCGACCGCGGTTCCGCGCCGCACCTTCCCGTAGCGGGGAAACCGGAGATCGTAGCCGGAGAGCTCGCCGCGCCCGTCGCCCCACACCTTCCAGAACGCGTCACCGAATTCGAGGGCGGCGCGCGGCGCGGCGCGCGGGCGGGAGGGAGGCAGCGCGAGGGCGGCCGCCGCCGCGAGCAGCAGGATCGGCAATCGGGCACGGCTCATCGGTTCCTCCGGAAATGGCGTTGGCGGATTATGCGCAAGGCCTCCCGGCGCCACAATGCCGCCCACCCGCTGCGATATAGTGGAACCCGTCTGGAGGGAGACGCCATGCCGGCATACGTGATCGTGGAAGTGGATGTGAAGGATCCGGAGCGGTACGACGACTACAAGGTCATGGCCCCGTCGTCGATCTCCGCTTTCGGTGGACGCTA